>JBKGZY010000058.1:0-13812 GCA_046543175.1 Dichotomicrobium sp.
GCAGTGGTGCGCTGCCGACCCGGGACCGGGTTGTGCCAGCCGAGAGCGGTCCCGTGTCTGCGCCGCGTCATTCTTGGTTTCCCCGGGCCATCCGGGCCCGCGATCCCGCGCCTACAGCATCGGACGATCCGGATTTATCGCCCGATGCTGTAAGCTTCATTGGGCGCGAAGCGACCAATGTGGCTCGAAAAGCCAAGAATCCGCGCACGGGACGACAGAGGGTCTTGCAGTGACGTGGCTCGGACAGATCGGACAGCGCGTTATCCCAGATCGATATCAAGGATGACCGGCACGTGGTCGGAGGGCTTGTCCCAGCCGCGGGCGTCCTTGACGACCTCGACGCCCTTCGCCCGCGCCTCCAGGTCCGGCGTCGTCCAGATATGGTCGAGCCGCCGGCCGCGGTCCGAGGCGCGCCAGTCCCGCGCCCGGTAGCTCCACCACGTATAGAGCTTTTCCTCCGGCGGCACGAAGCGGCGCACCGCGTCCAGCCAGGGGCGCGTGTTCTGGACCGCCGTGAGATGGTCGACCTCGACGGGCGTGTGGCTGACGATCTTCAGCATCTGCTTGTGGGACCAGACGTCGGTTTCCAGCGGCGCGACGTTCAGATCGCCCGCCAGGATCGTCGGCCCTTCATCGGTCGCGGGGTTGGCGAGCCAGCGCGTCATCGCCTGAAGATAGTCGAGCTTCTGCCGGAACTTCGGGTTGGCGTCCGGGTCGGGAATGTCGCCGCCCGCGGGGACATAAAAGTTGTGGAGAACCGGCTGCACCCCCGGCGCCGCCAGCCGGACGGCGATGTGCCGGGTGTGACCGCTCTCGTCGAGGTCTTCGGCGACGACACGGCTCATCGGCAGGCGCGAGAGCACCGCCACGCCGTTATAGCCTTTTTCGCCGTGAAGTTCCGCGTGAGACAGCCCCAGTTCAGCCAACTGGCCGAGTGGAAACAGGTCGTTCGGGCACTTGGTTTCCTGCAGGCACAGCACATCGGGCCGGTATTCCGCCACGAAGCGCTGCACCAGCGGCAGGCGCAGGCGCACCGAGTTGATGTTCCATGTTGCGAGCCGGAGGATCATGCCGATAACGTGCCTGAAAAGCGGGACTCCGCTTCTAATCCGGCACGGCGCGGGCGGGCAAACAAAAAAAAGCGCCCAACCCCGGCGATGGTTGGGCGCTAATGTGCGTTACTACGCGGTGCGCCGGGAGGGATGCCGGCGCGGGAACGGATAAGCCGTCGGCTAGACGGGGGGGCACTACCGATGGTGATTGGCTTATCCGATCGACACAAAGACCATAGCACAGAACTTTTTCGCTTGTGAAGCGGAAAAATCAAAAAAATTTGCTTGACAGTGCCCGAACAGACAGCAAGGCACTCGCGTCTCCGTTGCAGGCGCCGGCCTTTCGCCGACCATCGCGCGAACACGCGCGCAATTGCCAACCCGCTGGCCCGCAGATAGGCTCCGCTTCGGCAATTTCCAGCACGATGGACGCATGAAACAGGACGAAGCCCTCGACATCCTGAAGACCGGCGTTTCCGTCTTCCTGACGGGCGAGCCGGGCAGCGGCAAGACTCACACCGTCAACACCTACGTGGATTATCTGCGCCGGAGTGGGCTGGAGCCGGCGATCACCGCCTCGACGGGCATCGCCGCGACGCATATTCACGGCCGCACGATCCATTCCTGGAGCGGGATCGGCGTGCGCCTGCCGCTGGCGCGCGGCGCGGTCGAACGCATCGCGGAGAACCGCTACACGGCCCGGCGCATCCGCGCCGCAGCGGTGCTCATCATCGACGAAATCTCGATGCTCGGGCCGGAGGTGCTGGACGCGGTGGATATGGTCTGCCGGCATGTACGCGGCTCGCCCGCGCCGTTCGGCGGCTTGCAGGTCGTGCTGGTCGGGGACTTCTTCCAGATCCCGCCGGTCACGCGCAAGGACGAGGTTGCGCCGGGCGGTCTTGGGCTGGACGCGCCCGAGGACGGGCCGCTGTTCGCGCATGGATCGCAGGCCTGGCGCGAACTCGATCCGACGGTGTGTTACCTGCATGAGCAATACCGCCAGAGCGATGGCGGCTTTCTCGAACTCCTGAGCGCGATCCGCGCCGACGCCGTCGGCTCCGCCGAGCGCAAGGCGCTGGCCGAACGCCGCACCGATCCGGACGACCTGCCGCGCGACCTCACCCGGCTTTACACGCATAACCGCGACGTGGACCGCATCAATCTCGCGCGGCTGGCCGATGTGCCGGGCGAGGGACGCCGGTTCGACATGACCTCTCGCGGCCCGGACCCGCTGGTCTCCGCGCTCAAGCGCGGCTGCCTCACCGGCGAGGAACTGGAGCTGAAGGAAGGCGCGGCTGTGATGTTCGTGAAGAACGATCCCGGCGGGCGCTACGTCAACGGCACGCTCGGCGTCGTCACCGGCTTCGACGACGACAAGGGCTATCCGCTCGTGCGCACGCGCGAGGGCCGCAAGGTGGCCGCCGAGCCGGTCGAGTGGCAGATGGAGGAGGACGGCAAATCCGCAGCCAAGATCGCGCAGGTGCCGCTGCGCCTCGCCTGGGCGATCACGGTGCACAAGAGCCAGGGCATGTCGCTCGACGCGGCGGCGGTGGACCTGTCCCACGCCTTCGATTACGGGCAGGGCTATGTGGCGCTGTCGCGCGTGCGCGCGCTGGATGGGCTGCACTTGGTGGGCTGGAACGAACGGGCGCTGCGCGTGCATCCGCAGGCGCTGGAAAAGGACGAGGAGTTCCGTCACGCCTCCGACGCTGCCCTGCGCACGCATGAGCGCATGGAGCGTGCGGAGATCGGCCGTTTGCAGGACGAATTCGTTCGCGAGGCCGGCGGGCGAACGCCAGCACCCGCCGCGCCGCGCTTCGGCAATACGCGCGGCGCGCGCAGCAAGGCGTACCAGCCCTGGAGCCGCGACGAGGAGGACCGGCTGCGCGCGGCCTTCGAGAAGGGAGCACCGATCGGCCAGATCGCCGATACGCTGGGCCGCAAGCCGGGCGCGATCCGCTCGCGGATGCGCAAGCTGGGCCTGATCTGATGGCGGATGACCTCGGCGCGCTGGTGCGCTCGCCGTTCGAGCGGCTGCGCGGCCTGCTCGACGGGATCGAGCCGGGGGCGGCGCCGATCGACATGAGCATCGGCGCCCCGCGCCACCCGATGCCCGCCTTCATCGCGGATATCATCCATGAAAGCGCCGAGGACTGGCAGCCTTATCCGCCGATCCGCGGAACGGAGGCACTGCGCCGCGCCATCGCGGACTGGCACGGGCGGCGCTATCCCGCGCTGGACGGGCGGATCGACCCGGATGCGCATGTCCTGCCGCTGTCCGGCTCGCGCGAGGGGCTGTTTTCCGCCACGTTTCTGGCGCTGGCGCGCAAGCCCGATGCCGCGAAGCCAGTGGTGCTGATCCCGAATCCGTTCTATCAGGCCTACGCCGCGGGCGCGCTCGTCGGCGGGGCCGAGCCGCATTTCCTGCCCGCAACCGGGGAGACCGGCTTCCTGCCCGATTTCACCGCCTTCCCCGAGGACATGCTGGCGCGCACCGCCGCGATCTTCCTTGCCTCGCCGGCCAACCCCCAGGGCGTCGTGGCCAGCGAGGGCTATCTGCGCGAGCTGATCGCGCTGGCGCGGCGCTTCGACATCATGCTGTTTCTCGACGAGTGCTATTCGGAGATTTACAGCGCTGCGCCGCCGTCCGGCGTGCTGGAGGTGGCGGCAGAGACCGGCAGCTTCGCCAATGTGCTGGCCTTCAACTCCCTGTCGAAACGCTCCAACGTGCCCGGGCTGCGCTCGGGTTTCTGCGCGGGCGATCCCGACTTCGTCGCCCGCTTTGCCGCCTTCCGCAATGTCGCCTGCCCGCAGATGCCGCTGCCGGTCCAGCACGCTTCCGCCGCGCTCTGGGCGGACGAGGCGCATGTCGAAGCCAGCCGGGCGCTCTACCGCGAGAAATTCGCGTTGGCAGATGCCGCCTTCGGGGCGGCGAGCGTGCCCGAGGGCGGCTTCTTCCTCTGGCTGGATGTCTCCGCGCTCGGCGGCGGCGAGCAGGCCGCGCTGCGACTGTGGCGCGAGGCCGGCGTGAAGGTGATCCCCGGCGGCTATCTGGCGATGGAATCCGGTGGGACGGTTCCCGGCGCGGAGCGGACACGTCTCGCGCTGGTCGGCGACATTTTCGCGACGGAAGCGGCACTTTCCCGGATCGTCCCGCTCCTGTCCTGATCAAATTCGCGCAAAAAAAAGCGCAAAATTCCCCGAGACGCGAAACCATTTGGCAACCCTGCGCTGGCAGAGTGTTACCGCGAATTTACGTTTTCTCCCATCGCTGCCCCGCGATGGGACAGCGAGCGGACTCATGGCCACGCATACCGTCTCCCGACAGCCGCGGCGTCTCCTGCCCGCGTCGATGGAAGCCGCGCTTGTCCGGCTGTCGCGGCGCGGGCTGGGCATCACGGTGCTGTCGCTGGCGCTGGCGGGGTGGGCGAGCCTGCTGACCTGGTCGATCACCGATCCGAGCCTCAACCACATCACGGAACGCTCACCCGACAACCTGCTGGGCGTGCCGGGTGCAGTTGTGGCCGACCTGATGATCCAGTCGGTGGGGCTGGCCGCCGTGGCGTTTTTCCTGCCCGTCGCCGCGCTCGGATTCCGGCTCGCCACGGAGAGGCTGCTGGGGCCGCTGCGGCTCATGGCCGTCATCTGGTTGCTTGCGGTCGCACTCATCGCCACGAGCCTGAGCGCGGTGTCCGCGCCGGAGACATGGCCATTGGCGCACGGACTCGGCGGCATAATGGGCGATTTCCTGATGATCGCCTGCCTCTCTGCGCTGGGCTTCATTCCCGAGCGGTTCGTCGAGGTGGCCGCCGGAGTGGTGACCGGGGTGGCCGGAATCTGGGCGATCCTGACGGCGAGCGGTCTGCGTCTCGGCGATCTGGCGGTGCTTCTGGAAAACCGGCGGTCTTACCGGCCGTTTGCGCCGCGGCCCGACGGCGGCTTCGCGGGCTTGGGGGGCGTCATGCCCGATCAGAAGCCGGAGCCGGAGGCGGTGCGGTACGGACCGCGTGAGTTCTGGATGAGTGAGGACTGGCAGCCTGCCGCGCCGGAGCCCGAAGCGGATGGGACCCGCGGGAAATTGCGCCGGCGGCTGCGCCGAATCGGCCGGCGCGGTGCGCCGGCGCAGGAGGCGTTGGCTCGAGATGCTCCCGAACTGGAAAGCGAGCGGGTAGAGCCGTTCTTCGATTCGCTTCGGCCGCAGCGCTCCGCGCCCGATACCTCGCAGACCTGGGCGGCGCATTATCGCGCCCATGAGACGCAACAGGCGCCGCAGCCATCAGCGCGCCCCGCACCTGCGCCCAGTTTCGCATCGCGCACAAACGGTTCGTCGCCGTCCGCACCCCGGCACGGATTCACGCTGCCGCCCGCCAGCCTTCTGGCGCAGCCGCGCGGCGCATCGGTCCAGGACACGTTGAGCGACGAGGAACTGACGCGGCGCGCCGAGCAGCTCGAAGGCACGCTGCGCGACTTCGGCGTGAAGGGCGAAGTGACCGAGGTACATCCCGGCCCGGTCATAACGCTTTACGAATTGCGCCCGGCGCGCGGCACGAAATCCTCACGGGTGATCGGCCTGTCCGACGACATCGCCCGCTCGATGGGGGCGGTCTCCGCGCGCGTCTCGGTCATTCCGGGCCGCGACGCGCTCGGCATTGAACTGCCCAACGACACGCGCGAGACGGTTTATCTGCGCGCGCTGCTGGAATCGGCGGAGTTCCGCAACAGCCAGGCGAAGCTGGCGCTGGCGCTGGGCAAGAGCATCGGCGGCGCCCCCGTGATCGTCGATCTGGCGCGGATGCCGCATCTGCTGGTCGCCGGGACGACCGGCTCCGGCAAGTCGGTGGGCATCAATGCGATGATCCTGTCGCTGATCTACCGGCTGCCGCCGGACCAGTGCAAGTTCATCATGATCGACCCGAAGATGCTGGAACTGTCGGTCTATGACGGCATCCCGCATCTGCTCACGCCCGTTGTGACCGATCCGAAGAAGGCGGTCGCCGCGCTCAAATGGACGGTGGCGGAGATGAACCGGCGCTACGAACGCATGCACAAGATCGGCGTGCGCAATGTTCAGGGCTACAACCAGCGGGTCGCCGAGGCGCGTGCCCGGGGCGACGTGCTGGGGCGCACGGTGAATACCGGCTTCGATGACGTGACCGGCGAGCCCATCTACGAGCACGAGGATATCGACGCCGAGCCGATGCCCTATATCGTCGTGGTGATCGACGAGATGGCCGACCTGATGATGGTCGCGGGCAAGGACATCGAGTTCGCCGTGCAGCGCCTGTCGCAGATGGCGCGCGCGGCGGGCATCCACGTCATCATGGCGACGCAGCGCCCCAGCGTCGATGTCATCACCGGCACGATCAAGGCGAACTTCCCCAGCCGGATCAGCTTTCAGGTCTCATCGAAAATCGACAGCCGCACGATCATCGGCGAGCAGGGCGCGGAGCAGCTTCTCGGCGCGGGCGACATGCTCCATCTGGCGGCCGGCGGGCGGGTCATACGCGTTCACGGCCCGTTCGTCGCGGACGAGGAGTTGGAAAAGGTCGTCCGCCACCTGAAGCAGCAGGGCGCACCGGACTACCGTGCGGATGTGCTTGAAGCGCAGGACGACCCGGTTGATCCGCGCCTGAGTGGCGAGACCAGTTCCGGCAGCGGCGACCTGTTCGAGGAAGCCGTGGAGATCGTCAAGCGCGACCGCCGGGCCACAACCAGCTATTTGCAACGCCGCCTGGGCATAGGTTATAACCGCGCCGCATCGCTTATCGAACGGCTCGAAGACGAAGGGATCATCAGTCCGGCGAACAGGGCCGGCAAGCGCGACATTCTTGTTGGTGAGCGTGAAGGCGCGTGACAGTTTCGCCGCGCTGTCGCCAATTTGACGCTTTTGTACTTCACGCGACTATGGGATGACATGCGGGGCGGAGCCTGCGTCCGCCAACCCGGCGACCGGAAACATGAATGGATTGAGGCAAGCTATGAGGGACATTCGGGCAGCTTTGATGCGGCGGCATTCGGGCCGCGCGGTGGCCTTGGCGTTGTTGGCCGTGGCAGCGGCAAACTTTGTCGCGGCGCCGGCCGAAGCGGGCTCTTCGACGCACGCCAAGACGACGCCGGGCGACGAGCAGGCGAAGCGGGACGATGCCGGGTCCGGGGACAGCGCGGCCGCCGAAGCGCCGGACTCCGACGAGCCCAAGAGCAAGACAGCCAAGGCCGAAAGCGCGGCGGAGGACTCGGCCGGCACCTCGTCCGATCCCGCGCAAGAAGGCGCGCTTGGCGCGCTCGGCGGGGACTGGGAGACCGACACGACCATCCGCCCGGAGGCGGAGGAAGAGGAAATCTCCGACGAAGAGGCGCTTGAGGTTGTCGAGAAAATTAACACCTATTTCAATGAACTCGACAAGTTCAAGTCTGAATTCGTCCAGACTGATGCCAATAACGAGCAAAAGTCCGGAGAATTCTATTTCAAGCGCCCCGGCAAGGTGCGCTTCGATTACAGACGGCCGAGCCGTCTGAAGATCATTTCCGACGGCGAATATCTTGCCGTGGAGAACCACGACCTGAAGACGAGCGACCGTTACTCGCTGGATTCGACGCCGTTCAAGCTGTTGCTCAGTGAAGAGGTCGACCTGCTGGAAGACGCAAGAGTTCTGGCCATCGATAAGGGTGACGACGTGCTCATCCTGACGCTGGAGGACAAGACGGGCGAGTCGCCCGGCAAGATCCGGCTGTTTTTCCGGACCGATCCTGAGCTCAGGCTGGCGTCGTGGATCATCACGGATGCTCAGGGGCTGAACACGCGGGTCGATCTGGAATCCATCGAGCGCGATGTCGAATTGTCGGCCAAGCTGTTCGAGTTCTCCGATATCGCTCTGCCAACATTCAACCGATAAGGCGTTGGCCGGTTCGTCCAAGTCCCGTCATGCTGGCGCGAACGGGCGGCCAAGGCCGGGCCATGCCCTCTGCGCCTCGCCTTCAGCGCGACCGTTCAGGCAGCGAACGTCATCCCGGATGCGGCGTAGTGCGTCAGCGGCGCGGTGCTGAATCCGGGATCCAGCCGGAAACGATCCCGTGTCTGCGAAGCCGTACGATGCGCCGCATCGCGCACGGGGCGACGCCGGTTCGCTGACAGCGGTTAAACCCCGATCCGATCCGATTGTGTCGGTTCATCCCTGGTCATTGCGAACGAAGCGGAGCCGAGGGCCGGCCGCGAAGCGACGACGCGATCCAGCCCCGAAACACTGTGTCGCTGAAGCCGACGGCGGGCGCGGCGCCGCAAGGCCGACGCGAAGCGGCGAAGCGATCCTTTGCATCGGCCCTGCGAGCCTCGCAATGAAATGGTGGTGATAGATCGCGCTAAGTGCCGCCGTCTTCCTGCGCCTCCGGCACCCTTACCTCGATCGTGTGCTCGCCGGCGTTTTCGAAAGTGAAGGACAGGTCAAAACGGTCGCCGGGTTTGAGCTGGCGGCGCAGGCCGATCAGCATGATGTGCTTGCCGCCGGGCTCCAGAACGACCGTTTCCCCGGCTGGTAAAATAAGCCCGCCCTCGATGCGGCGCATGCGCATCACGCCTTCTTCCATGCTCATCGTATGCAGTTCCGTGTTCTCGCTGACTTCCGCGGAGACCGCCACCAGCCTGTCGTCGGTGTCGCCGGTATTGGTGATGGCCATATAGGCGGCGCTGTTGGGCACCCCCTTGAGCGATGCCTTGGCCCAGGGATGGACGATTTCCAGATCGCTGACGGTCTCGACATGGGCGTGGGCGGCCATCGTGCTAATGAGGCACAGGGCAAGCATGGCGAGTATAGGCATGAAATATTTCATCGGATCGGCTCCTGCGTAAGATTGCTCTGCTTTCGGCGGGTGCCGGGATGCCGGCACGTTGCGCGCAGCCGCATTCACCTTCGCTACAGGCCGCATAGCATGTCAGCCGAGAACAGGCCAGCCGGCCGCGATTTTGTCGCAGCCGCATCGGCATATCGGGCTGTTCGGCCGACGGACACCGTGCCGTTCGGCCATGCCGTGGGCGCCGGCCAGTCAATAAAAATTGTATGCCGCGCAGCGTTTCACCCCTTGATCTAGATGGTCAGTACGCGGTACTTGCCATACGCCATCCCTATCCGGCTAATTTTTGGCGTATTGACCGGCACTGTCAGCCGCTGACGTGAGAACAGTATGCGTTGAGGGAAAAATGTTGATGATCAGTTCCTTTGGGTCACGACTTTGGTTGAGCCAGCTTGCAGCCGCGGTTTTCGCGTTCGGCCTGGTATCGGGGCTGGAGATCGGCGACGGTGTCGATCCCGTTCGCGCGCAACAAAGCATTGCCGAGCAATACCAGGAGCGCAAGCGTATTCACAATATGAATACCGTGACCATTATGGCGGCGGGCATTTCGGGGACTTACGCGCCATTCGCCCAGGACTTGCAGACTGTTCTGGATGAGCCGGACAAGGAGCACGGTCTGCGCATTTTGCCTATTCTCGGCCTCGGGGGCGGCGCGAACGTTCTGGATGTGCTGTTCCTGGAAGGCGTCGATATGGGCATCACGCAGCAGGAGCACCTGGAGTTCTTTCGCCAGCGCGATCCGGAGCTGCACGCGCGGATCTACGACCGCGTTCATTACATCACCAAGCTCTACAATTCCGAGTATCACCTGCTGGCGCGAAAAGACATCCAGAAGTTTGAAGATCTCCGCGGCAAGAAGGTCGCGTTCTACAAAAATTTCAGCGCCACGGATATTGCCGGCCGGACGATCTTCAAGATGCTCGATATCGATGTCGAGCCGGTTTACACAAGTCTGAAAAGCGCGCTCGAAATGCTGCGCAACGGCGAAGTCGCCGGCGTCACCTATCTCGCGGGCGCCCCTGTTTCCGGCTACAAGACCATGGTGGAACCGGACGACAATTTCCATTTCGTGCCGCTCGGCCCGGACACGCTGGCGCCGGGCCAGTTCGAGAAGCTTCTCGAAGTCTTCCTGCCGACACAGTTGACCCATGACACCTACCCCGACCTCATCGCGGAAGGTCAGCCGGTGGCGACGGTGGCCAGCGGCGCGGTCCTTGCGGTCTACAATTGGTCGGAAGACTCGGAGCGTTACAAGAAGGTCGCGAATTTCGTCGAGAAGTTCTTCGACAGCTTCGACGAGTTCCTCAAGGCACCCCGGCACCCGAAATGGAAAGAGGTCAATCTGGCCGCGGAGATTCCGGGCTGGACGCGGTTCAAGCCGGCGCAGGAATGGCTGAACCGGAACCGCGCGACGGCCTCCACGGAGGTGAAAGAACAGTTCAACGAGTTCCTCCAGGAAGCCGCGGGACCGGAGCAGCTTTCCGAGGAACAAAAAGATGCGTTGTTCACGGAGTTCGTGAAATGGCGTGAGTCTCGCAGCAGCGCCGAAAATTAGCGTGGGGCGGCGCTTCGCTGTCTGGGAGGTCTGACTTTGTCCAATCTCAAGCGCGTTCCGGGAAGCCCGGACCCGCGAGTGCCTGGCGGCTTCCTGTTCTGTCGCGATCTGGGCAAAAGGGGAGGTTACATTTGCTGACGATGCACTAGCGAGGTGGAGTTGTGAAACAACGTAGAAACGTCGAGGAAACGCCGACCCCCTGCTCCGCCGCCACTGCCTACGAACATGCCGTCTGCGTGTTCCGATGGCCGGTAGCCTGCGCCGTTCTGGCGGCGGCTGTCGCGGCGCCCGCGGTATTTGCCGCCCCCGAAGGCCGGACCCCGGTCCCCGCCGTTGCCTCAGAACGCCCGGCGCCGGCGGAGGCGAAGCTCGATGTAAGCCGTCTCGCCGATCGCCTCGCGCCCGAGATGATGGATGTGCAGCGCATCGTCGTGGCGCAGCAGAACGGTTTTTCGGTCGCAGATATCGCCGGCCCGCCCGGTGAACCGCTTTCGATCAAGGTCAAGCTGCCGCCGGACAATGGCGAGTTGTTCCGCGTACTGATGTTCCGTGGCCTTCCGGAAAACTTCAAGCTGACCAACGGTATATCGCTCGAGGACGCCTGGGCCGTTTCGCCCGCCGAGGCATCGGACGTGGCCCTCGTTGCGCCGCCGGATTACACCGGCGAATTCTCGATGGAGGTTCTGTTTATCCGCGGCAACGACGAGTCGCGGGAACGGCAAGTCGTCAATGTGCGCATCGGGCCGGGCGACGATGGCGACGTGGCCGCCACGGGTGAAACCGGAGCTTCGGATGCCGCGGCAGCGAACAAGCCGGACCTCGCTCCCGAACTTCAGAAGTCGATGTTCGAGCGCGCATCGAAAATGATGAGCGCGGGCGACATCGCCGGCGCGCGGCTGATCCTGAGCTATCTGGCGGAGCAGGGCATGGCCGGCGCGGCCTACGCGATGGGGCAGAGCTACGATCCCGGCTTTCTCGACGATCTTTATATCCGCGGCGGTGATCCCGCGAATGTCGAGATGGCCCGCACCTGGTATCGCAAGGCTGCGGAACTGGGCAATGACGACGCCGCTTCGCGCTTGAGCGCGCTGGAATAGCCGGTCTCGCCGGCCCTGCCCGCAACCATGCCGCCCGGCTTTCGGGGGATGTCGCTTGGCGCGTCGCGTTGACATTGATGCGGGTGGGACGTATGTCTTGCAGCCAGGTGTTTGCAGGCCGCGTCCGCGCGGAATGAACGGTTTTTCGGGAAAAGTCATGAAGGTCAAGAACTCGATCAAATCGCTGCGCAAGCGTCACCGCGACAATCGTCTCGTCCGGCGCAAGGGGCGCGTCTATATCATCAACAAGACGAACCCCCGCTGCAAGGCGCGGCAGGGGTAGCTGCCCCGGCAACGAACCGGCTGCAAGACGGGTCGTTCTTTGGCACAGGTGTCGTTTGGGCGTTTATGTGTTACATTCCGGGCTATGAAACACTCATGTCTGACGGTCGTCTGGCTGATTGCGGTTGCGGCATTCGCCTTCAACGGCGTGCCGGCGAGCGCCTTCGCGCCCGACGATCCGCCGAGTGAAGAAAGCCTCGCCGAGCCGGAGGAGGGCGCACGGGACAAGCAGGCGCTGCTTGATGCCCTATACCAGCGGCTCCAGCAGGCCGAGACGCCGGAAGGCGCCAAGGCGGTGGCGCAACGCATCGAGCGGGCGTGGCGCAAGAGCGATAGCGCTACGGCCGACCTGTTGCTGGCCCGCGCAATGGCGCTCATCAGCGCGGAGGAATACAGCCTGGCGCTGGCCATCCTCGACACGGTCGTGGTGTCCGAACCCGACTTCGCCGAGGGCTGGAGCCAGCGGGCCATGGCCCATTTTCAGAAGCGGGACTTCAGTGAAGCCCTGAGCGATCTCCGCCGGGTGCTTGCGCTCGAGCCTAAGCACTACCGCGCCATGCAGGGCGTCGCCGTGATCCTGAACGAGTTCGGCGAAAAAGAGCGTGCCCTGCAAGCCTATCGCCGCGTCCTCGAGATTTACCCGACGAAGAAAGAGGCGCTCGAAGCGGTCGACGAACTCGAGCGCGAGGTCGAGGGGCAGGATATCTAGCGCGCCCCGTCATGGTGGCAGATCGAGATTATCGATACATCGCCACCGTCTTTCGGCCATTCATCGCTTGGCCATTATCGCGACGCGCCCGTAATTCCGCGCGTTCGGGGATTGAGCCGCACGCCTGTGCGGCGCGGCCCGTGCCAGGCCACGACAATCAAACTGGGGAGTAGCCAATAGTGACCAGCAGTGCAGCCCAAAGCTTCATCATGATCGGCGAGCGCACGAACGTCACCGGTTCCGCGAAATTCCGCAAGCTCATCGAGCAGGACAAGTACGACGTCGCGATCGAGGTCGCGCGCGAGCAGGTGGAAAACGGCGCGCAGATCATCGATGTCAACATGGACGAGGGGCTGCTGGATTCCGAAGCCGCGATGGCCCGCTTCCTCAACCTGATCGCCGCGGAGCCGGACATCGCCCGCGTGCCGGTGATGATCGACAGTTCCAAATGGCCTGTGATCGAGGCGGGGCTGAAATGCACCCAGGGCAAGGCGATCGTCAATTCCATCAGCATGAAGGAAGGCGAGGACGCCTTTCTCGACCAGGCGCGCAAGATCCTGCGCTACGGCGCGGCGGTCGTGGTCATGGCGTTCGATGAAGAGGGGCAGGCCGAAACGGCGGAGCACAAGTTCGCGATCTGCGAGCGCGCCTACAAGCTGCTGACCGAAAAGATCGGTTTCGCGCCGGAGGACATCATCTTCGACGCCAACATCTTCGCCGTGGCCACCGGCATCGAGGAGCACAACGACTACGGCAACGCCTTTATCGAGGCGGTCCGCCGGATCAAGGCCGAACTGCCCCATGCCAAGACCTCCGGCGGCGTGTCGAACCTGTCATTCGCCTTCCGCGGCAACGATCCCGTGCGCGAGGCGATGCACTCGGTGTTCCTGTATCACGCCATCCGCGCCGGGCTGGACATGGGCATTGTCAATGCCGGCCAGCTCGCCGTCTACGAGGACATCAACCCCGAACTGCGCGAGCTGGTCGAGGACGTCATCCTCAACCGGCGCGATGATGCGACGGATCGCCTGCTCGAAGCCGCCGACAAGTTCAAGGGCGGTCCGCAGCAGAAGAAGGTCCAGGACCTGTCATGGCGCGAGAAGCCGGTCGGCGAGCGGCTGACGCATGCGCTGGTGCATGGCATCGCCGATTACGTCGAAGAGGATACCGAAGAGGCGCGCCAGCAGTTCGACCGGCCGATCCATGTGATTGAAGGCCCGCTGATGGACGGCATGAACGTGGTCGGCGACCTGTTCGGCGAGGGCAAGATGT
>JBKGZY010000059.1:0-13748 GCA_046543175.1 Dichotomicrobium sp.
TCAGCGCGGCGTAGAGGCGCGAGACGCCGATGGAAAACCCGGTGGCCGGGACTTCGGTTCCCTTGAAGCGCGAGACGAGGCCGTCGTAGCGCCCGCCGCCCCCGACTGAGCCGAACCGCACGGGCTGGCCGTCGTCGTCCGCGACCTGGAAGGTCAGTTCGGCTTCAAATACAGGGCCCGTATAATATTCCAATCCTCTCACGACGGACATTCTTGCCTTGATTCTGTCGCCGTACCCCGCCGTTTCAAAGAAATTCGCAATCTCTCGTAGTTCGCCAAAACCTTGTCGTGCGAGTTCATTTTCACCGAAACGGTGTTCGAACCCCTGTATCTGCCGTTCTAGTAGCTCACTAGAATATTCTGTATTGTTAACTCGTGCAGAGACCGGAGATTGCCAGAATAGATACTCGAGGATCGCATCAATTTGAACCGTACCCAACTTCGCTCCCGGCGTGAAGTCACCACTGTCGTCTTTGCGTCCTTCTCCGAGTAGCTGTTCAATTCCCTCTCTTCCCAACCTGTCGTTTTTGTCGATTGCCCTAAGGACGGTAAGCCGCTTGGTGGCGTTTTCCGGTCCCGACAGTCCAATTCCATCCATCAGCGCATCAAGTATTTTCCGGTTACTTACGTTGACGACATAGTGACCATTCAGACCCAGCGCCTCCAGCGCGTCCGCCGCGAGCATGCACATCTCCGCATCCGCGGCGACGTTATCCGTCCCGACCGTGTCTGCGTCGAACTGCATGAACTGGCGGAAGCGCCCCGGCCCCGGCTTCTCGTTGCGCCAGACCGGCCCGGCCTGGTAGCGGCGGAACGGCTTGGGCAGCGCGTCGTAATGCTGCGCGACATAGCGCGCCAGCGGGGCGGTCAGGTCATAGCGCAGCGAAAGCCACTGCTCGTCCTCGTCCTGGAACGAGAACACGCCCTCGTTCGGCCGGTCCTGATCGGGCAGGAACTTGCCGAGCGCCTCGGTGTACTCGAACGCCGGCGTGTCCAGCGGCTCGAAGCCGTAACGCTCGTAGACCGTGCGAATCGTCTCCGTCATCTGCGCGACAGCGCGCAGCTCCTCCGCCTCGACGTCCCTCATGCCCTTGGGCAGGCGGGCCTTGGGGCGCGGCGCCTTCTTGATCTTCTTGCTCATCCGTGAAATGCCGATATGGCCTAAACTCGCGCCCCTTCTAGCCGATCGCCCGGCGGACGGCAATACACGGGCGGGAGCGCGACAGGGCCGGAAAATATAAAGCGCCGCGGAAGGCTTCTCGCCCTCCCGGCGCCACGTCATGCGCTTGTCGGATCAGCGCGTTTTTCCCTTGCGGGTGCTCCGCGCTAAGCCGCGGTGCTGTGGCTCATTCGTACGCGTTCCATCTGGTCCTTGATGCGCAGCTTTTCCCGCTTCAGCGCGGCGATCTTCAGATCGTCGCTCGACGGGTGCGCCAGCTCGGCCGCGATCAGCTTGTCCAGCTCGCGATGCCGGCTTGCCAGACCTTCCAAACGCGCTTCTATTGCCATACCATCCTCCATGGTTGGATTGCGAAAATTTCGCATAGCGCAGTTAGAATGACAGAAAATTGATCGAGTGTCCAATGCTGGGGGCGTTGGGGCGCGGCCAATGCAATGCAAGGTTGCACATACGTGAACGGATTCGCCTCGGCGCGAATGCCGCGCGAATCTTGCCTTCGCGCGCCTGAACGGCGATACTTGCACCCGTTTTCAGACAATTCCAGCCGGGGTATGGACGATAGCGAGGATGGACGGCAGCGAACAAAAGCCCGATTTGCGCCAGCGCCTGACCGAGCTTCAACGCGAGCATCGCCAACTCGATGCACAGATCGCGGAACTGGAGAGCGCGCCCTCCGCCAATCAGATCGAAATGACGCGGATGAAGAAGCGCAAGCTCTGGCTCAAGGATGAAATCGCGCGGATAGAGGATCAGATCTTTCCCGACATCATCGCGTAACGTCGCCTTGCGGATCTGCGCCCGTTGTGGAAAACCCCTGCCCATGTTGCACACTGGACCGCGCCGCCGACCACGCCCGCCATCTCCTTTCGCCCGTGACGGGCATCGGCGAGGCAGCAACATGGCAACCGGGATGTCTCCGTGAGCGAACCTGTCATCGGCATAATCATGGGCAGCCAGTCGGACTGGGCCACGATGCGCGCGGCCGCCGCGCTGCTCGACGAGTTCGGCGTGGCTTATGAAGCGCGAATCGTCTCGGCCCACCGCACGCCGACCCGGCTCTACGAGTATGCCCGCACGGCGCGCGAGCGTGGGCTCAAAGTGATTGTCGCGGGCGCGGGCGGGGCGGCGCATCTGCCCGGCATGACGGCGGCGATGACATCGCTGCCCGTGCTCGGCGTCCCGGTGAAGAGCGCCGCGCTGTCGGGGCAGGACAGCCTCCTGTCGATCGTGCAGATGCCTGCGGGTGTCGCGGTCGGCACGCTGGCAATCGGCGAAGCGGGGGCAACGAATGCGGCGCTTCTGGCGGTGCAGATCCTCGCGCTGAACGACCCGGCGCTGGCCAGCAGGCTGGATGCCTGGCGCGCCGCGCGCAGTGCCGATGTCGCCCAAGAGCCGGCCGACGATGACTGAACCTCTCGCGCCCGGCAGCGTGATCGGCATCCTCGGCGGCGGCCAGCTCGGCAAGATGCTGGCCCAGGCGGCGGCCAAGCTCGGCTTCACCGCGCATGTCTTCGCCCCGGATGACGATGCCCCTGCCAGACATGTCGCGGCGCATCATGTGAAGGCGAGTTACGACGATGCCGAGGCGCTGACGGCGTTCGCGCGGGGCGTCGACGTGCTCACCTATGAATTCGAGAGCATCCCGGCGGACTGTCTGGACGTGGCGGAAGCCCACGCGCCGCTGCGCCCCAACCGCGGGGCGCTGGCCGCCACTCAGGACCGCCTGCATGAGCGCGAACTGCTCGCCTCGGTGGGCGCGCCGGTGGCACCGTGGGCGCAAGTCGATGGCGACGCCGGCCTGGAAGCGGCATTCGACACGCTGGGCGGCCCGGCCGGCGCGGCGGGCCTGTTTCTCAAGACCCGCCGGCAGGGCTACGACGGCAAGGGCCAGTTCCGCGTCCACGCGCGCGACGATCTCGCTACGGCGCGCCGCTGGCTCGGGGAGCGCGGAGCGATCCTGGAACAGGGGGTCGGTTTCGATTTCGAGTTTTCGGTGATCGCCGCACGCGGCGTGGATGGCGCCTGCGTCTTCTACGACCCGCCGCGCAACACCCACGCCGAGGGCCGGCTGGCGATCAGCCGGGTGCCTGCGGGGCTCACGCAAGACGAAATCGCCGGCGCGCAGCGGATCGCCCGGTCGATCATGGAAGCGCTTGACTATTACGGCGTACTGGCGGTCGAGTTGTTTTCAGTGCGCGGGGAAGACGGCGGCATACGGGTCAACGAGATCGCCCCGCGCGTCCACAATACCGGCCACTGGACCATCGAAGCCTGCGCGATCAGCCAGTTCGAGAACCATGTCCGCGCCATCGCCGGCTGGCCGCTGGGCGCGACCGCGCGCCATAGCGACGCGCGCATGGTCAATATCATCGGTCCCGACATTCACGGCTGGCCCGGGCTGATCGGCGATCATCCGGCGCGGTCGCTGCATGTCTATGGCAAGGCGGAAGCCGTGCCCGGGCGCAAGATGGGGCACTACGTCGACCTGCTGCCGCGCTCGCGGGCGGACTGACGCCGCAAATTCGCGACAATTTTGACCGGCTTGGCGCCCGTGCAGATGGACTTGTCGGCCCCGGCTTGCTATATAAGGATCAGCGTGCCGATTTTTTGTCGGCGCGCTATTTGTCGTTTTTTCAACCCCCGGAAAAGGAGGACACGTGCAAGTACAAGTTCGTGACAACAATGTCGATCAGGCGCTCCGCGCCCTCAAGAAGAAGATGCAGCGCGAAGGCATCTTCCGCGAAATGAAGCTGCGCAACGCCTACGAAAAGCCGTCCGTGCGCCGCGCGCGTGAAAAGGCCGAAGCTGTCCGCCGCGCCCGCAAGCTGGCACGCAAGCGCGCCCAGCGCGAAGGCCTGCTGCCGAACAAGCGCAACAAGGGCCGCTGATTCCGCGGCCTGCTCCTGCCCGTCAAGAACTGTCGAACGAATGCATGCGCGGCAGCCGCCGGCGTTTGCGCCGTTCCTTGCGGCGCAGATGGGCAGCGCGAACGTAATTCGGCCCAAATCCTGATCTAGCCAGAAAACTCAAGGAAGATGGCGCCGCAAGCGCCCGGAACGACATCTTCAAGCGGGGGCTTTCTTTCAGGTATGCAAACGGCCGGCAGCACCTTCAAGGGCGGCATCGCGGGCGCAATCATCGCAAGCACGATGCTCGCGGCCTGCCAGACCAGCGATGTGGCGACCCAGCTCAAGCCGCAGGAGCGCCAAGCATATCAGGATCAAAAGCGCAACATCGCCTCGCTGACCAAGGTGGTCGAGGAAAACCCGCGCGATCCCGAAGCGCTGAATATCCGCGGCACCGCCTACGGCCAGATCGGCGAACACGAGAAGGCCATCGCCGACTTCACCAAGGCGATCCGCCTGGAGCCGAAATTTCATCAGGCCTATGCCAACCGCGCGCTGGTCTATTCCAAGATGGGCGACGTCCGCAAGGCGCTGACGGATTACGACCGCGCCATCGAGATCGAGCCGGAATACGCCATCGCCTATAGCGGGCGGGCGCAGTTGTTCATGCAGGCGGAGAAATACGAGGCCGCTCTCGCGGATTACAGCCGCGCCATCGAACTGGATGGTGGCAGCCCGGCGATGTATTTCAATCGCGGGCGCGTCTACCAGAACCTGTCCCAGCACGAGAACGCGATCGACGATCTGACCGAGGCTATCAGCTATCGCCCGGACGAGGTCGCGCCGCACTATGCGCGCGGCGTCAGCTATCTGGCGCTGTCAGAATACGCCGAGGCTTACAAGGATCTCTACAAGGTCGCCGTGGCGCGCAAGAATTCGGTCAAGGCCTGGACGCTGGCCGGCCGGGCGGCCGAGGGCGCCGGGGAAAGCCAGCGTGCCGCCTCGGCCTATCGCCGGGCCTTGCGGCTGAAATCCGATCATGAGCCGGCGCGCAACGGCCTCCGGCGGGTCGCCCCGGAAGAAGCCTGACCACTGCGCGACGTTTGCTGACCACCGGCGCGCTGCCCGCCCCCGCGCTCAATTCGACTTGGTATTCGCCGATTTCCGCCGGCCACGCCCTGGTTTTGCCGCGGAGGCGGTTTCGGCCGTTACG
Organism: Dichotomicrobium sp.; assembly: GCA_046543175.1. GTDB lineage: Bacteria > Pseudomonadota > Alphaproteobacteria > Rhizobiales > Rhodomicrobiaceae > Dichotomicrobium. Next base: position 5,240 of record JBKGZY010000059.1, read on the forward strand.
ACGCTTGAAGCCCTGGCGGATTTCGGCTTCGCTGCCCCGCCTTCTTCGGTCAGCTGGAGGGCGTCCTGCCCATCGGCGCTGACGATGACCTGCCGGTGCGGAAAGGGAATCGTGATGCGCGCCTCGTCGAGCGCATATTTGATCGCGCGGGTCATGTCGAAATGCACCGGCCAGTAGTCGCCGGTCTTCGTCCAGGCGCGGATTTGCAGATTGATGGCGCTGTCGCCGTAGCCGGAGACGAGCACGACGGGCGGATCGGGCCGGCGCAGGATGCGCTTGTCCGATTCCACCATCTGCCGGAGCACCTCCCGCGCCTTGTCAATGTCGTCGCCATACGAGATGCCCGCATCGAGCACGAGACGGCGGCGCGGATTGCAGGAATGGTTGACAATCGTATCGGCCCAGATCTTCGAGTTCGGGACGGCGACGAACAGCCCCTCGAAATCCTCCAGCTTGGTCATGAACAGGCCGATCTCCTGCGCCGTGCCGCTCTTGCCGGCCGCCTCGATCCAGTCGCCGACCTGGAAGGGCCGCAGGATCAGCAGCATCAGCCCCGCGGCGACGTTCTGCAGCGTCCCCTGAAGCGCCAGGCCGATGGCCAGCCCGGCCGCGCCGATCACGGCGATGAGGCTGGCGGTCTGCACGCCGAACTGCGCGAGGACGAGGACGAAGGTGAAGCCGAGAATGACGTAGCGCGCGACTTGCGCCATCACGGGGATCAGCGTCGCGTCGAACCTCTCGGCCTCGCCGAGCCGGGTGCGGACCGCGCGCGAGGCCCAGCCGGCGAGGATATAGCCGGCGATCAGTATCACCACGGCCGAGACAAGGCTCAGCGCGAAGTCCGTGCCTTTTTCAAGCAGTTCGCCCGCCAGCGCGGAAAGCTGGTTCGCGTCAGCGAGGGATTCCATTCCTGCCCTCCTGCGACAAAGCTGTCAGAAAATGCCGACCGCCAGTGTGCGGCGCAGGCTCACAGCGCCTTGGCGATCTCCTCGGTGGTCTTCTTGGCATCGCCGAGCACCATCATCGTGTTGTCACGATAGAACAGCGAGTTGTCGATGCCGGCATAGCCCGAAGCCAGCGAGCGCTTGTTGAACAGGACGGTTCCGGCCTTCCACACCTGCAATACCGGCATGCCGTAAATCGGCGAGGACGGGTCGTCTTCCGCCGCCGGATTCGTCACGTCATTCGCGCCGATCACGTAGACGACGTCCACCTGCGAGAACTCGTTGTTGATGTCCTCCAGTTCGAACACCTCGTCATAGGGCACCTGCGCCTCGGCCAGCAGCACGTTCATGTGTCCCGGCATACGGCCCGCGACCGGGTGGATGGCATAGGCGACCTCGACGCCTTCGGCCTTCAGCGTGTCCGCGAGTTCGCGCAGCGCGTGCTGCGCCTGCGCCACGGCCATGCCGTAGCCCGGCACGATGATGACCTTGTTGGCGTTCTTCATCAGGAAGGCGGCGTCCTCGGCCGAACCGCGCTTGACCGTCCGCTCGATACCGTCATCCGCCGCGGCGGCCTGCTCGCCGCCGAAGCCGCCCAGGATCACCGAGATGAAGGAGCGGTTCATGCCCTTGCACATGATGTAGGACAGGATCGCGCCCGATGAGCCGACCAGCGCACCAGTGATGATGAGCGCGATATTGCTCAGCGTGAACCCGATGCCGGCCGCTGCCCAGCCCGAATAGGAGTTCAGCATCGACACGACGACCGGCATGTCCGCGCCGCCGATGGGAATGATGAGCAGCACGCCGATGGCGAAGGCCAGCAGCGTCAGCGCCCAGAATGCCAGATGCGATTCCGACATCGCGAACGCGACGATCAACACGACGATCGCCGCACCGATGGCGACATTGATGACATGGCGCGCCGGCAGCAGGATCGGCGCGCCGGACATGCGCCCGTCCAGCTTCAGGAAGGCGATGACCGAGCCGGTGAAGGTGATGGCGCCGATAGCGGCGCCGATCGACATCTCGACCAGCGAGACGGCGAAGATCTCGCCGGGCGCGCCGATCCCGAAGGCGCCGGGGGCGTTCAGCGCGGCCGCGGCGACGAACACCGCCGCCAGGCCGACAAGGCTGTGAAACGCCGCCACGAGCTGCGGCATCGCCGTCATGGGGATACGGCTGGCAATATATGCCCCGAGCGCGCCGCCCGCGGCGACGCCGAGCACGATCAGCACGAATTTCAGCGCGTCGGGCTCGGCCACGACCAGCGTCGTGAGCACGGCGATCGCCATGCCGGCCATGCCCATGTAGTTGCCGCGCCGGGACGTTTCCGGGTGCGAAAGCCCCCGAAGCGTCAGGATGAAGAGAACGCCGGCAACAAGATAAAGCAGCGCGACCAGATTATCAGGCATGATGGCTTCCCCCCGCGGGCCGCGTTACTGTCTGTCTTTCTTGCGGTACATGCCGAGCATGCGCTGCGTGACGAGGAAACCGCCGAAGATGTTGACCGATGCCATTACGAGCGCGAGGAAGCCGAACACCGTGGCAATGCCCGCGCCGGCCGCCGCTTCCACGCCGACCGACAGCAGCGCCCCGACGACGATCACCGAGGATACCGCGTTCGTCACCGACATCAGCGGAGTGTGCAGCGAAGGCGTTACGCTCCAGACGACGTAATACCCCACAAAGATCGCCAGCACGAAGATCGCGAACAGATAGAGGAACGGATCGATGGCCGCCCCGGCGCCGGCCGCCGCCTGCGCCGGGCTGGCGGCGAGCACGAGCGCGCCCGCAAGCGCCGGGGCCGTGGCCCGGCGGTGCTTCGGCATAACCTCATTCATTTCGTCTCTCCCGTCAGAACCGGGTGGATCACCTCGCCGTCGCGAGTCAGCGCCGTGCCCCTGATGATCTCGTCATCCCAGTCGATGGCTATGGCGTCGGCCTCGGAATCGATGAGCAGTTCGCTGAAGGCGTACAGGTTGCGGGCATACAGGCTGGAGGCATCGCCTGGCACCTCGCCGGGGATGTTGACCGGCCCCATGATGCGGATGCCGTTATGCTCGACGTCCTCGCCGGGCCGGGTCAGCTCGCAGTTGCCGCCGCGCTCCGCCGCCATGTCGAGGATGATCGCGCCGGGCTTCATGCTCTCGACCATGTCCGCGGAGATCAGGCGCGGCGCCGAACGTCCGGGGATCAGCGCCGTGGTGATGACGATGTCCTGCGACTTGATGTGCTCGGCCACAAGCTCGTTCTGCTTGCGCTTGTAGTCGTCCGACATCTCCTTGGCATAGCCGCCGGCCGTTTCCGCCTCGCGGAACTCCTCGTCCTCCACGGCGATGAACTTCGCGCCCAGCGACTTGACCTGTTCTTTCGCGGCCGGACGCACATCCGTCGCGCTGACAACCCCGCCGAGCCGGCGCGCCGTCGCGATGGCCTGGAGACCAGCGACGCCCGCGCCCATCACGAACACCTTTGCCGGCGGGACCGTGCCGGCGGCGGTCATCATCATCGGCATGGCCCGGCCGAACGCCGAAGCCGCGTCGACGACCGCCTTGTAGCCCGCGAGATTGGCCTGCGAGGACAGGACGTCCATTGCCTGCGCCCGCGTGACACGCGGCATCAATTCCATCGCGAAGGCCTGAACGCCCTGCCCGGCCAGCGCGTCGATGGTCTCGCGCGGACCGAACGGCTCCAGCAGGGCTGCGAGCACGGCCCCGGATTTCATGGCCTTGATCACCTCGCCCCGGGGCGGGCGCACCGCCAGCACGAGATCGGCGCCATCAACGGCCTCCGGGCCGGAGGCGGCCAGTTCAACGCCCGCCTCTTCATACTGGTGATCGGGGAAATAGGAGCGCGCGCCCGCGCCCTTCTCAACCACCACGGCGCAGCCGAGCTTGATGAACTTCTTCGCCGTCTCGGGCGTCAGTGCGACACGGGCTTCCGTTTCGTCTTCGGCCGGAACGGCGACTTTCATCATCATGAACTCCGGTTGAGCTTGTGGTCCAAACTCCAGCGGCACCCGCGACTCGGCCCGCGCGATCCGGACAGAGCCTCACACGGATCGTGTGCCGAACGCCAGGCGTCTTGTGCCCGTCAGAGCAGGAAAATCGCCATCAGGATAAGAATGACCGCGACGGTCAGCGTCCCCCATAGAGCGGCCGAGACAAAGAGCTTGTAGGTCTTCTCGTGTTCCTGAAAATCCATGTCGTTATCATTGTCCCGTTGCGTATCGCGCTCGTCCATAGCAGTCCCTCGGCACCCTGGAAACCCCAAGAGGCGTGGGCGGACTATACCAAAGCCGTCCAACGGGGCAACCATAACACGGCGCATTTTCAGAGACTTGCGACAATACCGCCGCCGCGCCACGTTTGGCCTGAACGCGTCGTGAAAATGACAAGAGCCGCCCCCGGAAGGACGGCTCTTGCAACATGCGTGAAAGCGGACGGGCCGCTGAGGACGCAGGGCGACTTACATCATGCCGCCCATGCCCCCCATGCCGGCCATGTCGCCGGCGCCGCCGCCCTTGCCTTCTTCCTTCGGGGCCTCGGCGATGCCGGCCTCGGTCGTGATCATCAAGCCGGCGACCGAAGAGGCGTCCTGAAGCGCGTGGCGGACCACCTTGGCCGGGTCGATGATGCCGGCTTCGACGAGGTCGCAGTACTCGTCGAGCTGGGCGTTATAGCCCCAGTTCGGGTCGTTCTTCTCCAGAACCTTGCCAACGACGATGGAGCCTTCGACACCGGCGTTCTCGGCGATCTGACGGATCGGCTCCTGGAGCGCGCGGCGGACGATCTTGATGCCGGCTTCCTGGTCGGCGTTCTCGCCCTCGATGGTGATCGCGTTCACCGCGCGCAGCAGCGCCACGCCACCGCCGGCAACGATGCCTTCCTCGACCGCGGCGCGGGTCGCGTTCAAGGCGTCGTCAACACGGTCCTTGCGCTCCTTCACCTCCATCTCGGAGGCGCCGCCGACGCGGATGACGGCCACGCCGCCGGCCAGCTTCGCCAGACGCTCCTGCAGCTTCTCGCGGTCATAATCCGAGGTGGTGTCCTCGATCTGCGCGCGGATCTGCTGCACGCGGGCCTCGATATCCTGCTTGTCGCCCGCACCGTCGACGATGGTCGTGTCGTCCTTGGTGATCGAGATGCGCTTGGCCCGGCCGAGCATGTCGACCGTGACATTTTCCAGCTTGATGCCAAGCTCCTCGGAGACGACCTGGCCGCCGGTGAGCACCGCGATGTCCTGCAGCATGGCCTTGCGGCGATCGCCGAAGCCGGGCGCCTTCACCGCCGCGACCTTCAGGCCGCCACGCAGCTTGTTGACCACGAGGGTGGCCAGCGCCTCGCCCTCGACATCCTCGGCGATGATCATCAGCGGCTTGCCGGACTGCACGACCGACTCAAGCACGGGCAGCATCGCCTGGAGGTTGGAGAGCTTCTTCTCGTGGATGAGAATGTACGGCTCATCCAGCTCGCAGACCATCTTGTCGGAGTTGGTGATGAAGTACGGCGAGAGATAGCCGCGATCGAACTCCATGCCCTCGACGACTTCAAGCTCGGTCTCGAGGCTCTTGGCTTCCTCGACGGTGATCACGCCGTCGTTGCCGACCTTTTCCATCGCCTCGGCGATCATGTCGCCGATTTCCTTCTCGCCGTTGGCGGAGATCGTGCCGATCTGGGCGACCTCGCCGCTGGAGGACACGTCGCGGGCGTCCTTGCGGATCGATTCGACCACCTGAGCGACAGCCTTGTCGATGCCGCGCTTCAGGTCCATCGGGTTCATGCCCGCGGCCACGGCCTTGAGACCCTCGCGCATGATCGCCTGGGCCAGCACGGTCGCGGTGGTAGTGCCGTCACCGGCCGCGTCGTTGGTCTTCGAGGCGACCTCGCGCACCATCTGCGCGCCCATGTTCTCGAACTTGTCCTCGAGCTCGATCTCCTTGGCCACTGTCACGCCGTCCTTGGTGGAGCGCGGCGCGCCGAAGGACTTCTCGATAATGACGTTGCGGCCTTTCGGGCCGAGCGTCACGCGCACGGCATTGGCCAGCTTGTCGACACCGTGCAGCATGCGTTCGCGGGCGTCCGTCGAAAAACGAATGTCTTTAGCGGTCATGTCTGTATTCCTCACTTGTCATCTGGTTGATCGCGATCACTGACTGGCAGTCTCAGGCTTCGAGCACGCCCAGCAGGTCGGACTCCTTCATGATCAGAACGTCTTCGCCGTCGATCTTGACCTCGGTGCCGGACCACTTGCCAAACAGCACCTTGTCTCCCACCTTCACGTCGAGCGGGATGATCTCGTTGTCATCCCCACGCGCGCCGTCGCCGACGGCAATGACTTCGCCCTGCTGGGGCTTTTCGGCCGCGGTATCGGGGATAATGATGCCGCCGGCTGTCTTCTGCTCTTCCTCGAGGCGCTTCACGGCCACGCGATCATGGAGTGGACGAAATTTCATCTTTCTTCTCCGTGGTTTCCGGGTTTGCTTGCCGGGCACTCTCGTGAGGCGTGCGGCCGGCTTTCCGATCCTGGTTGTCAGTTTGTTAGCACTCTCACGAGGTGAGTGCTAACACGTCATCGGGAATATGTTCTGCCCCGTCCCTTGTCAATACCCGGCCCGCGGTTTTGCACGCGCAGACGTCGCGCTGGATCGCCTCCTCCCGCAAATTCGCTTGCCTTGAGCCGGCACCCTGCCTAGCCTCGCGAGCGCGGCATCGGCCGGGCCGGTGCCGGAGTGACCTGAACGGCCGCATTTGAGGAGTTTTTCGATGGGCTTTCTGTCGGAATCGCTTGCGCGCGTGAAACCTTCGCCGACCATCGCCGTCACGCAGAAAGCGCGGGATCTGGCCGCGGCCGGACACGACGTGATCGGCCTCGGCGCGGGCGAGCCGGACTTCGACACGCCGGACAATGTCAAGCGCGCGGCGATCCAAGCCATCGAGCGCGGCGAGACGAAATACACCGCCGTCGACGGCATTCCCGAACTGAAGCAGGCGGTTTGCGAGAAGTTCAAGCGCGAGAACGATCTGAGCTACGAGCCCGGGCAGGCGCTGGTCGCGCCGGGCGGCAAGGCGGTCATCTACAACGCCCTGATGGCGACGATCAATCCCGGCGACGAAGTGATCGTTCCGGCCCCCTACTGGGTGTCCTATCCCGACATGGTGCTGCTCGCCGGGGGAACGCCGAAGATCGCCGCGACGACGCTGGAGAACCGCTTCAAGCTGACGCCGGATGCCCTGGAGAGCGCGATCACGCCCAACACGAAATGGCTGATCTTCAACTCGCCGTCGAACCCCACCGGCGCGGGCTACTCCTTCGACGAACTCAGGGCGCTGACCGATGTGCTGCTGCGCCACCCGCAGGTCTGGGTGCTCACTGACGACATGTATGAGCACCTGGCCTATGACGACTTCCGCTTCGTCACGCCGGCGCAGGTCGAGCCGCAGCTTTACGACCGCACGCTGACCATGAACGGCGTTTCCAAGGCCTATGCCATGACCGGCTGGCGGATCGGTTACTGTGCCGGGCCGGAGCAGCTTATCGGCGCGATGCGCAAGCTCCAGTCGCAATCGACCTCCAACCCCTCTTCGATCAGCCAGTGGGCCGCGGTGGAGGCGCTGAACGGCCCGCAGGACTTCATTGCCGAGCGCGCGGCGGTGTTCAAGGAGCGTCGCGATCTGGTGGTTTCGATGCTGAACCAGGCGCCCGGCCTCGACTGTCCCACGCCGGAGGGCGCGTTCTATGTCTATCCCTCCTGCGCGGGCTGCATGAACAAGACCACGCCGAAGGGCAAGGAACTGCGCAACGACGAGGACTTCGTCACGGCGCTTCTGGAAGAAGAAGGCGTGGCCGTCGTCCACGGCGAGGCATTCGGCCTGTCGCCCTTCTTCCGCATCTCGTACGCCACATCGACCGAGGCCCTGGAGAAAGCCTGCGAGCGTATCCAGCGCTTCTGCGCCAGCCTGACCTGAGGCTGTCCGGAACGCCGTTCCACCGCGCGGTCCGCGCTTTCCGGCTTGCAAGCCCGGATGGTTTTCGGCTAACAGCGTCGTCGTCGGGAGTGAACGGGGGAGTAAAGCAATGAATCTGTCGGCACCCACCAAGCTGACGTTCCGCCTCGCCTTGCTGATCGCGATCCTTGCGCTTGTGGTCCAGTTCGTGCCGCAGGTCGCGATCTATGTGCCCATTTCCGGGTTCTACATCGCGCTTGCGGCGTTCCTGCTGCTTGCCCTTGGCAATGTGCTCAGGGGGTTCTGAGCATCCGGCACCCGCCGGGTGCCAATCGGCGCAGGCGTGAGGGAGTTTGGAGATGAGGCTTTACCCGCCGCGGCTGAGCGTCTTCATCATGTCGGCCATTCTGGCCGTGCTCGGGGTGGGCGGGGTCGTTCACTACATCCCGTATGTCACGGATGTCTCCTTCTGGCTGCTGCTTGCCGGATACATCGTGCTCATGCTGGGCGTGCTCGCCGACGGCGTCTAGTGGAGCGAATTTGACATTCTAGTCCCGCTTCACGCGGCTCTCGCTCAAATGTCAAATTCAAAAGCTCCACGAGATTCAATAAGTT
>JBKGZY010000286.1:0-2866 GCA_046543175.1 Dichotomicrobium sp.
CCGATCACGCCGATGGCGACCATCGCATAGGCCATGCCGAGATAGCCGAAGATCGGCTTGCGCGAGAAGGTCGACACGACATGGCTGATGATGCCGAAGCCCGGCAGGATCAGGATGTAGACCTCCGGATGGCCGAAGAACCAGAACAGGTGCTGGAACAGCACCGGGTCGCCGCCGCCGGCGGGGTCGAAGAAGGTCGTGCCGAAGTTGCGGTCCGTCAGCAGCATGGTAATCGCGCCGGCCAGTACGGGCAGGGCGAGCAACAGCAGGAAGCCGGTGATAAGCACCGACCAGGCGAAGAGCGGCATCTTGTGCAGCGTCATTCCCGGCGCGCGCATGTTGAAGATCGTCGTGATGAAGTTGATCGCCCCCAGGATCGACGACGCGCCCGCGATATGCAGCGACAGGATCAGCAGGTCCATCGCCGGGCCGGGATTGCCGCTCGTCGATAGCGGCGGATAGACCGTCCAGCCCCCGCCGAAGCCCATTCCGCCCGCCGGTCCCGGCACGAACAGCGAGAGGATCAGCAGCGTGAACGACACCGGCAGCAGCCAGAACGAGATGTTGTTCATGCGCGGGAACGCCATGTCCGGCGCGCCGATCATCAGGGGCACGAACCAGTTGCCGAACCCGCCGATCAGCGCGGGCATCACCATGAAGAAGATCATGATCAGCCCGTGCGCGGAGACGAACACGTTGTAGGTGTGCGGATTGGCGAAGAACTGCATGCCCGGTTCCTGCAGTTCCATGCGCATGGCCACGGACAACGCGCCGCCAATGACACCGGCGACGATCGCGAAGATCAGGTAGAGCGTGCCGATGTCCTTGTGATTGGTCGAAAACAGCCAGCGGCGGACGAAGCCCATCTCCTCGTATTGATGGCTGGTGGCGTCGATGCTTGTCATATCGCTCAAGTCCCTTGTCGTGATGCGCTGTTCGCGCCCCTATTCCGCCGCCGAGGCGAGCTGCGTGTCGCCCGGAACATGCAGCGGCTCCCCTGAAGCCAACAGCGTGTCGTCCAGATGCCCTTTCCGGGCGTACTCTTCCTGCGCCTGCTCGAGCCAGGTGTCGTATTCCTCCTGTGTCACCACGCGCACGGCGATCGGCATGAACGCGTGCCGCGTGCCGCACAGTTCCGAGCACTGTCCATAGAAGGTTCCCGTCTCCGTCGCCCGGAACCATGTCCGCGTAATCTTGCCGGGAATCGCGTCGATCTTCGAACCGAAGGCCGGAACGGTCCAGCTGTGAATGACGTCCGCGGAGGTCACGAGCACCTGAACCGTCTTGTCGACCGGCACGACCACATCGGCATCGACGCTCAGCAGCCGCGGCTGATCCTCCTGGAGATCGGCGTCCTCGACCATGTACGAGCCGAAGGAAAAGCCCTGGTCAGGGTAATCGTATTGCCAGTACCACTGGTAGCCCGTCGCCTTGATCGTCAGGTCCGGCGTCGGATAGCTCTGCTGGGCGTAGAGCAGGCGGAAGGACGGGATCGCGATCACGATCAGGATCAGGATCGGAACCACTGTCCATACGACTTCCAGCGGCGTGTTGTGGTGAAACCTCGCCGGCTCGGGGTTGACGCTGCGGTTGCAGCGGATGACGACCCAAGCCAGAAGCCCAGTCACCAGCAGGACGATCGCGGTGATGATCACCAGCACCAGCCAGTGGAAATTGACGATCTGCGCCATGATGGGCGTCGCGGCGTCCTGCATGCCCAGGGCCCAGGGCTCCGGCTGCTGAGCAATCGCCGATGGCGCGGCCAGGGCGCAAAACAGCGCGGCGAGCGCGCCCGGCAGCGGAAACCGCCGCAGCGCGGTCTTCAAAACGGCCTGGACAGTCATGCTCTCGCGATCTCCCCTTCTATTATAGCGAACCGGCCTTGCGCGGCTGGACGGCCCGATTTCGTCGTGCTCTGCCGCATGGCCCATATCAACTCATCTCGGAAATAGCGGCAACGACCCCTGGTTCGCAACTATGCAGATTAACGCACCCCACATCGCCAGTAGAACAGCCCGCGCGGGAAGCGGCTGCGGCATAACCACGCAACGGCCCGATTGCGCCGCGATCCTGCCGCCATCGAAGGTCCGTCGCATTTCAGCCGCAATAGACGCACACAGACGCGCCAGAAATTCGGGCTTGCCGTCACGGCGCCCGGATCATATAGCCGGGGTGCAGCGGCCCGGAACGCCGGGACGACAATCGCTGCCCGTCATTCAATTCATCTCAGCATGCGATGGTAAGTATCACAGCCAAATTCACAAGGCGGCTAACAGGTTCCCGCCTTCTCGCCGCACTGGCCGCCGCGCTGGTGTTGTCAGCCGGGTCGGCGCAGGCGCAGTTCAGCGAGAGCGAACTGAAAACGACGGTGGGCGCCTGGCAGGTGCGGTGCGGAAAGCCGCCGGGCGCAAAAGCCGACAAATGCGCGCTCGTGCAAAGCGTCAAGGCCGAGGATCGCCAGAACGTCTCACTGACGATCATCTTCTTGCGCTCGTTCAGTGGCGACAAGCAACTGCTGCGCGTCGTGGCACCGCTGGGTGTTCTGTTGCCTACCGGGCTGGGGCTGAAGATCGACGGCGAGGATGTTGGCCATGCGCCGTTCTTGAAATGTGGCCAGGTCGGGTGCGTTGCCGAGGTTGTCGCGGACGATACGCTCATGGAAAAGATGCGCTCCGGGGAAAACGCCATTTTCATCATCTTCCAGACGCCGGAAGAAGGTATCGGCGTGCCCATCGATTTGGCCGGCTTCACCAAGGGTCTGGACCAACTCAATTAATGCGCTTTCCGATCATGTGGGAATCACGTCACTGCCTCGGCTCCGCCGCGCTCGCGATGACAGCCTGGACGACCTCATCCCGGCCCCCGG
>JBKGZY010000060.1:0-13709 GCA_046543175.1 Dichotomicrobium sp.
CGCATCCGCGCTTGCGCCGAACTCATGGCGTCCCGAACCCGGGAAATGCGCGTTTCGACCCGCGTCAGTTCATCCCGCAGTTGCGCCACCTGCCCCGCGACCTGCTGGTCGAGGTAGACATCGGCCATTCGGTTGGCAAGGCTGGCCGCCTCCTCCGGGTCGGGGAGTGTGACGCGGATCGCGATGATGCTCGACGACATGAGCTGCTCGATCGAGATCTGCTTGGCGAGATCGTCGATCATCCGGTCGTTGCTGCCGTTCTGGAAGTGCGGAAGCGGAGCGACGACCTTTTTCAGGAAATCATGCGTCCCGAGCATCACCATGTGGGTATCGACGACCATTTGAGTGGCCGCCGGACTGGCAGTCGCGTTGGCGCCCGCCGACTCGGTCGGGACGACCTCGATCTGCGTCATGGCCGTATAGGCCGGTGGGATCATCATGGCCGCGGCCGTCAGAAGGAGCGTGCCGGTGAGGGTCACGGCCGCGATCATCCATCTGCGGCGCAGCAGAATCGACGCCAGTTGACGCACGCTCGGTTCGCCCGGCGGTTCAGCGATATCCCCGTATTCCGGCCGCTGCGTGGACGCCCGTTCGAGGAAGGATCGACCCGCGGGACCGCCCGGGCGTTGTCCCGGCTGGTTTGCGGCTTCCAGGCGGCGCTGTTCGGAGGTCCGTTCATACATTTGATTTCGTGTGTCCTCCGACCCCGCCCGGACGGCTGGCTGCGGTTGGCGGTGCAGGCTCGGCCTCATTCGCGGTTCTCGGGGCCGGTGCGGCATGGTTCGCGCGTGAAACGGTAGAACGACGGACAGGAGCCGAATGCGCCGGCTCGCCCAGGAGCCGCGCGTAGGCGGCCGCATAGCTGTCGACGACCGTGTCCAGGCTGAAATTTTCTTCGACATGCCGTCGTGCGCGCGCGCCCATTTCCCGCGCGGCGCCGAGATCGTTAAGGACATCGAGGATGCGGGCCGCGAGCCGTTCCGGCTGCCCGACCGGGACGACAAAGCCGCCTTCGCCGCCCCGAACGACGTCGCTGCAACCCGGCATATCGGTGGTCACGATCGGGAGGCCCGCCAGGCCCGCCTCCAGCAGGACACGGGGAACGCCCTCGAACAGTTCGGTCGGAAAGGCGAAGACATCGGCGACGCCGAGCAGCGACGGCACGTCCGGACGCGCACCGATTGCCATGACATAGGGCGCGTGCCGGTCGAGTTCGGCCTGCGCGATGGCCAGCTTGCCCTCTGTCTCGCGCGGGCCGACCAGCAGGAAGCGGACGCCGGGCCGTTGCGCGTGGACGATCGCGGCGGCCTCCAGAAGTGCCGGAATGCCCTTGACGCGCGACAGGCGTGTGACCGTGATGACGACCTCGCTGCCGCCGAGCCCGAGCGCGGTCCTCAGTTCCGCTGGCGACGGCCCTTCCGCCCGCCGTTTCCGGAAATTGGCGATGTCCGCGCCGGAACCGGGAATGAGACAGCAATCGCCGGTTCCGGTAATCCCGCGCTCCCTGAAGAAGGCCGCGTCGCTGCGGTTCTGGAACACGGTCAGCGTTGTCCACGGCGCCGTTACGCGGTGGAGGATGGTGAAGGCGGGCCGCAACGCGCGCGCGGACAATGACGCCGAGGAGAACAGCCATCCGAGCCCGTTGATCGTGCGCACGACCCGCGCTCCGGGCTTCGCGCGCGCGGCGACCGGCGCCATGAGTCCCGGCTTGGTATCGAAGCTGTGAACGATATCCGGCTGAAAGCGCGAAACGATCCTGCGAAGATCGCGCAAGGCCCGCCAGTCGGCGAGCGGATCGATGAATCTGTCGAAGCTGTAGGCGTAGTAGGCAATGCCGCATCGCGCGAACGGCTCGGCCGGGCCGGTGCCCGCGGCCGCGACGTCGAACCCGCGTCCGGCGAGTTCGCGCAGAAACGGAACGCGCAGATCGTGGTCCGAGCCGCCGATCACGAGGATGCGCGGCGGATGGCGTCGCGTCGTGCGGTTCCTCGCTGGGGACGATACTCTTAGCGGTGCCTTGCGCGCTTGGACGCCGGTCATTCGACATCCTCCCGCGGTCCCGGGCCGGAGCGCATACCGGCCATGATCCCTTCGTTCGACGGCAATTGGCCGGTATGCGCGACACCGCCGTCCAGCGCGCCGGGATCGTCCATGCGGACCTCGATCACGTCGCCCGGCAGAATTTCGAAATCCTCGTCCTCGACGTAGCGCTCGATGCCGTCTGCGGTCCGGCGGTATACGACAAGATCGAGTCCCGCGCCATCGCCGCTATCGCCGGAGAGATAGGACGGCAGTCTCGGTGGGATCGCGCGTGCCAGGCGCAGCTTGCGACTCGCGGCCCGCACCGCGATGCGCGCCGCAGCCTCGTTGGTCTCGGCCACTTCCAGCGCGTCGTAAAGCGCCCCTTTGCGGTCAGTCTCCAGCTTGTGCAGTTGCAGCTCGCGCTCGGCGCGCTGGCGTCGCGCTTCGCTCAGGCGCACGCGGGCCTGGAGCAGGCGGGTGGACGAGAACAGCATGGCGCGGCGCGCATCGGAAATCCGTTTGGAGGTGACGATGCCGTCGGACTTCAGGTCGCTCAGCGATTTCAGTTCGGCGCTGTCCGCCGCGTAGGATTTATCCTCGACTTCCACCTGTTCCTCAGCGATCGCGATCTCGTCGTCGAGCTGTCCGATGAAGTTTTCGAGCGCATTGCGCTCGCGCTCGAACCGCGCGTTGCGGCTTTCCAGTTGCGTCACCGCTTGCGAGACGATGCTCTCGCGCACCGAAGGCTCCAAGGGGAGGTCCGGCGGTATGGCGCGTTCGGCTGCCGCGCGCTCGGGCTGCGCCTTGCCCAGTTCGGCCTCGATCCGCCAGATCGTCGCGCGCTGGCGGGCGATGGTCTGCCAATGCGCCTCGCGTTCGGCGGAAGCATCCAGCGCGTTGAAGGCGACGTTCACATGCGTGTCGCCGCGCAACCCGAGATAGCCGCCGGCCAGGGCGATGGCCTCGCGGATCGACATCGGGCCGCGATAGGCGTATTCGCCGGGCCGCGTGACGTCGCCCTTCACATAGATGGGACGGTAGCTGGCGACGCCGACCACGATGTCGTCCATGCCGATGGCGACCGCGCTTTCCCCGCCGGCGCCGTTGGAGGTGACAACCCGGCCGCCAAGCGCCGAGCGGACACGCTTGCGAAGCTCGCCGAGTGTGAGGCCCGCGACCGATAGGCTGCCAATGATGGGGAACGCGATGGTGCCATCGACCTCTATACGGGCCTCGCGCGTCAGCTCGGGCATGCCGAACACGGCAATCTCGATCACGTCTCCGGGACCGAGCCGGTAGGCGGCGCGCGCAGCTGTCCCGGCAACCGCCGCGAGCAGCATGGTTCCGGCGAGGACAGCTGCAATCCAGCCCGTGATACGCAAGCAGATCATCGTGCCTCCGAAATCCGCGACGCGAACGCCGGCGGGGTCCATGTCGTGACAAAAGCCGAAACGGGACCGCCGGGCGTTCCCCAGTTGCTCGCCCAGATCACCCGCGATCCATCGGGTGATGGCGAGGCATGCGATTCGCCCAGGTACTCGCCGTCGGCGCCGTAAGTATGGGCGAGGCGGCGTATTTCGCCGCTGCCATCAATCCGCAGCGCCACCACCTCCTGGTAATAGGGGGCCGGATAGTCGAGCTTCGCCGTGTGGGCGTAAGACCCCGAGAAGGTGACGAACACCCATCCCGGCAGCCGGATATTGCGCGCCGAGACGTGGCTGGCATTGCCGTAGGGGATCAGGCTGGTGACGGCCCCGTCGGCCAGCCGGCGCTTGATGACGTTGTATTTGTCCGGCTCGGACTTGCTGATGCCGACATAGACATCCCGCCCATCGGCATCGATCGTCATGTCGCCGTGGCCCGGCCGATGGTGCTTCGGCCAGTGCTGAACCTGTTTCCCGTGGATGGTGAAGACATAGGCCGGTTCGTGCCCGTCCGCGGTCATCTGCGCGACATAAACGTAGCGGCCCGTGGGCGAGATCGTCGCGTAGTGGTTTTCGCCCTCCAGCCCGTCGAGCGGAATGTCGGGATATTTCTTGCCCGCGCGCAAATCCAGGGCGAACGCGACGAGCTTTTCTTCAGCATCGAGGCCGCGAAGCGCGATCATGCCGCCATCGGCGGACAGGTTGCCCTTGTATGGGCCGAAGACGAGGGCGTCGTAGTCTTGGCTGCGCCAGAGTTTCTTCCACGTCCTCGTTCTCGGGTTCCACGACGAAACGCCGGAGGGGTAGACGCAGACCATGATGTCGGCATCGCGCGGGTGCCATTTGCAGTCATGGCTGTCGGTGACCTGGCGGACGAACAGCGGCTCGTAGGTGCGCCCGTCGAGGAAGCACAGGCCCGGGCAGCCCTTGACGATCAGGAGCAGCGATTGGTCGGCGTTCCAGGCCTGCGTGCTGGAGTAGCGATGACGGCAGGCCTTTCGTCCGCAGACCACGCCGGGCAGGAATGCACGTTTCGGGTCGGTGACGCGCACGAACTCCGTTCCGAAGGTGGGATCCGTGACACCCTCCAGATAGCCGGGGATCGGCAGCGGCGCCGTTTTCAGCAGTTTCGAGTCATCGGACGCACGGCTGATATCCGCAAACGCGAGGGCTGCGACGGCGAGCAGGACGATCTGGCCGAAGCCCGATAATAGGCCTGTCCGTGATGTCGATGACTCTGCCCGGACACGCCGCATGGTTTTAGCCTCCCGTCCGTTCGCGGGACACAGATGAGCCGGTCTCGTCGGCCGCGCGGAGCACCTCGTCGCAGATGATGTCGACATCGGCCTCGCTAAGCAGCGGATGGAGCGGCAGGGTGACCTCCCGCGCGGCGACATCGAGCGTCAGCGGGAGCGGACCGGCGTGCGGGCAACGCTCCTTGTACTGGGTGAAGAGGTGAACCGGCGGATAGTGAATGCTGGTCTGGATGCCGCGTTCGTTCAGCAGGCCGCGAAACGCAGGCCGCGCATCGGCATCGCGCAGGACGATGGGCATGATGTGGTGCCCGGCATCGTCTGTCCGCCCGGCGAACGGCACCGTGAGGGCCGGACAATCCGCGAGGCGCCGCCGGTATGTTTCGGTGAGCGTCTTGCGGCGCGCATTGGCGCCACGAAGCCTGGCCAGTTGCACGAGGCCAAGGGCGGCGGCGATCTCGGTGCCGCGGTAGTTGTAGCCGAGCTCGACCACGTCGTAGTCCGCCGCCCGCCCGGAGGCGCGGTCCCAGCTCGTCTTTGTCATGCCGTGAGCGCGTGACCGGCGCGCGTCTTCCGCGATTTGGTCATCGTCGGTGACGATCATCCCGCCTTCGCCGGTGACGAGGTTCTTGTTGGCGAAGAAGCTGAAACAGCCGGCGGTGCCGATGGCGCCGAGCTTTCGTCCGCTGAGCGCGCCATGGACGTCGGCCTCGTAGGTCGCGCCGATGGCATGGCAGGCGTCCTCGATGACGGCGAGGCCGTGCCGCTCCGCCAGCGCCATGATGCGGTTCATCGCGGCGGCGTAGCCGGCCAGATGCACGACGATGACAGCGGCAGTGCGGGGCGTGATCCGCGCTTCGAGATCGTCGGCGTCGAGATTGAGATCATCCGCGCCGCCGATATCGACGAAAACCGGCGTCGCGCCCTGGTAGAGGATGGCGTTGGCCGTGGCGACGAAGGTGTAGCTCGGAACCAGCACCTCGTCGCCCGGGCCGATACCGCACGCCTTGAGCGCGAGATGCAGCGCGGCGGTACAGCTTGACACGGCCACCGCGTGGCGTGCGCCGAGCATCCTGGCGAACTGCGCCTCGAACTCGGCGGTGCAGGGACCGATCGACAACCATTTGCTGCGCACGACATCGGCGACGGCAAGGGCTTCCTCTTCGCCCATGTCGATATCGGAAAGCAGGTACCTCACACTGGTCTCCGCACTGCTGCTGCGTTCACAGTTGCCACCGGGCGCCGCTTCGCGCGGCGGAATGCCCGTCGCAGTCGAGCGCCGCGCCGAGCGGTCCCGGATGCTCGAACCTGTCGTAGATCCGTCCCAGTTTGCGCAGGACGCCCCGGTTGCCGATCGAGTGCCACTGGTGCTGCCGGGCCCACCAGTAGAGCCGCGCCGGTTGTGGCAGATCGGCGAGATCGGCATAGCTCGACCACTGCTCGTAATTGCCGAGCAAGTCGTAGGGATGCAGGTAGACTTGCGGCACGAACCCTTTCGCCCAGGCTTCGTCCAGCAGCGACAGGATCAGTCGTGCCGGCAGGAAGCGCAGATAGGTTCCGCCGACGACGCGAACCCGCAGCCCCGGCGCCAGCCGCCGCTGATAGATCGCGAACTCGTGAAGCTCGCTGCCGGCAAACCGGCGCAGATCCGGACGGTGGGCGGCGCCGTCGTGATGCGCGCTGACATGGCTGGAATCGTATTCGAAGACCTCCGACAGCACCTCATACGCCCACCCCGCGCAACTGGCGTCGATCGAGAAGTCAGGCGCCCGGAAGCCGCGAACCGGCTGACCGGAGGCGGCGGCGATGACATCGACCGCGCGTTCCAGGTTTCGGCGGAATGTCGGCGGATCGTGGTCGCGAATCAGGTCGTGCTCGTAATAATGGCAGCCGATTTCGTGGCCATCGGCCGCGATACGCCGAACGATATCGGGATAGTCCCGCGCGACCTGGCCGGTCACGAAGAAGGTCAGGCGCTCGCCGGAAAGCCGGACCCTGGCGAAATCCTCGATCAGGTCGTAGGCGGCGGACAGCGCTTCCGGCCCGCGGCGCGGTGCCCTGACGCCGCGTGCCCGCTGGAAGTCGTGCAGGAAATCCTCGAAGTCGACCGTGAAGTAGCATGGCTTTCGAGCAACACCTGCTCGATGGCGCGCGGAGGGATGGGTCTGCGCCGATGATCGCTTCCAGTCCGAGCGGAGCGGTTCCGTCGCCTTCAATGCAGCCGTGTCGTCTCTCTTGACCGGTTCCACGCGCATCACGGTATCCCCCGGACGATCATCGGTCCCAGCACGCGCGTCGCTGCCACCGGAAGCCGCTGCCACATGCGAATTGCCAGCGCGAATTTCTTGTTGTCCGGCCGCATCGCCTGGGTGTCGCCCCGGCGCAGGTAATACTGCCAGGTTACGGGATGCGGGACAGCGCCCCATTTCTTCTTGAAGACATAGGTCGCGCCGCCGATCGTGCTGCGGCCGAAATCGAACACGCTCTGGCCGCGCGCGATAGACCGCTCGATGGCGTTCCAGTACATCAAGGAGTTCGCCGCCGTCTTGCGGTAGGCCCGCAGCGACGCCGCGCTCGGGATCTCGGTGAGCCCGTCGCCATGAATGGCCAGGCAGGCCGCGATCGGAACACCCTCAAGGCGAACGATCCCGAATTCGGCGTTCCCGTGCGCCGCTCCCGCGATGTTCACGAACAGGTCGGCGGGGAATACCGGCGTGCCGAGATCGCGCATGTTCCGGGCAAAGATGTCGTAGAACTGGCGGATGAGTTCGTTGTCTCGCCCCCACGACACGCTCAGGCCCAGCTTATCGGCCTTGCGGATTTGCGTGCGGACCTCCGATTTCAGCCGCCGCCAATTGTCGTCCGCATCCGAACCGAGGGCGAGCCGCATCTGGACCTTGGGACTGGTTCCGGCGACGAGGCGGACATCGTCGAGCGGGGCGAGTTGGCGCAGCTCGAGGTAGCTCGTGTCGAGATCGTCGGCGAGCCGGATCGCGGTGTCGATAATCGCCCTGGCGACAGCCCGGTCGGCGCAAACGACGCCGCCCCAGTTCACGTAGGGAAGGCTCACCAGAAACCGGCCGAAAAGCGCGGATCGCATGAAGATCACGGGCAACAGGCCGACCACCTCGCTGCCACGGGTCGCCTCGATCACATAGGCATCCTGGCGGAGCCCCGCCGCGATCGCCCTGATGATGCCGGGATCGCAGTACATCGCCGCATCGCGGTGGTCATCCAGAAAAAAACGCCAGGACGACCATCGGCCTTCACTCTCCGACAGCTTGCGCACTGTTGCTGAAATATTGACTGGCGTATCCATGACTTTTCCGGTCGGGAAGGTATGGAATGCAGCACGCGTAACGAATGCGCCGTACTTCTATTCCGCGGCTTCCGGAAGTGATTCCAATGGCTGATCCGACTGCAGGAAAAGCTCTCTGAGCATCTGGAACCGTTCCGAGGCGACCTCGTAGTCACTTGGCCGGCCAATATCGAGCCATTCGGTGTCGCTCAGATGGACTTTTACAGTCCGTCCTTCGTTCACGAGACTTTGAACGACCGCAGGCAAGTCCAGATACGTATTGGGCGGATACGCCGAAAGCGCATCGCGATTGAAGACGTAAACGCCCATCGAAACGTCGTAGGGAATATTCGGCTTTTCGCGATAGCCGGTGACCTGCATTCGGCCGTCGAACTCGATGACGCCGAGATCCACCTTCGTGTTGCATCGGTGGCAGGCAATCGTCAGCGCGGCCTTGGACCGTAGATGGGTCTGGAAAAGTTCGCCGTAATTCAGCGTCGTCAGAACATCGCCGTTCATGACGAGGAAGTTTTCGGGAAGATCGTTGATGAGAAGCAGCGGCCCGGTTGTTCCGAGGGGCTGCTCCTCCCGGGAATAGTCGATATTGACGCCCCAACGCGATCCGTCCTGGAAGTAAGCTGTCAGAAGTTCGGCAAGATGTCCGACCGCAAGCGTGATATGGGACACACCATAGCTTTTGAGCTGCCGGATCACGATTTCCAGGATCGGCATATCGCCGACCGGAACCATGGGCTTTGGAAAGGTGATCGTGTATGGTGCTAATCGACGGCCTTTACCACCCGCAAGAATAACCGCCCGCATAACCCCTTTTTCCTCCTACTTGATCGAGTTCAACCTCTTCACCCCTGAAGTTTGATTGATCCCGTGCAACGACGGCTCGTCGGTCGACGGCGCCGGGCCGTTCTGACGAAGTTGAGCGGCACGGTCCTGGTCCGCGCCATGAACCAATGGTCCGCTATTCGCATCGTATCTAGAGGCGAACACGGCCATTAGCGAACGGTAAATCCAACGCATATCGGAAGCATTTGTGGCCTTGGAATAATATTGAAGGTCAATGTCTGCTTTCTCGGGAAAAAGGACTTTCTCATAAAATTGATCGGCATCCTGATTTGAAGGATATAGAGTTGCTTCGTTACGGAATATCGTTTGGCTTGGTCCAAATATGCCCGGAACAATATCGAGTAATGTCTGGTGCCTTCCTCGGAAGCAATGGCTAAATTCCGGTATTTCAGGGCGCGGACCAATGATCGACATATCTCCCCGCAAGACATTGACGAGCTGGGGCAGTTCGTTGAGTTTTGTCTTGTCGAGAAATTTGCCTACCCGGCTGTATCGCGCGTCGTCGGTCAACGTCACATGCGACGATGGGGAGCACTCACGATTCGAAAACTTGCGGAATTTGTAGATAGAGAAAATACGTCCCTTGAGACCAATTCGCCGTTGCCGAAAGATGATCGGCCACCCGTCCTCCAGCCAGATTGCAATCGCTACAAACACGAAAAGCGGAAAACTTATAATCAGTCCCAACAGCGCAAATATAATATCGATCCGACGCTTGCTTCGCGGCATGGAGCGGACGCGTCGTGGCGAATTATTTGCTACTTGCATGACACATATCTGCCAGCAACGCAGAATTTAATAATCATCAAAAAATGCTGTTAATTTAGTGGAATTACATCTTCACGGACAAGCTACACTCTGCAAAATAGATAATCAAAAAGTATTGATATCTATGATTAATATAAATATATCAGCTTCACAAGCAAAAATATTATTTTATGATATAATTATTCAAAAATAGTCGGGCACTGGACCAGCGAACGTTAAGTATCAAGTGGGCTTCTTGAGAAGATACGGCAAACGAGTCCCCCTTGCCGCCAGTAAGCGAGTTGACACCATCGGCACGGTGCCATGCGACTTCAGCGGAAAACGCATTGCATGCTCAGCCCGCGGCCCATTTGCGGCGTTTGCGCCTCCTGGCGCTCAACCCATCGGTGAACCAGTTCCGCAAGTTCCAGGTTGCATCTTTAGCCCGAATATAACACATTACGTTAATAATGACTTGGAGCTTTCGCGTATGTCGGGAGTCGATGCGGGCCGCGGATTGAGATCGGCGGGGCGGTTAACGGCGATTGCACTCGCGGGGCTGATGCTCTCATCCGGCCCGGCACGCGCGTCCTGCGAGCTGAGGGATGCGGGCGAGGCGACCGTGGTCGAGATCCTGAACACGGAATCGCTCTTGCTGGAGGATGGGCGCGCCATCCGGCTGATCGGCGCGCTGGCGCCGCGCACGCAAACGCGGTGGGCCGAGACGATGGACCTCAAGCAGACGGTTATCACTGAGCTCAAGGAGCGCTTGCTCGGCGCGCAGGTCCGGCTCCGTTTCGGCGGGCGCGAGCGGGACCGTTACGGCCGCCTGCTGACGCATGTGTTCGTGAAAAGCGATGACGATCCTGTCTGGGTTCAGGAAGCGCTGATCCGCGATGGCCTGGCAATGGCCTATTCCTTCGCGGATAATCGCGCCTGCCTGCGCCGCCTGCTGAAGGCCGAAGCGCGGGCGCGGGAACATAATGCCGGCCTGTGGAAAAAGGGCTTGTTTCGCGTGCGCGACGCGGCCGACCCCGAAAGCATGGAGACACTTGCCTACAGCTTCCAGATCGTGGAGGGCCGGGTGAAGGACGTGGCCGTCAATCGTGGCCGGATATACATCAATTTCGGCGAGGATTGGCGGACGGATGTGACGGCGACGGTGGATCCCTCCGACCGCGACAACTTCGCCGATTCCGACATCAGGCTTCGCGAACTCGAAGGCCGCACCGTGCGCGTGCGTGGCTGGCTGGGACGCCGCAACGGTCCGATAATCGACGTCACTCATCCCGAGCAGATCGAACTGGTTGCTGCGCGTGACAGCGCCGCGCCGAGCGCCGAGTGAGTTGTCCGGCGTTCACCGCTTTGGGCGTAGTCATCGCTACCAGCGAACGACGCGAGACGAAAAGGGTGACGGCTGAGGACACACGACTGCTTCAGGACGCGGTCGCGGGCATTTCCTGTTCGCGCCACACGCGGGTGGCTTCGACAAGAGCGCGGAACAGGGCGCGCTGATGACTGTGATAGATCAGAAGTTCCGGATGCCACTGAACGCCGAGGACGAACGGACGCTCCCGGTCCTCGATACCCTGGATGATATATTCCTCGTCACGGGCCGCCGCGACCAGGTTGTCCGCCAGCGTGTCGATCGCCTGGTGGTGGATGGCGTTGACGAACACGCGCGGATGCCGGATCAGACCCGCGAGCTTCGTTCCCGGCACAAGCTCGATGCGAAGCCGTGGCATCATGGTTCGCCGGTTGGTGCGCCAGAGTTTCTCGTCCAGATCATGATGCAGCGTCCCGCCGAAGAACACGTTGATCATTTGCGCACCCCGGCACACGCCGAGTACCGGCAGCCCGCGCGGCACCGCGCGCCCGAGCGCCTGCAACTCGAAACGGTCGCGCTCCTCGTCGATGCGCACATCCAGCGTGAAATCACCCTTGTAGAGCCGCGCCGAGATGTCGTCGCCGCCGCCGATCAGCAGCCCGTCGAGGCCGTCGACGATCTCCACCGGCTGATCCGCGCCGAGCCGCTTGGGCTGCGCCCCGGCAAGCCG
Source organism: Dichotomicrobium sp. (assembly GCA_046543175.1). Classification (GTDB taxonomy): domain Bacteria; phylum Pseudomonadota; class Alphaproteobacteria; order Rhizobiales; family Rhodomicrobiaceae; genus Dichotomicrobium. The sequence goes on from JBKGZY010000060.1 coordinate 11,663, forward strand.
CAGCGCCAGCGCGTTCGCCGCGAAACTGCACCGGCCACGACGACGCGAGGTCGACACGCCGATCAGCGGCCGGCGGGTTTGGTCGTTTGACACGCCTTTGCCATCCATTCTCAATTGCCGCGAAACACCGATGCCCGGACGCTGCTATAATGCGCGTCGGGCGGCCAGAGAGCGCCCGTTACGGGCTTGCCAAAATGCTTCGGCAAGGCGATATCACGTGGCGACACGCCACACCAACTACCGCGTACGCAGGAGTAGTGTCCCGTCAGACCGGAGGACTGCCGTTGAGCGAAACCAGTGCCAAGCCCATCTGGAAACGTGATTTTTCCGGATGGCGAACGCAACTGCACGCCATTGTGGAGCATCCGAGCTGGGAACGCACGATCCTGACGATCATCGTGCTGAACGCGGTGACGCTCGGTCTGGAAACCAGCGGCACCGTCATGGCGCAAGTCGGGCCGCTTCTGCTGGCGCTGAACTACGTCTTTCTCTCGATTTTCGTTGTCGAGATCGCGGCGCGGCTGATCGTGCATGGCGCCAGTTTCTGGCGGGATCCGTGGAGCGTGTTCGATTTTCTGGTCGTCGGGGTCGCCCTGATTCCGGCGACGGAGAGCCTGTCGGGACTGCGCGCCCTGCGTATCCTGCGCGTGCTGCGCCTGATCTCGGCGGTCCCGTCGATGCGCCGGGTCGTTACGGGGCTTTTCGCGGCCGTGCCGGGCATGACCACTGTCGTCATGCTGCTCTCGCTGATCTTCTATGTCTTCTCGGTCATGGCCACGATGCTCTACGGGGAGGCGTTCCCAGAATATTTCGGAACCATCGGGCGCTCGGCATATTCGCTGTTCCAGATCATGACCCTGGAAAGCTGGTCGGAAGAAATCGTCCGGCCGGTTTTGGATGTTTACCCGATGGCCTGGGCGTTTTTCATTCCGTTCATTCTCGTGACGACATTCGCAGTGCTCAACCTGTTCATCGGTATCATCGTCGACTCGATGCAGGAACAGGCGCGCGAGCGGCTGGAGGCGTTGCAGGAGCAAAGCCTCGCCGACGTGGAAAGCCAGCGGGAAGCCGCCGGTCAAGAGCACGAATGGGAGGCCCGCGAGTTTCATAAGATGATGGAAGAGCTCAGGGCGGTGCGCGCGGAAGTCTCGGCGCTGCGCGCCCGGCTGGATACGGACAACCGCGACGGCCCGACCGGAAGCTGAGGACAGCGTCCGGCGGTCGCTGGCCCGGCTCGCCGGAATCGTCATAGACTTTGTCGCATGAAACAGTATCACGAACTCATGCAGCGCGCGCTTACGCACGGCGTCCGCATCGACGACCGCACCGGCGTCGGCGTGCTCGGCGTGTTCGGCCACCAGATGCGCTTCGATCTCGCGGACGGCTTTCCGCTGGTGACGACCAAGAAGCTGCACGTCAAATCCATCATCCACGAGCTGCTCTGGTTCCTGTCCGGCGACACCAATATCGGCTATCTCAAGCGCAACGGCGTGCGCATCTGGGATGAATGGGCGGACGAAAACGGCGATCTGGGACCCGTTTACGGCCGTCAGTGGCGGTCCTGGCCGGCGCCGGACGGTGGCACGATCGACCAGGTCGCGCAGGTCGTCGAGGCGATCCGCACCGACCCGCATTCGCGCCGGCATGTCGTCACGGCCTGGAACCCGGCCGAACTCGACCGCATGGCGCTGCCGCCCTGCCACTGCCTGTTCCAGTTCCATGTCGCCGAAGGGCGGTTGTCCTGCCAGCTTTATCAGCGCTCCGGCGACATCTTCCTCGGCGTGCCGTTCAACATCGCGTCTTACGCGTTGCTGACGCTGATGACCGCGCAGGTGACGGGGCTGCGTCCCGGCGAATTCATCCATACGCTCGGCGACGCGCATCTGTATCTCAACCATCTCGACCAGGCGCGCAAGCAACTGACGCGCGAGCCGCGCTCGTTGCCGCATATGACGCTGAACCCGGAAGTGTGCTCGCTGCTCGACTTCACCTATGACGACTTCACGCTGAGCGCCTATGACCCGCACCCGCATATCAAGGCGGAGGT
>JBKGZY010000287.1:0-2840 GCA_046543175.1 Dichotomicrobium sp.
CTTCCAGCCCGGCCCGCGCGCCGTCATACCAGCGCTTCAGGTTCACGCCCTTCGTGCTCATATCACCGTCCACCTGCCCCATGAGGAGCGCGTAGCCGTTCTCCGCGGGCTGCCACGGCTGCATCAGATGCGCGAACAGGCGCTCGAACCGTGACGGGTCGTCGAACGGGCCGCGGAACTCGGCGCGCCCGTTCAGCGCCCCGCCGAAGCTCAAGCTGCAATACTGCTTGCGGTCGCCCATGTAGCCGCGCTCGCAGATCACGATTTCCGCGCCATGTTCCCTCGCCCGCGCTATCGCGTCCTGCTTCCGGCACGACCACATCGCCACCAGGTCGGCCCGGCAATAATCGTGGCTCAGCCGCGCCTGCCAGCCATGGCGGCGCAGGCCGGCGGCGAAGGCTTCCGCCCACGAGCCCTGGTGGCTCATGCGCGGGTTAACCAAGACGCACGCGCGCGGCATGGACCAGCCTCCCGAAAGAAACATAGGCCGGTGCCAGCTCGTCTTCGGACATGCCGGCCCGGCGCATGAACGCCGCGTCCCACGGGGCAGCGTTCCCCGGCTTGTCCGCCATGCGGACATGCACCGGCTGGTCCAGCACCAGCGCGCATGCGATCCGGTGCGCCCCGCCGCGCAGGTTCAGGTTATCGCCCAGCACGATCGGATGCGCCGGATCGAAGCCCTGCGCGCGCATCGAGGCGAACAGCCGCCCCGCGGCGTCGGCGTAGTCCGCCGGCGATGCCTTCCAGCTCCGCTTCTCGCGCCCGCCCGTGCGCGTCTCGACATGCCGGCGGTACAGCTTCCACACGCGCGGATCGTCCAGCCCGTGCTTCATGTGCTCGAACACCAGCACCTTGACGGCGATATCGAAGCGCTGCGGCGTCACGAAGTGGTGCGGATCAACCACCGAGGAACGCTGCAAAAGCCTCGCCGATGAGTCCCGCAGCCCGAGCGGATTCCATGTCGCTGAGCGCCTTGGGCGGGCCTCGTGGTGTGCTGTTGGCGTCGCAGACATGGATCTTCTCGCTCTTGCGGTCGCGCAGGATATCGAGCGCGCCATAGTCCAGGTGGCAGCCCGCGCAATAAGCTTCGATTTGCGCCAGCTCGTCGGCAGACAGCATGTCGCCCACCGGCACGATTGCCGCGCTGGTCAGCGTGTTCAGGAAGCGCTCGGCGATCAGCCGGCGCTTGGCATAGCAGATCACCGGCTTGCCGCGCAGAACCTCCAGCCGGATATCCTCGACCTCCGCGCCGTCGGTGTTGTCGATCACGAGCTGGTAGACCTTCGACGGCCGCGGATCGTCGATCGGCAGCCGCACGATCCGCCCGTCATGGCGCGCGTTCTTCTTCGACTTCTGGACCGCCTCGCCCTCGTAGGTGCGCGGATCGACCGCCAGCCCGTAGCCGAACGCCTTTTCGTGCGCCCGGTCGATCACGTCCTTGTCGGTGTTCATGTGCTCGTTCATCAGCCAGCGGTCGCCGATGACGCGCTTGAACCGGGCGCGGATATCGCACTCGGGATACTTCTCCCAGGCCATCAGCACGCCCTCGCGCGGGGCGCGCAGCCGGTTGCCGTCGATCCAGCGCAGCCCCGCAGCGCGCAAGCCCTTGTAGAGCGAAGACTTCGGGAACCTGTGCGTGTCGCCGAACAGGATCAGCGGCTTCACACCGTTGCCCCGAGGCTCTCCGCGAACTCGACGAGCCGCGCCCGGCACTTCTGGCGCGTGCGCGTCGTATCGATCACTTTCACGGGCACGCCGCGGGCCTTCAATACCTCCTCCGCGATCTCCAGCGGCCGCACCATGTCCGCGAGCATGTAGGAGCGGTCCTTGCCGCGCTCGACATTGCGCCGCTCCAGCACATCGACGGGCGCCTTCAGGATCGCGACCCCCAGCGACACCGGCATCGCCTCGTAGTAGGGCCGCACCGCCTCCGGGTCACGATGCCGCCAGCCCAGCCCGAGGCCGCGCTGGGCAAGCCCGGTCTGGATGTAGGTGCGCGTACCCGTCATCCGGTGAACCGTCGCGATCTTTCGGAACGACCGGGCCATCATCGACTTGCACGCGCCATGCGAGGGGTGACCGGCGACCTCGTCCAGAAGACGCCAGGCCACGCCCAGGAAATCCTTCCATTCCGCCGGGTAGGGCAGGCCGTCATTCACGATCGCGCGCGGCGGCCACAGATCGTCCATCAGCGTCGACTTGCCGACGCCTGGCGGACCGAAGACGTCAATGAATTGAATTGCACAACCTCCAATCTACCGGGTACATGCTTACTCGCGACACGAAGGAGAAAACCATGGATGAAGCAGCGCGCGGCCTACGGAAAACAATTCAAGACGCAATCTGCTCAGCAATAGCGGCCGACGACGCCTTTTGGGAAAAAGTCGAAGGCGTGATTCGGTCCGATCTCAATGAGCGCAGCAGCGCCTTTCTCTGCTTCACGAGCGGCAAGCCAACCGTGTTAGTGGGCTTAGGCAGAAATGTAACCGTTGAGTTGCCGATTTCTGTCAATGGCTCCGTTGAGTCGTGTGGCGACCTTGACCTATCAGAACCGGGTCGCAAGAAGCAGCGCGCCCAAGTCCGCGCGCAAATAGAGGCCATCGCGGAATTAATCGAATCTCTTGAGGCGGCGAAGATGGATCTAGTCTCCAGTCTGAGCGCCTTTTAGGCACGCTCCAGCGTGATCATCCGGAAATCCGGTTCGTGGATCTCGACATCGCTCTCGATCCGCCAGCCCGGCGTCAGCGCCGTCTCGATAATGGACATCTTGACCGGGTGCCGATAACGCGAATCGCCACTGTCGACACGCAGGTTGAACACGACGCGCTCGCGCGTGACCC
>JBKGZY010000061.1:0-13594 GCA_046543175.1 Dichotomicrobium sp.
CACTGGCGGCCGGCCCGTTGGGCGGCAACCGGCGGACGGACGTCCGCCGAAAACCGAGAGGCTAGAACCTGTTCAACGAAAACCGAATCGATGAACAGGCTCTAAGCTCTTGTTTCGTCGCACTCTCGAACGCATAACCGGTTTCCACTTTTGCTGAAAGTGCTCTAATTCTCCGTGATCTCCGCGAGCTTGAGACGCTGGATCTTGCCGGACGGGCCCTTGGGCAGTTCGGGCAGGAAATGCACGCGCTCGGGCGACTTGAACGCGCCGAGAGCCTTATGGCACAGGGCGATCAGTTCGGCCTCGGTAACATTCGCAGATGGTTCGACCTTCACGCCGGCCTCGACGCGCTGGCCGTAGTCGGGGCAGGGCCGGGCGAAGGCGGCCGCTTCGATGACAGCCGGGTGACTGTACAGCGCGTCATCCACCTCGCGCGGGGCGATGTTCTCGCCGCCCTTTATGATGAGTTCCTTCGAGCGCCCGGTGATGTAGACGTATCCGTCCTCGTCCTTGTGGCCGAGATCGCCTGTCCGGAACCATCCATCCGGCGTGATCGATTCCGCGGTGGCTTGAGGGTTCTTGAAATACTCCTTCATCACGCTGGGGCCGCGTATCGCGACTTCGCCCTCCACGCCGGTGGCGACCTCGTTCATGTCGGTGTCCACGATCCGCACCTCGCAGCCATAGGCGATCCCGGGCGAGCCGATCTTGCGCGTGCCCGGCGGCAGCGGGTTGGAGAGCACCTGCGCGGCCGTTTCCGTCAGGCCCAGCGTCTCGATGATCGGTATGCCGAAACGGTTCTCGAAGGACCGCTGTACGTCCGGCGCAAGCGGCGCGGAAGCGGATCGGCCGAAGCGCAGATGCTCCGGCGTTTCCCTCGGTCCACCGGCGGCATGGGTCTCGTGAAGCAGGTAGGATATCTGCGTCGGCACCACGCTGAACCAGGTGCAGCCGTACCGCGCGATCTGGCTCCAGAAGCTGCTCGCCGAGAACCGCTTGGGCATCACGACCGAGCCGCCGGAGACCAGCGGCCCCATCAGCGTCACGCACAGCCCGTTGATATGATAAAGCGGCAGCACGCACAGCGCCCGGTCCTCCGGCGTCAGGCGGTGGGCGTTCATGGCGCAGGCGCCGCCGGAGATCAGGTTGGCGTGACTCAGCAGGCAGCCCTTGGGCTTGCCCGTCGTGCCGGAGGTGTACATCAGCAGCCCGTCGCTTTCGGGCGTCAGCGCGACAGCGGGTGCTTCGGCCGCCGTGGTCTCGGGCGGCGCGTTTTCGCTCAGTTCGATCAGCGGCGGCGGCGCCCTCTCTCCCAGTGCGGACAGGAGAAGATCGCGCTGTTCCGGTGACACCATGACGATGCGCGACTCGGAATGCTCGAGCACGTAGCTGATCGTTTGGGCGCCGGAGACGAGGTTGATCGCGGTGGCACGGTAGCCGCCATAGAGCGCGCCGAGTATGGCGATCGCGGCGCCCGGGCCGTTGGCCATGGCGTAGGCCACGCTTTCGCCCTGGCTTACGCCTTCCGCCGCCAGGCGGGCGGCCAGCGAAGCGACATGCCTTTGCAATTCGCCGTAGGTAATTTGCGTGCCGGTTTCAGGCGAGATCAGAAATATCGCATCGGGGTGCTCTTCGGCGCGCGCGTCGATTAGCCCCCGAACAGAAAATGTTTTCATCAGTGAGAAAACATTTTCGGGGGTTAGCCCGTCCAATACTGTCATTTTCTGGTCTCGCCCCAGTATTCCGAGAATATTTCTTCGAGTGTCGGCTCGCGCGACGGGATCGGGCGTGCCACCTTGGCAATGTTCAGGAAATGCCGGTAGTTCAAATTGTCGTCGATGGAATTGCCGCCCCATGTGCCGCAGCCCATCGACAGCGAGAAGGGCAGGCCGTTCTCGAACGAGCCGCCGGTTGCGAAACAGTGCGGCTGGTTGACGATCACGCGGCAGGTCGGCAGTTCCTGACCGAGCGTCATCGCGCGGTCGTCCCGCGTGCTGTGCAGGCCGACCGAATGCCCCGCCCCCTGATGGGCCAGCAGACGCCCGGCCATGCCCTTGGCTTCGTCGAAATCCCTGGCGGTGTACAGCGTTGCGATGAGGGAAAGCTTTTCGCCGGACAGCGGTTCTTCCGGGCCGATCGTCTCCGCCGGAGCGAGGAAAAAGCGTGCGCTGTCGGGATCATCAACCTCGATACCGGCGACACTCATCACCGTGGCCGCATCCTTGGCGATCAGGTCGCGGCTCAGCTTGCCGTCTTGCCATAGTGCGTTCTTGACCTTGGCGGTCTGTTCGGCGTCAAGCAGCCGGCCGCCGGCGGCATGCGCCGCCTCCAGGAAAGCGGCGCGGACGGGCTCGACCACGATGACAGCATTTTCAGAAGAGCACGAAGTTGCGTAGTCGAAGGTTTTTGACGCCGAGATCCGTTTGGCCGCGGCGGCGACATCCGCCGTTTCGTCCACAATCACGGGGGCGTTGCCGGTGCCCACGCCGACGGCGGGGGTTCCGGAGGTGTAAGCGCGCCGCACATTGTCCTGGCTGCCCGTCACCACCACCAGGTCGACGCCTTCCATCAAGCGCTGCGTCTTAATCTTCGACGGCGGCACGGGCACCATCTGCACGAGGTCCGGATCTTCGCCGAACTTGGCGAACTCGGCGTGGATATAGCCGAGGAGGCGTTCACAGGCGGCCACGCCGGCGGGCGAAGGCGCCAAAATGATCGCGTTGCCGCATTTGAGCGCATTGATGATGTTGTTCGCCGGTGTCGCCACGGGGTTCGTGGAGGGCGTCACCGCGCCGACCACGCCGGCCGGCCGCGCGATTTCCGTGATCCCCAGTTCCGGAACCTCGCGGATGACGCCGCACGTCTTCGTATCGCGCAGGTCGCGCAACAGCCCGAGCGTCTTGCGGTGGTTCTTGGAGATCTTGTCCGCGACGTTGCCGAGTCCGGTGGTGCTGACGGCGAGTTCGGCCAGTTCGCGATTGCGCCCGGGTTCCATGATTGCCCAGCCGACGGCCAGCGCGGCGCGATCATAGCGTTCCTGAGTGGGGTCTTGGCTGAAGCGGCTTTGGGCCGCGCGGCTCCTGGCAATCGTTTCATCGACAGCGCGAATGGCCTCGGCAGCGCCGTCGGAATTCTGGAAAGCCGTTTCGGCATTCATCGGGATTAACCATTCAATTCGAAAAGAACAGGTGCGGACGGGGCAACCGCCCCGCCCGCCGGTTCAGTCCTACGGCCTTACAGTCCGGCCAGCAGGTCTTCCAGATAGTCCTGGCGCGCGGTCCACATTTCCTGGACCTCCTCGCGTGTCATGATGCGCATCGGGGAGCCGCCGGCTTCCATGCGGCTCTGCACGCGCGGATTTTCGAGCATCTTGGGAATGCGCGCGGCCAGGAATTCGATCCGGTCTTCCGGCGTGCCTTTCGGGACCATGAAGCCGCGGAAGTTGACCGAGGAATCGTCTACATCGATGCCCTGTTCCATCAGCGTCGGAACGTCCGGAAGGAACTGCTCGTTGCGCTCCACGTCGGCGACGCCGATGATCTTGACTTGCCCGGCTTCGCGCGCGCGGTAGGCGTCGGACAGGTTGTTGATGCCCGCCATGACATCGCCCGCGATGACGGCCTTCATCGCGGCCGCGCCGCCCTGGTCATTCGGAATGTAAGCCATCTCCGCGCCCGTGGCGTCCTCGATCTGCAGCGCGGCGATATGGTGGCCGACGAACAGGCCGGCGCCGGAGACGGTCAGTTCGCCCGGGTTTTCCTCCATGTAGGCGACCAGATCTTTCATGTCGTCGAACTCGCTGTCCGCGGCGACGACAACGACGGCCGGGTCCGCGCCCCAGTTGGCAATCGGCTCAAAGGTATCAATCGAATAGTCCACGCCACCCTTGATCGACTGCGCGATGAAGTGCGGAACATTGTAGGCGCCGAGCTGATACCCGTCGGCCTCGGCCTCGGTGGCCAGCCAGTTCCAGCCGACACGGCCGCCGGCGCCGGGCCGGTTGACGATCACGGTGGGCTGGCCGAGGAAGTCTTCGTTTGCGGAAACCATCGTGACGATACGCGCCTGGAAGTCTGTCGCGCCGCCGGCGCCATAGGAGACCATCAGGGAAACGGGTCGTTCGGGGTAATCCTGGGCGGAGGCGGAGACTGGCACGAGCGCGAGCACGGCCGCCGCCAGCGCAGTCGTTAAGGTGGCAAAAAATCTACTCATGTGGCCTCTCCTTGTTTTTTCCGTACGGGGTATCAGTCCTCTAGAGAAACATCCCTCTGGGCACCTGCACTTTCAGCAGGACCGTGAAGAGGGCGTAGATGACCGCCATGAAACCGGCGGTAATCACGATCCGCTTGATCCACCCCCGAAGACTGATGATCGGCGCGGGATCGTAGATCGTGAATAGGAGCAGGAATGCCGCCGTCGACGCCGTATAAAAGCCGAGCGTCTTCGCGGCCCAAAAGACATAGATCAGGATAAGTGCGACTCCGGGCGCCAGGTTGAGCGCCGTCTGCGCGCTCAGGCCCGTGCCGACCCGCGACATACCCAGCACGGCGCGTCCCAGGCTCCACACCGCCATAACCAGCATGAAGACCGATATCAGGCGCGGGAACAGGTAGGCCGCCGCCGGCTCCTGCGTGAAGCTGAGCCAAGTCACGAACGCCGCCAGCCCGGTAATCAGCGTGTTCGGCAACAGGTGCTGCAGGCGTTTCGACGCCGACATCTCACTCATGTCTGCATCTCCGCTGTCTCCGCAGATCGCCGCGCACGCGGCCCCATCGTGGTCCAGAAGCTGAAGGCGACCGAGGCAATCACGATTCCGATCAGCACCAAATTGAGCGTGCCCGTCAGGAAGTATGCGATTCGTCCCCCCGAGGCATCCGCGATCATGCTGCCCTGCAGGAAGTTGTTCTCCGCGATCGGACCGAGGATCAGTCCGAGCACCAGCGGCGCTGCCGAAAAGCCGAACCGCTCAAGGAAGTACATACCGACACCCAGAGCTAGCATAACATAAACATCGCCCATTGACTGCTGTACCGAGTACGAACCGAACACGGCCAGGACGAGGACGCCGGCGGCGAGGATCGGGGTGGGGATGCGCGCCACGCGCGCGGCCACGCTGGCGACGTATAGCCCGAAGATCACCATCAGGATCTGGCCGATCAGCATGGCGTCAATGAATGTCCATACCACGTCGGGGTAGTTCGTGAACAGTGTCGGGCCGGGAAAGATGCCGTGCATGATCAGCCCGCCCAGCAGGACCGCTGCTGTCGGGCTTCCTGGAATCGCCAGGGTGAGCAGCGGCACCAGCGATGGCCCGACCATCGCGTTGTTGGCCGATTCCGCCGCGACCACGCCTTCGGGATGGCCGGTTCCGAATTTCTCGCTCTGGGACGACCATTTGCGGGACTGGTCGTAAGCTACGAGCCCGGCGATCTGTCCGCCGACGCCGGGGATCAGCCCGACGATCGATCCGAACAGCGTACCGATGCCCAGCGGCTTGAGATTGCCGAACATCTCCCGTATGGAGGACAGGATTTTCGTCGGGCGCACCTCGATGACGGAGATCTTTCGCGGCGTCCGGCCCTGCGTCAGCATCTCCAGCACTTGCGGAATGGCGAACAGGCCGATCAGCGCCGCGATGATGTTGATGCCGCCAGTAAGGGAGTTGTGAAAGACGAAGCGCTGCGCGCCCTGGATGTCATCGTAGCCGACCGTCGACAACCATATGCCGAGCGCGCCCGAGAGCAGCCCCTTGATCGTCGAGTTTGTGTCCAGCGATCCGATCACGGTGACGCCCAGGATCGCCAGCCAGAACAGGTGCGACGGGCCGAAGGCGAGCGCCCAATGCGCGAGAACAGGCGTGAGGAAAATCAGGATCAGAACGCCTATGACGCCGCCGACACCAGATGCCAGGAACGACATCTGGAGGGCGCGCGCGCCCTCGCCCTTCTTCGCCATCTCGTAACCATCGAGCGCCGTTGCGATATTCGCCGGCGCACCGGGAATCTTCAAAAGTATTGCACTGACCGCGCCTCCGGCGACCGTAGACGTGTAGGCCGCGCCCAGAAGAATAAGTCCTTGCACGGGAGAGAGATGAAAGGTAAATGGAATAAGTAACGCGACGGCCATCGTCGGCGACAAGCCCGGCGTCGCGCCTAAAATGAGCCCGCCGATGGTCCCGCCTAGCAGCAGCAGGAATGCGACGGGCTCGAACACCGCGCCAAAATAGTTGACGAACTCCATGTCCCGATCCCCAGCGTTTCCGTCAGTGGCCCGTGTACCCCGGCCTTATGACTTATTAGCGTAGCAGATGAAAAATTATTTGCAAATGTTTTCATTTGCGTTACAAAGCGGGTATGAGGAAGAAGGCAAAACGGACAGCACCTGGTATCGTTCAGGTGGCCCAGGCCGCAGGCGTTTCTCCGGCGACAGTCTCGCGGTTCTATAACTCCCCATCCGTCGTGCGCCCGATCACGCGGGAACGGATCGAACGGGCAGCCACAGAGCTCGGTTATATCCGTAATCGTGCGGCTGGCGCGCTCCAGAATCGCCGCAGCGGAGCGGTCGGACTGATCGTCCCGACTATCGACAATGCCATCTTCGCCGAGGTGATCCAAGCCTTTGCCACGCGCCTGCGGGATTCGGACCGGACCCTGTTAATCGCCGCGCACGGCTATGATCTCGATGTCGAAGTGGAGCTGTTGCGCTCGTTGCTGGAGCACCGGGTGGACGGCGTTGCGCTTGTCGGTTTCGATCACAGGCCGGACGTGTTCAAGATGCTGCAAGGGCAGGGGACGGCCTTCCTGTCGCTATGGAACTATCGGACCGATGCCGATATGCCATGCATCGGCACGGAAAACCTCAAGGCCGGACAGATGGTGACGCGGCACCTGATCGAGCTCGGGCATCGCGATATCGCCCTGTTCTTCCCGGACACCACCATTAACGACCGCGCGCGGGACCGCATGAACGCGGTGCGGGCGGAAGCGGCCGGAGCTGGCGTGGAGATCCCGGATCAACGCGTGATTCCGTGCTCCTATAACATTTCGGAAGCCAAGACGAAGGTGGTGTCGCTGTTCGACGCGCCGAACCCGCCGACCGCGCTGATCTGCGGCAATGACATCATTGCACACGGTGCGATATATGGCGCCCAGGCCATGAAGCTGAACCTGCCGCGCGATCTGTCGATTGTCGGCATCGGCGACTTCAACGGCTCGGCGGAAATCGAGCCGGGCCTGACGACGGTGCGTCTTCCGGCACGACGAATCGGACGCGGCGCAGCAGACATGATCGCCGCGATCATCGACGGACGCTCGCCGGAGCCGAACCGGGTACTGCTGCCGTCGGAACTGGTGTTGCGCGGTTCGACCTGCCCGCCGGTCCGCCAGGATCTCTCTGTGCCAGGCTGAGGCTCATGCGCGCGCCAGATGGCCGCGCTTGATCCAAAGCAGACATCCTTCCGGGCTTTCGATGCCGTGACGCGTGCCTGGCGGATTGCGTATCCACGTCCCTTTCTTGTAGCTGCCCAGCTCGTCCTGAAAACTGCCCGCAATCACGAAAATCTCGTCGCCACCCGCGGCCTCATCCGACGGGACCGAGCCACCCGGCTCCAGCTTCTCGAGCGTTACCCATTCATCGGGTCCCTCGTACAGCGAGATGACATGATGTCCAGCATTCGCCCCCGCCTGCCACTCGGCCTGGTTGGAGTCGACCGCGACGCGCTGCGTGTCATCCTCACGCATTTGGCGCAGCTTCACGAGAATGGTGCACCCCTCGCGCGAAAACGGCTTGTGGCTGGAGCCGGGCGGGTTGCGCACGTAGCTGCCCGCGGGAAACTCGCCAGTCTCATCGCAGAAAGTCCCGCTGAGCACGAAGAACTCCTCTCCGCGCTCGTGCGTGTGCTCGGAAAAGCTGCTGTCCGCGGCGTAGCGCACGATGCTGGTGGCGCGGGCAACCTCGCCGCCATCGCGCTCCAGCGGGCGGCGTTCGACGCCGTCCTCCGGCGAGGCCAGCCAGTCGAGTTCGTTGCTGTCAACCACGGCGCGTGCGCTCAAATCCGTGTTGACCGGTTGCGGTTCCATGTAGCTCATCGTGGCAAACTCCATGACTATCCCCGAGTCGGCCGGTATTTTAACGCAGCTTGAGGTGCGTGCAGTGGCCCGCGAGCGCTTTTCCAAGATTTCTTGAGCGGCGCTTGCATGTGCAAGTCCACTCGCGAAATGCTTAACGCTGCCGCAAAAGACGCCGCGTCCGGCCTGGCGAACTCGTCCCGGGAGGCCGAGCACGGGCCGCAGATATCGTAATTCAGCTCGCGCGGCAGGTCGAGTGCGAACGGATGGACCGCGCGGCGTGCTGCCAGCGCCGAGGTCCGCAACCTGTCCCGGCCCGGCCGGTTGAGCGCGCGGTTACCCTCACGAGGGCAGCCGAACATGCGCGGCCCGTGGTCGTTGGCAGGCGCATGCGCGGCCGCAGAGTCGTTTATGAATCCGATAATAATGAAATCATCGAAAGATCGATGACCGCCGCGGCCTGGGCGGTGCTCGACCGGGACGGGCGCAGCAGCGCCCGCCTCGCTACTTCTGTTGTTCGAGAGCGGCCTTGGCGGCGCTGATCTCCCGCTTGAGCAGGACGCGGTCTTGCCAGCCGCGGAAGGCCGCGAGCCCGATGCTGAGCGCGGTCAGCCCCCAGAACACCCAGGTGATCGTGCTGCGGAAGAAAATCTCCGGATTGGCGTGCGACATCAGGAGCGACTGGCGGAAGTTGTCTTCAAGAGGCGGAGCAAGAATGAAGGCGATCAGGAAAGGCGCCGCCGGGACGTTGGTGAGCCACATCAGATAGCCGAGGATGCCCACGCTCATCATCACCAGTACGTCGAACAGCGAGTTGTTGATTGCGTAGCTCCCGAACGCGCAGAGCACGAGGACGCCCGGCATCAGCACCGATTTGGGAATATCGGCGATACGCCGGAACGCGCGGATCGCGACCCAGCCGAAGATGACGAGGAAAATCGAGCTGAGCATGATGCCGACGAACAGCGCGTAGATCAGGACGAGATTCGTCTGGAACAGGATCGGCCCCGGCTGAAGCCCGTGGACCATGAACGCCCCGAGGATCACCGCGGTGATGACGTCGCCGGGAATGCCGAGCGCCAGCAGCGGGATCAGCGTCGCGCCCGCCACGCCGTTGTTGCCGGCTTCCGATGCCGCCACGCCCTCGATCTCGCCCCGGCCGAAATTCTTCGGGTTCTTGGACGCGCGCCGCGCCTCGGAATAGGCGACGAAGGCCGCCGGCGCGCCGCCGATGCCGGGGATCGCCCCCATGACCACGCCGATGCCGCTGCTTTTCAGGATCGTCTTGAAGATCCGGCGGAACTCGGTCCATTTCAGCCCGGCCTTGCCGAGCGACATCACCTTCCCTTGGCCAAGCACCGAGCGCTGCGCGTAGACGATCACTTCGGGAATGGCGAACAGACCGATCAATACCGGAATGAAGTTCAGCCCGCTCATCAGGTTCGTCTCGCCGAAAATGAAACGGTCGGTGCCGTAGACGAGATCGAGCCCGACCGTGGCCAGCAGCAGGCCAAGCCCGGCCGAGATCATGCCCTTGAGCAATGAATCGCCCGACACGCCCGCGATCACGGTGAGCGAGAACAGCATCAGCGTGAAATATTCAGGCGGGCCGAAATTCATTGCGAAGGCGGCGAGCCACCCTGCGAACACGATCAGCGACAGGTTCGAAACGAAATCCGCGATCGCGGAGGAGTAGAGCGCGGTTTGCAGCGCCTTGCCCGCCTCGCCTTTCTGTGACATCGGGTAGCCGTCGAGCACGGTACAGCTCGATGCAGGCGTTCCCGGCGCCTTGATCAGGATGGCGGGGATCGAACCGCCGAAAATTCCGCCCTTGTAGGCGCCGAGCAGAAAGAGGATGCCGACGATCGGGTCGAGCGCGAAGGTGAACGGTAGCGCCAGCGCCACGCCCATCGTCGCGCTCATGCCGGGGATCGCGCCCACGACCACGCCGATGGCGACGCCGGCGGCAAGCGCCAGAATGTTGGTTACATTGGCCAGCAGTCCGATGGCCTGTATCAGGGCGTCGATCGTGCTCATGGAAACACCAGCCATTCACCGCCCGGGATCGGGACATTGGCGACCTTGTAAAAGAACAGGTAGAGCAGCATCGGCAGTACCGGCGTGGCGATCAGCAGCAGCCATAGTCTCGGGCGCGCCGTCGCCAGCCCGACGAAGAGCATTGCCGCCATCGAGGCGGGGACGAGCCCGATCTTCAGGATGAGCCAGTAATAGGCGAACAACAGCACGATGACGGCGACAGCGCGCGCTTGCCCGGGAAGGCCCGTGCGTTCTTCCTCGTCCTCGAGGTCCGCGGATTTGTGCGGAACAATCTCGCCGCGCCGCCATGCCAACGCTGCGCGGATGAACAACAGCATCGACATGGTGAACAGGAACCAGGCGATGATTGTCGGCCAGAACGCGGGAGACATCACCGGAGAGCGCATACCCGATGGAATCTTGATGCCGATCGGTATTAGGACCAGGTAGAGCAGGGCCGACAACACGGCCAGCCCTGCCCCCAGCCAGAGATCGCGATAGGTCATACAGGAACTCCAGCCCTATCTGCCAGGTGGCTGCAGGTTTTAATCGACCTGCAAGTCGAGCTTCACCACCAGTTCGCGGAAGGCCTCGTACTGTTCGTTGATGAACTCTACTGACTCTTCTGTCGTCATTTCGACCGGCACCGAACCGAGATCTTTAACTCGCTTCAGGTATTCCTCATCCTCACCGATCTGCTTGAGCCACTCGGTCCATTTTGTCTTGACTTCTTCCGGCAGTCCCTTCGGCCCGGCGATCCCGCTCCAGCCAACCAGGACATTCAACTCCGCGTGTCCCAGTTCGTTGGCCGTCGGCGCGTCGATACCTTCGACCGGCTCCTTGGTTGTGACCATCAGCGGGCGCAGTGCGCCATTCTTGATATGTCCTGCCAGCGCGGAAGAGTTCGTGCAGATTATGTCGGCGTTGCCGGTGATGACGGCCGTGGCCGCTTCGCCGCCACTACGGAAGGGCAGATGAATCAGCGCGTTCTTGACGTCTTCCACGCCGAAAGCGTCGACGACCATCGGTGCGATGATATTCAGGAACGAGCCGACACCGGCGGAGCCGTAGCTGACATCGCCGGGGTTCGCCTCGATCTCGGCGATCAGGTCGTCCATCGACTTGATGTCAGATTCCGACGAGACGGCACAGACCGCCGGATTGATCTCGAACACCGAGACATAGTCGAAATCGTCGATCTCGTAGGGCAGGGTCGACTTCATTGCCGGGTTCACGGTGTGCGAGCCGACGCGTGCGACCATCATGGTGTAGCCGTCAGGCTTGGCATTGGCGACCGATGCGCTGCCGGTGGCGCCGCCCGCGCCCGTCCGGTTCACCGGCAGGACCGGCTCCGGGACATATTTCGGCGTCACCGAAGTCAGGTTGCGCGCGGCGATGTCCGTCGCGCCGCCTGGGGCGTAGGGGATCACCAGTGTAACGGAACGGTCGGGATACTCCGCCTGCGCGGCCACTGCCGAGCAGGTGAGCACCAGCGCCGTGGCCAGTGCTTGTGCAATCATTTTCATGACTTGTTGTGATTCCTCCTTGAGGTCTTTCAGGTGTTGACGTTGTGGGCCGCGAAATGCGGATTGCCGGCGCAGCGGTTTTTTTCCCGCATGATCCGCGCCGGCGATCATGCGGGAAAGGCGAAAACGCCGGTTAGCCAAGGGTCGGCATGACGTATTGCGAGCCGGTGCGCACGCCTTCCGGCCATCGCGTCGTCACGGTCTTCAAACGGGTGTAGAAGCGGATTCCCTCCGGTCCGTGAATGTGGTGATCGCCGAACAGCGACTGTTTCCACCCGCCGAAGCTGTGGAACGCCATCGGCACCGGGATCGGCACATTCACGCCGACCATGCCGACCTCGATGTCCTGCGTGAACTGCCGCGCGGCGTCGCCGTCGCGCGTGAAGATTGCCACGCCGTTGCCGTAGGGGTGCTTGTGGACCAGATCGACCGCCTTGTCGTAGTCCGGCGCACGCGCCACCGACAGCACGGGACCGAAGATTTCGTCGCGCCAGATCGACATCTCCGGCGTCACGCGGTCGAACAGCGAGCCGCCGATAAAATAGCCGTTCTCGTAGCCCTGGCGCTCCAGGCGGAAATCGCGCCCGTCCACGACCAGCTCCGCGCCTTCGGCCACGCCCTTGTCAAGGTAGCCGCGCACGCGCTCGAGAGCCTCGGCCGTGACAAGCGGTCCCATGTCGGCGTCCTTGTCCACGCTCGGGCCGATTTTCAGTTCGCGCACCTTGGGGGCGAGCCGCTCCACCAGCGCATCGGCCACCTTGTCGGTCACGGGCACCGCCACCGAAACGGCCATGCAGCGTTCGCCGGCCGAGCCGTAGGCCGCGCCCATCAGGGCATCGACGGCCATGTCGAGATCGGCGTCGGGCATGATGACCATGTGGTTTTTCGCGCCACCCAGCGCCTGCACGCGCTTGCCGTGCGACGTGCCGGTCGCATAGATGTATTTCGCGATGGGCGTGGAGCCGACGAAGCTGACCCCGGCGATGTCGGGATGCGCCAGGATCGCGTCGACCGCCTCCTTGTCGCCCTGCACGACGTTGAACACGCCGGGCGGCAGGCCCGCTTCTTCCAGCAGATCGGCCATCATCAGCGAGGCCGACGGGTCGCGCTCGGACGGCTTGAGGACGAAGGCGTTGCCGCACACCAGCGCAATCGGATACATCCACATCGGCACCATGACCGGGAAGTTGAACGGCGTGATTCCCGCCACCACGCCGAGCGGCTGACGGATCGCGTGGCTGTCCACCCCGCTGCCGACATCCTCGCTGATCTCGCCTTTCAAGAGCTGCGGCGCGCCGGCGGCGAATTCCGCGACCTCCAGCCCGCGCTGCACTTCGCCCAGCGCGTCGCCATGGGTCTTGCCGTGCTCAGCGGAAATCGCCTCGGCCAGCTTCTCGGCATTGGCGCGCACCAGCTCCTTGAAGCGGTCGATGATCCGCGCCCGGCGCAGCGCCGGCGTGCGCGCCCATTCCGGGGCCGCCGCCCTGGCCGCCGCGACGGCCTGGGAGACCTCGTCCGCATTGGCGAGCGCCACCTGCCGCGCGACCTCGCCCGTCGCGGGGTTGAACACGTCGGCGAAGCGTCCGCTCGCGCCGTCCACGCGCTTGCCGCCGATGTAGTGATTGATCCGTTCCGTCATGACGCCGCCCTTGGGTTCGATTGGTTCTTTTGTTGTCACATCACTTCGTCGGTCCGGTCGCCGGTCTCGCCATAGCGATGCAGCGCCGGGGGCTTCAGGCCCTCGTACAGCTTGTCGAGGCGCTGATTCACCTGCTCGCCATGTTGCGCGAAAAGCGAGTTGCCCGCCAGATCGCTGTCGACGATGAACGGGCCGAAATTTTCCACCTCGAACAGCCACATGGCCTGGGCGATGCCCATCTCGTCCATCCAGAACACGTCGCGCACGCCCTTGATGCCGCGACCCAGCAACGCGCCGGTGCCGTAGCCGACCGTGGTGAGGTAGAC
>JBKGZY010000062.1:0-13587 GCA_046543175.1 Dichotomicrobium sp.
TCCCGGTAAGGGTTCTTGCCCTTGCGCAGGAACAGCCGCAGCGGCACGCCCCACAGCCCGAAATCCTGGCGCAGGCTGTTGACCAGATAACGCTCGTAGGACGCCGGAACCGCCTCGGGGCGCGAGCAGAATATCACGAAGCGCGGCGGGCGCGTGCCCGGCTGGGTAATGTAGCGCAGCCTGATCCGGCGGCCACCCGGCGCCGGCGGCGGATGCGCGGCAACCGTCTCGCCCAGCCAGCGGTTCAGCCGCCCGGTGCTGAAGCGCGCGTTCCAGAGCGCGTGGACCTTGCCGACCTGCGTCATCAACTGATGGATGCCTCGCCCCGTGAGCGCGCTGATCGGCGCGACGGGAACGCCCTTGATCTGGGGCAGCAGCCGGTCCACCGCCTCGCGGAATTCGCGCCGCTTGTCGCCCTTGTCCGACACCAGATCCCACTTGTTGATCGCAATGACCATGGCCCGGCCCTCTTCGGCGGCCATCGCGGCGATATGCAGGTCCTGCTTTTCCAGCGCGCGGTCGGCCTCCAGCAGCACGATGACGACATCGGCGAAGCGGATCGCGCGCAGCGCATCGTCCACGGACAGCTTTTCGGCTTCTTCGTGGACCCGCGCGCGCCGGCGCAGCCCGGCGGTGTCGAACAGCTTGACCGGCTGATCGCCCCAGGCGACGTCTATGGCGATGGAATCGCGGGTCAGGCCCGGCTCGGGGCCGGTGATGGTGCGTTCTTCCCCGGCGAGGTGGTTGAACAGCGTGGATTTCCCGGCGTTCGGCCGCCCGATGATGGCCACGCGGATCGGCCGGCCCTCCTCCTCGTCGGCAGCATCGGCGTCCTCCGCATCTCCGGCCAGGATGGCCTCCGCCGCGCTCTCCAGCCGGTCGTGAAGCTCGCCGATGCCTTCGCCATGCTCCGCGGAGATCGGCACCGGATCTCCCAGCCCGAGGCTGTACGCCTCGTAGACGCCCGCCTCGCCCGCACGCCCTTCCACCTTGTTTGCCAGCAGGATGACCGGATGACCGGACTGGCGCGCAATGTCGGCGAACATCTCGTCGACCGGCGTCACGCCCGTGCGTGCGTCGATGACGAACAGCACGATGTCCGCCTCGGCGATGGCGCGTTCGCTCTGGGCGCGCATGCGCCCGGCGATACTTCCGGATTCGGCGTCTTCCAGACCGGCCGTATCGATCAGGGTCGCCGGATGCCCGGCGACCTCGAACTCGCTTTCGCGGCGGTCGCGGGTGAGGCCCGGCATGGGCGCGACCAACGCCTGCCGCCGTCCGGTCAGCCGGTTGAACAGGGTCGATTTGCCGACATTGGGCCGGCCGACGATGGCGACTTTGAGTGTCATTCGTGACGCCGGACCGCACACGCAGAAAATTTCAAGAGACAGCCCGCCGCCGGCTGCTAGTTCAGGGCGATCAGATCGGCGTCGTCCGTGAGCACGTACATGGCTCCATCCGCAACGACCGGAGCAATATAGGTCTTCTCGTCGAGATCGCGCTTGGTCACGACCTCGCCGGTGCGGGCATTCACGCCGACCATAAGGCCTGTCGAGGAAATCAGCCAGAGTTTCTCGCTGGCCAGCACCGGCCCGTTCCAGTGCCGGGACTGCGGCAGATTCGTCACCCAGGCGATATCGCCGCTGTCACGCTCGACCGCCACCAGCTTGCCGGAGCGATCGACGACAAATACCGCGTCGCCCGCGACCCAGGGTGTCTGCGTGGCGCTGATATCCACGGACCAGTGCCGCGAGCCGGATTCGATATCCGTGGCGATCAAGCGGCCGGCGCCGCTGACAGCGTAGACCGTGCCACCGGCAATCGCGGGGCGCACTGTGTTTCCCAGTTTTTCGGAGGCTCTGCCTTGCTGGGTGCGCGTCAGCGACTCTGCCCATTTCGGCTGACCGGATTCGACGTCGAACGCCAGTAATTCACTGGAGGGATAGGGAACAACGACGGTATTACTTGAAACCGCGGGGCTGGCATTGCTCAGCACCGCCGCCGCCTCGGGCAAGCCGCGGGCGGTCCACAACTCGCGCCCATCTTCGGCTGACAGGGCGTAGAGCTGGCTTTCGGCGTTGACGACGAAAACCCGCCCGTTCGCCGCCGTGGGCGACATGCGGAACGGCAACTCAAAGCGCTTGGTCCACTGTACCTTGCCGGAGGATGGGTCGAGCGCGACGACGGTGCCGAAGCCCGTGGCGGCGAACAGCTTGCCGCTGTCGATCGCCAGGCCGCCCCCGAAGCCCGCTTCCTCGTCCTCGTTTTCCGGCACCAGCGAGATCTCCCAAAGCTCGTTTCCGCTGCTCTTGGAGAAAGCCCGGACCAGGCCTTCGGTATCGAGCGTGTAGATACGGTCACCCGCAACGACGGGTACCGCCAGCAACTGCCCGTCGGACGATGAGCCTTCGCCGGCATACGCACTCCAGCGCTGCTTGAGCCGCCCGGTAAACGCGAGATGGCCGGGCGCGTTGCTGGCCACGCCGCCGGGCTGGGTCCAGACCCCGTTGGTCTGGGCAGAAGCGACCGAAACAGGTTTGGTCGATTCGACATCGGCCAGCGACGAGGTTGATTCCGGTGACACTACCGAGATGCGCTCACCCGGCAATCTTTCCTCTTCCTCCTCGAAAAGCGACGTCACCGAATCGCCCACGCCGGACATCGAGGTGCATCCCGCCAGCGGCACCGCGAGCAGGATCGCTGCGATCCGCGCGATGCGGCCGGTGCGCCGGCAGATTGCCGCCCCTGCCATTGCCGGCTTGTACCAATGGCGCGCTCCTCCCGTCATCTGGGCCATGCCCTGTTCCTTGTTGTCTGTTGTCGTTTCGCCCATACGATCGAGACGCCCAACTGACGCATCACGTGAAACCGGGGCGCCCGGCTACTCGGCCGGCGCATCCGCGGCGTCTGCGGCCGGCGCGTCAATCAGTGACAGCATCATCTCGGCGCGCTGACGCATCGGCCCCGGCGTTTCGCTATCGTTCAGCAACTCCTGGAACAGCGTTTGCGCCTTTTCGTTCTGATCCGCCCTGAAGGCCGAAAGCGCGAGCAGTTCGCGCGCCGAATGACGCCACGGGCTGGAGCCTTCGCCAATGTCGCCAATTCGCTGCTCGATCTGCGCGGGGGGCGCGGTGTCGACCAGAAGGCTCGCGGCCTGAATACGCGCGAAACCGGCCAGCACGGCATCGTCGGTCGCCTCGGCCACCTTGTCATAGGCCTGCACCGCGGCCTCGTTCTCGCCTTTGGCAGCCGAAATCGCCGCGACACGCAGTTCCGAAAGCGCCGAATAGCTTCCGATCCCGTTCTCGGCGAGGGTCGAGAACGTCTCCGCCGCCGCGTCCGGCTCTCCCTGCTCCTGCAGGGCGCTGGCCTCCACGAATGCGGCGCCGTCCGACGCCGCCCGGGAACTCTGCCACCATGTCCACGCCTGGTACCCGCCGACGCTGAACACAATCAGCAGCGCTGCGGCGATGACGTAGATTCCGTATTTGTGCCAGTACTGCGCCAGTTGCTCCCGGCGCATATCCGCTTCAACTTCGCGGAAGATATCGCCTTCACTCATAATTCGCCCGTTTCGCGCGCATCACGCCGCGTCTGGCGGCCCCGCAGATGCCATCCCAAGGCCGCGCTTCGACTTCCCGGCCACCGACATTGGCTGATGGCCGTTAGATGTAGTTTTTCAGCCTGCCACTCAAGCGTTAGTTGCCGGTGATTTTCGGCTTTTTCGTGACCTCATTGCCGGTGTCCACACGAGCGCTCCGCATGCCGTAGACGTGTTCCCGGCCGGGAAACTGCCGGCTGCGCACATCCTCGGCATAGGCCTTGACGGCGCCGGCGATACCATCGGCCAACTCGGCGTAGCGCTTGACAAATTTCGGCACACGCGGCGACAGGCCGAGCATATCCTCCAGCACGAGGATCTGCCCGTCGCATTCGGCCGATGCGCCGATGCCGATGGTCGGAATGACGATCTGCCGGGTGATCCGCGCAGCCAGCAACTCTGCGACGCCTTCGATGACGACCGCGAAGGCCCCGGCTTCCGCCACGGCGCGGGCATCCGCCTCGATCTGCGCCCATTCGCTCTCATGCCGCCCTTGCGCGCGGTAACCGCCCAGCGTGTTCACGGATTGCGGCGTCAGGCCGATATGTCCCATCACCGGGATGCCGCGCTCGCTCAGGTAGCGGATGGTCTCGGCCATGCGCTGTCCGCCTTCCAGCTTGATCGCGCCGCAGCCGGTCTCCTTCATCACGCGCGCGGCGTTGCGAAACGCGACAGACGGGCTCTCCTCGTAGCTGCCGAACGGCAGATCGACAACGACCAGCGCGCGCTGCGAACCGCGCACGACCGCCGCGCCGTGCATGATCATCAGGTCGAGCGGCACCGGCACCGTGCTCTCATAGCCATGCATCACCATGCCGAGCGAATCGCCGACCAGCATGAAATCGACATGGGGATCGATCAGCCGGGCCGTGTGCGCGTGATAGGCGGTCAGCGACACGATCGGCGCGCCGCCCTTGCGCGCCCTGATCTCCGGGGCCGTGGTGCGTGTCATCGGGGTATCCGTCATTTCCCTGTCCTGCATTCAGGCGGCCGGACACTGCCGCGGCACAAGTTGAAGCCGCGGCTCGAAGTGCTTGGCACGCCGTAATCTTAGCGTGTGGTTAACGATATCAATCAAATTCGCTTTTCATTCGAATAAAAACGTCGTTTCCTCGCGGGAGGGTAAATTCTTCAAACGCTAGAGGCCACATATATGATCGCCGAACTCATCGTCGCCAGTGTCTTCGCGGCTGCTGGGGGGCCGGGCGCCACCAGTTCCGCGCCGTCGCCTGAAAATGCGGTCATTCGCTTCGCCGATTCGGGGCGGACCACTATCCAGCGCCCGATGCTGCAACATGCGGCCGATCTCGGCTGCCCGCGCCGCTACGACCGCAGACGCGGCTACGACCGGCGCTGTTATGACCGCCGGGGCGATCCTTACCACAAAACCCCGGAGCACCGCTACGGCCGCTATGACCATGACAGCTATGACGACGGCCATTACGACACGCGCCGCCGTTATGACAGAGATTATGACCGGCATGACCGCCGCGGCCGCGATTACCGCGAAGGCTATCGCCACGATCCGGACCGGCTGCGCGACACGCTCCGCGACCGTTACGGCCGGCCCTATCCGGAGCCGGAGGACGACAGGCCACCCTATCGCAGCGGCGCCTACGACGAGTCCCGACCCGGCGGCCGGGATTACGACAGGCGCGGCTATCGCGGCGAGCCGGGACGCGGCTTCTCCCGCGATGACCGGCGCCTCGACCCGTTCCGCGAGAGCGACGGGCCCATATATCGCCCCGAGCGCGACGGCTACGACATCCAGCCGATAGATTACCTGCACCGCTCGAACTATCGCGAGCCGGCTTATAAAAAAAAAGATATGACCGTTACGGGCGTTACGAGCGGTATCGGCGCGACGATTACCGCCGCTACGACGATTACCGCAGATACAGGCGTTACGACCGGTATGAGCGACGCAAAGACAGAGCCACGACCTGCGGCCTTCGATGCTGGATCAACCGTTTAGCCGAGGACGACTATCCGCCGGCCTACAGTTACCTGGAGCCAGACCAAGATGCCGGAGAGGAACGCGAAGCCATGCGCCGCTTCTGCAAGCGCAATTCGTGGCGCGACCGGACCGGATGCTGGCATTGCCCGTCGGGATGCTTCGCGCTCTACCGGCCGTGCCGCAACTGGCGCTGCAAGTTCGAGTAGCCCGTTCATGATCAAGACAGGCGATGTTTCCCATTCAGGTACGGTTCACATTCCGGTGAATAGCCTTGAAGCGCGCCAGTTCGCGGCCACCGAGGCTCGGACGGCGCGAGGTTGAGGAAACAGGAGTGTCTCATGCAGAACGCATTGAAAGCATTCGTACTGTTGGCCGCCGGTCTGGCCGCCTTCGTTTTCGTGACCCCCCAGGCGTCCGCCGCGACCGCAGGGGCCGCGCCGATGTCCTTGAAAGGCGCCGTCGCCGACACGGCGCTCGGCGCTTTCGTTGAGCACGTTCAGTACCGGCGCCGCCACCGCATCCGCCGGTTCTGCCGCCGCCGGTTCGGCCGTGGCCCACGTTATCGCCGTTGCCTGCGCCGCCGCGGCTTCTATGGCCGCAGGCGGGGTATTCGCCGCCGCTGCCGCCGCGTTCGCATCCAGTGCCGCCGCCGGTTCGGCTACGGCCGGAACTATCGCCGCTGCGTCGTCCGGCGCGGTTGCCGTTGAGAATGGCCTGACCCGACGGGTCGGGTAAACACGACCTGAAGGAGAGAGAGTGACATGCGCGTACTATTCACGATGGTTTTTGCATCACTGATCGGACTGACCGCCTCGACCGGCATGAGCGATCATGCAGCGGCCGGGCCGGCCCACCTGTCCTTGAGCGGACTGTCGTCGTCCGCGCATGTCGCATCGCCGCTCACGCCGGTACGATATGGTGAGCACGCCGACCGCTGCTACGTTCGCCATCTGGAATGCCGGTACCGCTCGGGCTTCGGCTCGCGCTATCGCCGCTGCATGGCCCGCGCTGACTGCGGCTATCGCCGGCATTACGGCTACGGAGATGTTCGCCGGAGTTGTCGCTATTGGCTCCATCGCTGCCGCGAGAACTGGTATTATCCCGAAGATATCCGCGGATGCCTGCGCTATCACGGCTGCGCCTATTATTAAGGCGTGAGCGCAGATCATAAGTTTGGAAGTTCCAGAGGCCGTCTCGCCCGAGACGGCCTCTGGCTTGTCAGTCCCCCCTGCCCCGACAGCCATTTCGGCGCGCGCCATGCAAACCCATCAGGGATCGAGCAGCAGCCGAACCAGTTCCGCCTGGCGGCGAACGCCGGTCTTCTCGAATATCCGCGTCAAGTGTGAGCGCACCGTGCCCACCGATATGCCGAGGCGACGCGCCGCCGCCTGCCGGCCGTCACCCTTCGCCAACTCCGCCGCGAGCTCGGCCTCTGCCGGTGTAAGCGCGAAGCGTTCGATCAGGCGGTATTTCGGGATGGCGGGCGTGAATTCCGGGTCCGTGATCGCGACGATCGCGGTCGGTGATCTCAGCCCGAGCCAGCCGCTCTCCGCGCCCCGGTTGCGCGCACTGACGGGAACAACTTCGATATGCAGGGGCGCGCGGGTGCGCCCGCGCGTTACGCTCACGGCCCCTCCGGCATGCGCTGCCTCATCCCCGCGACCGCAACGCCCGATCAGGCGGTTCAGTTTCGCCGCGGCGGCCTTGTCCCTGGCGCTCAGCCGTCCGTCATCGACGCATAGACCGTCCCCGGCGTCGAGAATTCGTTTCGCCGCGGCATCCGCCTCGAGCATCCGGCGGTTCGCGTCAACGGCGACGACGCAGCTTCGCTCCGCTTCGACAATGGTCCGGGCGGCCTTGCGGGCGATTTCCAGCTTCTGCAATCGGCGCTGTATTCCGACCGCGCGCACGAGATGCGGCGCAACCGCGGCGAACAGCGCCGTTTCCTCCCGCGAGAACGCATCGCGATGCGCCGGCCGCTTGATGCCGCAAAGCGCGGGCACCCCGTCCTCCACGAACAGGTTGACGCCGAGGCCAGCCGCGCCGATGCCGAGCCGGCGATGCCAATCGTTATACAGCGGCGTGCGCATCAACTCCTCGCGCGACACGTAGCGTTCCGCCACGAGCACCTGACCAACGGGCGCGCGGTTGGTACGCTGCCAGAGAATGTCGCCCCAGCTCCAGTGATCGCGGTAGCTGGCGAGATCTTCCGAGCTCATTCGCGGCGCGATGACCGCGGTCGCGCGGCGGGGAACATCATGGACACCCATCATGACCTGCGCACCCCCGACAGCATCGCAGAGTTCTGTCAGGACTTCCGGCCATAGCGCATCGTCGAGCGTCGCGTCGTAGATGCGCCCGATCAGGCCGGACACGTCCTCGTCGTTCATGGACATGGCGAACTCCCGGTCAACGATCGCACAACCGGCGCCCACGTCGCGGCAGCGGCAAGACGGGGTTTCGCAGCGCCGGCCGATGGCCCTTTCAAGCCTATACGACGAATGTCGCAAGCGTCGACCTCGCATCGCTGGTAAACAGACAGGATCGTCGCCGAGCGTCGCGCCGAGGGCAACGCGACCCCTTCGGGCCGCTCGGTGCGGATGGACTTTTTGCGCGCGGGCGCACCCCACCGTCCTTATCGGCCACTCAATGGAGGACACGCGATATGACCGCCGAAATCGAGATCAAACGCTTCGAGACTCCCGACGATATGCTCGACATGAAAGAGCGAGGCAGCATCGCCATCGTCAAGATCGCCGATGGCACAACCGGCATGCGCGCCGTTTTCGAGCCGGGCTGGACCTGGGAGGCCGACGAAAAACCGCTTCTGGGCAATCCGGACTCATGCCCGATGCGGCATACGGGATACTGCTTGTCCGGGACACTCGTCGTCCGGATGCTCGAAACGGATGCCGAGACCCGCATCGGCCCCGGCGACTTCTTCGAGATCCCGCCCGGCCACCACGCCCATGTCGAGGGAGACGAGCGCGTGGAATTGGTGCTTTTCGCGCCGCCCGAGGAGCAGCACTGAGCGGCTCTGCCGATTCGGTGGCGGGCGGGCGCCAGTCGCGCCTGCCCGCGTGGCGGCGCACAGCATGCCGGCACCGGCCCGTTCAGCGGCGGGTACCGGCGGCGACGATGTAGTCGCGCGGCACGCAGACGCCGAGATCGGTGGCGAAGCCGTCATGAAACGCCACGAAATCCCGCTCGAGCGCCCGGCGATTATCCTCGTCCAGCTTGCCGGCCAGCGTGCGCAACGGGCCGTAGCCTTCGACAAAGGTCCGCCAGGCGGCCCTGCCGTCCGGCTCGCGATAGAACGAGGTGGCGTGCTCGAATGCGAGATCGAAATGCGTGCCCAGCAACTCCCTGACGCGTTCCGGCCTGCCCCATTCGAAGGGCGAAGGCGGCGGCGTGCCGGCCGGCTGCGGCATGTAGGCCTTCATGATCTTGAACATCTCGAAGACATTGCCGTCCGGCGTCCAGGCGGCCAGCGCGATGCGCCCGCCGGGCTTGCAGACGCGTGCCATCTCGGCGGCGGCGTCCTCGGGGCGCTGGACGAACATGACGCCGAAGCTCGAGATGACGGCGTCGAATGTCGCATCGGCATAGGGAAGCGCCTCCGCGTCGCCCAGTTCGAAGGCGATGTCGAGCTTGCGCGCGCCGGCCAGTTCCCTGGCAGCAGCCAGCATGGCGGGTGCGAAATCGACGCCCGTCACCCGAATGCCCCGCCCGGCCAGCCGGCGCGCGGCCCATCCGGTCCCGGTCGCCACGTCGAGAACATGGCCGCCCGGTGGCGGCGCCAGCCGGTTGGTGCAGTGCTCGATGGCGTCCAGAATGCCGCGGCTGATCTCGTCATACGCGCCGCCGGCGCTGGACCAGGTGGCCGAAGGTGTCGCGTTGTGGCTGCGGATGGCGTCTTCGCGAGTCTCGCCTGTAAGCGTCATTGTCTCCTCCATTGACAGCGGCCCTCTACACACGGGAGCCTCTTCCGAGGAACCAACTCATCATCCGCGCGCCGCGTTCGCCAGTTCACGAACTGAACCGCCCGAAGATCGGGGAGCCAACCGGCCGGATGCACGACAAGGGACAGGCGCCATGAGCGGCGACGGAACATACGGACAGTTCTGCCCGGTGGCCAAGGCGGCTGAAATCCTGGCCACGCGCTGGACGCCGCTCATCCTTCGCGAAATGATCTGCGGCAGTTCGCGCTTCAACGAAATTCATCGCGGCGTGCCGCTGATGCCGCGCGCGCTGCTTTCGAAACGCCTCAAGGAATTGCAGGCGGCGGGTGTCGTGGAGCGGCGTCCGCCGGATGGAACGAGCAACGCGGGCTACCGGCTGACCCCGGCCGGGGAGGAACTGCGTCCGATCATCATCTCGATGGGCGTCTGGGGACAGCGCTGGGTGGAAAGCGCCGCGGACGGTCCTGATTGGGACGCCGGCGTTCTCATGTGGGACATGCGCCGGCGGATCGACACCGGCCTCCTGGGCGACGACCGCACGGTCCTCCAGTTCCAGTATCGTGATGCGCCGGATGAAATGCGGCTGTGGTGGCTGCTGATCGAGGCGGGGGCCGTCGATCTGTGCGTGTCCGAACCGGGATTCGACGTGGATCTTTATGTCCTGACCGATGTCCGGACGATGGCGAGGGTCTGGATCGGCAAGGACTCGCTGGCGCGGGCTCTGGACGAAGAAGACATCGTCCTGCATGGCGATTCCGAAATATGTCGCAGTTTCAGCCAAATGCTCCAGCTGTCGCCCATCGTCGAGGCGAGCGGGCAGCCGCCGCGCTTGGCGGGCGCCGCGACGGAAAGATGACCGGCATCCGGCCGGAAGCGGCGCTCAGCCCGGCTGACGCGCCGTCAACGGCCTCCAGCACGGCCTCGGCGGAAAGCGCGTGGAAGGCCCGTGTGTCGTCCCTACAGCATCGGGCGATAAATCCGGATCGCCCGATGCTGTATCCGGTCATCGTGCCGCTGCTCCCTGGGCGGCTACTTGTAGCGATCATGGCGGCGCACCCAGTCCATTCCCTCGGCCTCGTTGCGGCCCTTCGGTGCAAGGTCGAGCATGGCGTAGGTACCCATCATCACTTCTACACCGCGACCATATGTAGAATAGGTGTGAAAGACATCGCCGACCTCGTCCTTGAAGAAGGCGCTGATGCCAGGCCATTCCTCCCCCGTTTCTCGCCATTCACCGAAATTGTAGTCGATCTCGCCCGTGGCGATTTCTTCGGGTGTGAAGCTGACGCGGAAGTCGTAGTTGAAGTCATTTCCGAAGGACGACACCCATTTGAACTGCCAGCCCATGCGTTTGCGGTAGCGCTCGATCTCGGGGAGCGGCGCGCGCGAGACGGCGATCATGGTGACGTCGTGATTCGCCAAATGCATGTTCATGCCGTCGGTGTGATCGGCCATGAAGGAGCAGCTCGGGCAGCCCTCCTTCCATCCCGGCGCGAACATGAAATGTTGCACCAGAAGCTGCGATCGATCGTCGAAGAGATCGGCGAGCGTGCGCGGGCCGTCCAGCGTGTCAAACACGTATTCCTTGTCGATGCGTACCCATGGTAGCGCGAGCCGCTCCCGGGCGACCTTGTCCCGAAGATGAGTAAGTGCCTTCTCCGCTTTCAGGAGATCCCGGCGGGCGGTCAGCCAGTCATCGCGCGAAACAACAGCGTGTTGCATTGTCAGTCTCCTTCAGTTTCGGTGATGGGGATGTTGCGGTGCTGCGAACGGACGGAAAGGAGCTTCAACCACGGGGATAGGTGAAAGAGGCTCATCAGCAGGTACATCAGCGCCATGTCGTTGATCGGCACGAAAGCCGGGGCGGCAGAGCACAGCGTCATGCCCGGCGAGCCGACGGCGGAAATCCAGGCCATCAGTGCGAAGGTCGGGGAAGCGGCGAGCCCGAGCCAGCCGGCCACATCGGCCGCCGGCCCGAGCAACGAATTGGCATTCCGTGCCGCTACAAACATAGTCATTTCCGACTCTCCGACGAATTCGCCGCTTCCGACGGTTGCGATACGAAGACGCTATCTCGGGCGGAGGGCCGGCGGGAGTTACAAGTGTGACGGGATTTTTATGGACTCGCTGATCACTGCCGCGGCAAGCGCCCTTTCCGCCGGCGACCCGCTCGCCGCCTTGAAGAGGGTCGCGCTTCGCGATGACGCCCCGGCGCTGGCATTGCGCGGCATCGCAATGGCG
This sequence comes from Dichotomicrobium sp., assembly GCA_046543175.1. Classification (GTDB taxonomy): domain Bacteria; phylum Pseudomonadota; class Alphaproteobacteria; order Rhizobiales; family Rhodomicrobiaceae; genus Dichotomicrobium. The sequence goes on from JBKGZY010000062.1 coordinate 11,762, forward strand.
CAGCTCGGCGACCTCACTCGTGCCAGGGAACTTCTGCGACGCGCGGCACGCAGCTTCGGCCAGAAAGAGCCTGTGGCCCATGCGCGTTGTGTCGTCGCCGAAGCCGAAATCGCGCTTGTGTCGCGTGATCTGGGCCGGTCCCTGCAAACGCTCAACGCCGCACGGGCGGTGCTTGAAGCGTCCGGCGACCGAACGAACGCCGCCCACGCCGGCTATCTCGAAGCCCGGCGCCTTCTCCTGATCGGCCGTCTCGATGAAGCCGAAGCGGTGCTCGGTGAGTTCGATGCCGGCGTTCTGCCACGCGCTTCGCGGGTCGGGCGTGAATTGGTGGTGGCGGGCATAGCCATCCGGCGCATCAGGACAGAGCCGGCAAGAACCGCTCTGGAACGGGCCAGGCGGGCAGCCGAAGGCGCGCGCATTCCAGCGCTCGCGGCCGAGGTCGACCAGGCAGTGCGAGCGTTCGAGGCACCGGCGGCGCGCTTCTTCACTCGGGACGTAGAGCGGCTGCTCCATCTCGAAGAGGTCGAAACGCTATTGGCCTCCGATACGCTCATTGTCGACGCTTGCCGCAACGTCGTGCGTGCGGGAGCAACGATTATTCCGCTCACCACCCGTCCCGTGCTGCTCGCACTCATCCGGGCTCTTGCGGAGACATGGCCGGAGGATGTACCGCGCGAAACGCTTCTCAAGCGCGCCTTCCGGGCCCGGCACGCCGACGAGACGCACCGCGCGCGGCTGCGTGTCGAAATCGCCCGGCTGCGTGAGGCGATCAAACCGCTGGCGGCGCTGAGTGCGACCAAGCAAGGCTTTGTACTGCAGCCTCACGCCGCGGGTCACGTTTCCGTACTGGCGCCGCCCGTCGAAAGCGACCACGCCGAAGTGCTTGCCCTGCTCAGCGACGGCGAAGCCTGGTCGAGTTCAGCACTGGCGCTGGTGCTGAGCGTCAGCTCTCGCACGGTACAGCGGGCGCTCGACGAGCTTGCCCGTCACGGCAAGGTCGAGGCCTTCGGGCGCGGACGGGCCCGCCGCTGGATCGCGTCGAGCGTTCCGGGATTCCCGACAAGCTTGTTGCTCCCCGTCGCGGGTATTTCCGGCTAGAATAAGGACATGAAAAATTCGACGGCCGAAATCATCCGTGAATATGGTCCCTTTCCTGATGTCGATGACGTGGCCGGGGTCAGCTTCGACGGCAATCAGGTCTGGTTCGCAACCGGCGAAAGGCTGAATGCTCTTGATCCCGAAAGCGGAGAAATTTCGAGATCGCTCGACATCGCCGCCCATGCAGGGACCGCATTCGACGGCAAGCACCTGTTCCAGATTGTGGACGCCACAATCCGCAAGATCGACCCCGAGACCGGCGAGGTGATCGCCGCAATACCAGCGCCCGGAGATGGTGGCGACTCAGGCCTGGCCTGGGCGGAGGGCTCGCTCTGGGTCGGCCAGCACCGCGGCCGCAAGATCCATCAGGTGAATCCTGAGACGGGAGAAGTGCTGCGCACGATCGAATCCGATCGATTTGTCACCGGCGTCACGTGGATCGACGGCGAGCTTTGGCACGGCACATGGGACGACAGCGAGAGCGATATCCGCCGCATCGACCCTGAGACAGGTGAAGTGCTCGAGCGGCTGGACATGCCGCATGGAACCGGCGTTTCGGGGCTGGAATCCGATGGCGGCGATCGCTTTTTCTGCGGAGGCGGAAGCAGCGGAAAAGTGAGAGCCGTTCGTCGGCCCAGGCAGGGCCCTAAGTAACGCGCGGACTGTCGGCTATTTTCGCCGGCAGAACATCGCCTTTGATGTCCTAATCATTTCCGTTTCGCCCCACA
>JBKGZY010000288.1:0-2814 GCA_046543175.1 Dichotomicrobium sp.
TTGAGCGAGAGCCTGGCCGCAAGCGGGACTCAAATGTCAAATTCGCTCCACTAGCGCCGTTCAAACCCGACACGAGGCGTCGTCGCCGGTTGACGACAGCGAAGCGGCGCTGCCTGAACTCCGTCGATGGATCTCCCCGCGCGCCCATTGCGCTCAAATCGCCTGCATTCTATCTACACAACGGCACGCGGCGCGGAAACGGCCTGTCAAGCGCTCGTGATAAGTTGTGCCCCGCGGTGATATACGCGGCGGCATCCGCAGGCGAGCAGCCTCTGGACAGGAGGCGTGAACCAATCCTATAAGCACGCTGGTATGATGATCGAGAATTTGGCCGTACGCGGCGGCGGCACTGCGAGCGAATTTCTCGATCGAGTTTACATGAGCCAGTTTACGATTCTCGTGTCCCTTTAAGACTCTGAAGTTCGCTCATGAGGCAGCCACAAACTCGAGCGAAGTTCACAAATTGGCACACGAGGGACCTGACACCCTTCGTAATTCAGGGAGAACGAGGTGAAGCGCAGCTTTCAGCCCAGCAAGCTCCGGCGCAAACGCAGGCACGGTTTCCGCGCGCGCATGAGCACCAAGGCCGGGCAGAAGATCTTGGCGCGGCGCCGGGTGCGCAAGCGCAAGACGCTGACGGCGTAAGCGGTTTGCGCCGATCCGTGCGGCCGATCGGCCGACCTTGCCATGGCGCGATTGAAGACATTGAAAGACCGGCGCGACTTTGTCAGGTTGAAATCCGGGAGACGCTGGGTCACGCCAGCCTTTGTGCTTCAGGCCGCGCCGCGCGGGAAGAGTGAAGATGCGCAATCGCCGGGACCGCGCTTCGGCTTTACCGTTTCGCGTCATGCCGTTGCGCGCGAAGGTCCGCATGGACGCAAGCGCGGCGGTGCGGTGCGCCGGAATCGCGCTCGCCGCAGGCTGAAAGAAGCTGTACGCATTGTCGCGCCGCTGGATGCGCGCGCGGATTTCGATTATGTCGTCATCGGGCGCGCTGCGGCGGCGGACCGCGATTTCGCGACATTGCTGAATGATATGCGCAAGGCATTCGCCAGGGTGCACGCGCCGGATCGGCAGGCGAAGGAGAACAAGGCGTAGCGCCGGGCTTGAATGCACCGGGAAATCGTGGTGCTGAAGGTATCGAAAAGGCCGGGTTGAGCCTATATCCAGACGAAATTCGACGCGCGGGAGCAATCCGGGTGTGATGGACGAGAAAAATCGTAATCTTATTCTGGCAGTCGCCCTGTCGGTGGCCGTGCTGTTCGTGTGGCAGGCGCTCGTCATCGGGCCGCAGCGGCAGGAGCAGCCGCAGCAACAGCAGACGAGCCAGCAATCCGCCGGCCAGAGCGAGTCCGAGACCGGCAGGCCCGCGCCATCGACGTCCGGCGAGCCGCGCGCGGGCAGTGCGCCGGGGACGGGCGCTCCGGCAATACCGGGCGCGACCGCGACACGCGAAGCCGCCATTGACTCCTCCCAGCGCGTTCCCATCGACACGCCGAGCCTGCGCGGCTCCATCAATCTCGAGGGCGGACGGATCGACGACCTGATCCTGAAGAACTATCGCGTGACGGTGGACGAGGACAGCGCCAATGTCACGCTACTGTCCCCCTCCGGCAGCCCGGCTCCCACGCGTGCGTTCTATGCGCAGCACGGGTGGACCACAGCCGGCGGGAATTTAAAGACGCCGGGGCCGGAAACCGTGTGGTCTGTTGCCAGCTCCGGGCCGCTCTCGCCCGGCAATCCGGTCATTCTGGACTATGACAACGGCGAAGGGGTCGTCTTCCGCCGCATCATCGAGGTGGACGAGAACTACATGTTCTCCATCCGCCAGGAGGTGCAGAACAATACCGGCGAGGCCATCGAGCTTTTTCCCTTCGGCCTGATCTCGCGTCACGGCATTCCCGAGACGCGCGGGTTCTTCATCCTGCATGAGGGACCGCTCGGCGTGCTGGGCGAAGCCGGGCTGGAAGAGTTCGATTACGACGACCTGCTGGAGAACGGAGCGCCGAGCACCTATTCCGCCAATGGCGGCTGGCTCGGCATCACCGACAAGTACTGGGCGGCCGTTCTGGTTCCACCGCAGAACGCTGAGTACGACGCGCGTTTCACCGGCGACGGCGAGGGCGAAGGCGCGCGTTTCCAGACCGATTATCTGTTGCCGGCGGTGAATGTGGCCCCCGGCGCGACCGGCGAAGTCACAACGCGGATGTTCGCCGGGGCGAAAGTCAGCGGCCTGATCGACAACTACGAGGAAAACCTCGGCATCCAGCAGTTCGAGCTTCTGATCGACTGGGGCTGGTTCCACTTCATCACCAAGCCGCTGTTCATCGCGCTCGACTTCTTCTTCAACCTCGTCGGCAATTTCGGCGTGGCTATCCTGATCGTGACGGTGCTCATCAAGCTCGTCTTCTTCCCGCTGGCGAACAAGTCCTACGAGTCGATGAGCAAGATGAAGAAGCTCCAGCCGGAGATGCAGCGCATCCGCGAGCGTTTCAGCGACGACAAGATGCGCCAGCAGCAGGAACTCATGGAGCTTTACAAGAAGGAGAAGGTGAACCCGATGTCGGGTTGCCTGCCGATCCTGATCCAGATCCCGGTGTTCTTCGCGCTCTACAAGGTGCTGTTCGTCACGATCGAGATGCGCCATGCGCCGTTTATCGGCTGGATCCAGGACCTGTCCGCGCCCGACCCGACCAGTATCTTCAACCTGTTCGGCCTCCTGCCGTTCGGGGTGCCGGACTTCCTGATGATCGGGGTCTGGCCGATCATCATGGGCATCTCGATGTTCATCCAGATGCGCCTCAACCCGATGCC
>JBKGZY010000063.1:0-13433 GCA_046543175.1 Dichotomicrobium sp.
AGCGTATCCAGCAATTCGTCGGCGCGGGCCATGGACGTCCCGCCGATCTTCTCGACGGTGTGATGGGACATTGCCGTTCCTTCGGCGCCAGTCAAGGTGCCCGATCAGTCAGCCGGCGCGTAGGAGCCGTCCGCGCGGTGCACTTCAGTGCCCGTGACGGGCGGATTGAAGCAGCAGGCCATCACCAGTTCCTCGTCAGCCCGCAGGGTATGCTTGTCGTGCTTGTCGAGAGCGTACATCACGCCCGGGCGAATGTCGTGCGTCTCGCCGGTGGCGTGGTCGGTGATCGCGCCCCTGCCCGAGATGCAGTACACGCTCTCCAGATGGTGCTTGTATTCGAAGGTGTGCTCCGAGCCGGCCTTCAGGATGGTGATGTGAAAGCTGAACCCCATCCCGTCATCGGCCAGCAGCATGCGCACCGAGGTCCAGCCGGCATCGGAAACCGCCCTGTCGGAATTCTTCAGTTCGTTGAAATCGCGAACAATCATGCCGAGGCTTATTCCGCCGCCTGGTGGTATTGTCCGGTCTCGCGCACGGCCGCTTCGAGGATGTCCAGCCCGCGTTCCAAGACATCGTCCGGCGTCGTCAGCGGCCCGAGGAACTTCACCACTTCATCGTGTGCGCCCGAGGTCTCGATAATCAGCCCCTTTTTGAAGCACGCCGCGCAGACCGCATCGGCGCGCTCGCCCGAACCGACATCGATGCCGCGCATCATGCCCCGGCCTTTCAGCCGCGCGCCGGGCACGAGGCTGGCAATCTCTTCCAGCCGCGCCTTCAGACGCTGCCCCTTGGCCTGCACCTCCTTCTGGAAGCTGTCGTCCTTCCAGAACTTCTCCAGCGCCACGCGGGCCGTGACGAAGGCATGGGTGTTGCCGCGGAAGGTGCCGTTGTGTTCCGCCGGCTTCCAGATGTCGTGTTCGGGCTTCACCAGAAGCGCGGCCATCGGCAGGCCCATGCCGGAGAACGACTTGGCCTGGGTGATCAGGTCCGGCTCGATGCCCATGCCCTCGAAGCTGAAATAGGTGCCGGTGCGCCCGCAGCCCGACTGGATGTCGTCGACGATCAGCAGCGCGCCATGCTTTTTCGCCAACCGGGCGATGCCCTGCATCCATTCCTTCGAGGCCGCGTTCAACCCGCCTTCGCCCTGCACCGGCTCGAAGATGAACGCCGCCGGCGCGTCGATGCCGCTGGAGGGATTGTCGAGCATCATCTCGATCTGCTTGAGCGTGTCCACGTCTTCTCCGAACGCACCCTCATAGGGCATCCGCGAGACGCCGCTCAACGGCCCGCCGGCCGCCCGCTTGCCAAGGTTGCCGGTGCAGGCCAGCGCCCCGAGCGTCATGCCGTGGAAGCCGTTGGTGAAGGCGATGACATTCGTGCGGCCCGTCACCTTGCGGGCGAGCTTCACTGCGGCCTCGACGGCGTTGGTGCCGGTCGGGCCGGTCATCATGACCCGGTAGTCCATGCCGCGGGGCTTGAGGATGATCTCCTCGAACGCCTCGAGGAACTGCGCCTTCGCGTCGGAATACAGGTCCAGCGCATGGCCGAGACCGTCGCGCGAAAGATGCTCGATCAGCGCCGCCTTCATGTCCGGGTCGTTGTGGCCGTAATTCAACGAAGAGCAGCCGCCGAGAAAATCGACATATTCCCGGCCGTCGGCGTCGGTGAGGATACTGCCCTGCGCCTTGGTGAAGACCACGGGAAAGTTGCGGCAATAGCTGCGAACGACGGATTCGCGGCGCTCGAAAATGTCGGTTTGCGGCTGGGACATTGGATGATCCTGTGCTTGCTTGGCGTGGCGGCACGCGGCGTGCCGCGGTTCTATGCGGCCGTGGTCTTTTTCGCGAACTCGGATGCGTCGAAATCCGCGATCGTCACCATGTACTCGGTCGCGTGGCGCCCGTCAAAATGGGCGTCTTCCTCGTAATGGGGTTCCCGCTCGAGCTTGGCGTCCAGCCGGTCGGCAAACGAGTTGAAAAGCGCCCAGCTCGCATCGTTGTCCTTGGTGATCGTGGTCTTGAGCTGCGTGACCTCGGCGCAGCATTCGCGCTCCAGCAGATGGGTCAGCATCTTTCGGGCCACGCCCATGCCGCGCGCCTTTTCACTCACCGCGACCTGCCAGACGAACAGCGTTTCCGGTTCATTCGGCGGAATGAAGGCGGACACCCAGCCGACAATCTCGCCGTCGAGTTCGGCGATCACGCAGGTATCGCCGAAATAGTCGCACTGGATGAGATTGCAGTACATCGAATTTTCATCGAGCGGACCGCAATCGCGGATCAGTTCCCAGACATCCGCGCCGTCATCCGATGTGGGCGCGCGGAAAACGAGCGCATTCTCGCGCTCAGACGCAGTGGTCATATGTGTTTTCGCATCTTCCATGTTGGGGAATAATGGTATCAAATTGCCCCGGCGCGGCAAGGCCGTCACGGCATTTGGCCACAAACAGTCCGCCCTTTCGCACCGCTGTTATACCCGCCATATAGTGCGCCTGTGACGCGCGGCCACCTCCGCTTCAAACAAAATGGCGTGGTATCGCTTCTTTCCAGGTCTGTTCGTAAACCTGCGTTTCGCCCTCCCAGGCCCGCAATCTGGCCTCGATGACGAAGCTGTCGGCGGTCGCCGTGAAGGTCGTTTCGCTGAGCGTGCGAATGTGCCAGTCGGCGCGCTGCATCTCGTGGGTCCAGGAGAGCCGTCCGGTCACGGAGCGAATGTCACCGGGGTCGAACTCGTACAACTCGCGCGCGTCGCCGGATAGCCACATACCCTGCTGTGTGATTTCCACGGCGCCTTCGTGTTCAAGGACTTCGACCGAAAACTGATGCCTGCCGCGATCCTCGCGGACATGCCATTCGTAAGCCGGCGGGGTATCGACGGCAAGACTGAGCAGTGGCGCGCTTCTGGGGCCGGCGTAAGCCTCCTCCCGCGTGCCGTCGTCGTGCCGAACGGGTAGGCTGAGCCTGCATCTGTCGGTGAAAACCGTCATCCGGACGCGCTCCGGCGCCGGCCATGTCACGGGAAAATAGTCGGTGGACACGCTCAGCCGGATGCGATGGCCCGCCCGGAAGGTCTGGGCGACGTGCTTGAACGGGATCACCGCGGTGTAAACCTCGCCCGGCACGAGCGCCTCTGGATGTTCATGGCTGTCGCGATGAGTCAGGTTCAGCACGCCATAGCTGACCCGCGTGGCCGCGCCGTCCGGCGCGATATCCACCAGCCGCGCGGCCGCCAGCGCGACCGGCTGGTCAACGCTGAAACACAGAGTGAGGTTCGCATCGCCAGCGATCTCGAGCGGCGCAGACAGCGGCGCCGTGTCGAACACCAGACTGCCGCTGTCATCCCAGCGCTGATCGCCGGGCTGATCGCCGGTCTTGCCGTAGGAGCACCATTTGCCCGCCGCCAGCCCGACCCATAGCGGCGAGGATATCGCCAGCGGCTCGCCCGGCAGGTTCACTTCGTCCTGCGCAAGCGTGCCATCGCTGCCAAGCCGGTAATCCGTTCGCGCGACATTCGGCGACGGCCAGGACGGCTCCGACACCCAGCGGCCCTCGCGCCAGGCGTAGTGCCCGCGCGGCGGCGCGTGGTCCTGCATGTACAGCGTCAGCGGCGGCTCATCCATGATGCCGGTCTCGATACCCTTGAGCCATTCGTCCCACCAGCGCAGCTCCTCGCCGAGCCAGTCGATGGCCGGGCCGGGCACGCCCAGATGCGGGTAGCAGTGCGCCCAGGGGCCGACGAGGCCCTTGCACGGCGCGCTCAGGTTCTCCATCAGCCGGAACACGGTTCGGCAGTAGCCGTCGGCCCAGCCGCTGACGGCATAGACCGGGATCTTGATGTCGGAATAGTCCTCGCAGATCGAGCCGTGCTTCCAGAAGGCGTCGCGGGTCTGGTGCTCCAGCCAGTTCTTCAGCCACAGCCCGCTGCCCTTCAGTCGATCCATCCACATCCCGCGCCAGCGCACCCCGACATGGATCGGATCGGGCGGCAGGCTGTTCAGGCCGAACATCGTGGAGGCCCAGGACAGCTGATCGACCAGCAGCGCGCCGCCCATGTAGTGGATGTCGTCGGCGTAGCGGTCGTCTGTCGAGCAGATGGAAACCACGGCCTTCAGGGCGGGCGGCTGAAGCGCTGCGATCTGCAACCCGTTGAACCCGCCCCAGGAAATGCCGACGATGCCGACATTGCCATCGCACCAGCGCTGATCGGCGATCCAGGCGATGACCTCGCAGCCGTCGCTCAGCTCCTGCTCGGTGTATTCGTCGAGCATGACGCCCTCGGACTCGCCGGTGCCGCGCAGGTCAACGCGGACATAGGCGTAGCCGCGCGCGGCCATGTAGGGCGCGCGGGCGAAGTCGCGCTCCAGCGTCTTGTCGTTCTTGCGATACGGGATGTATTCGAGGATCGCGGGAACCGGCGCGGCTTCAGCGTCGGCGGGCATCCAGATGCGCGCGGCGAGCCGCACCCCGTCGGCCATCGCGATTTCCAGATGCTCGATCTCACGCACTGCGAGGGGCGGTTCGTGCTCGATTTCCATGGGGGCCGGGCCTGATGAAGCGGAACGGGAACTGGTGAAATCTATGGGCGGGGCCCGTCAAAATGTCCAGCGCGCCGGCGTCACTCCTCGATGTCGGTGAACTCGTAGTTCAGCCGCTTGAGCACCTGCTCATAGTTCCATAGCAGCTTGGCCTGCGTGCTCGCCCCCATCCAGAGCGAGGCAACGGCGTAGCTGTAAGCGTCCTGCTCTGGCAGTTCGGACAGCCTCATCCCCTTGGTGACATACGAGGCGATGCGCGTGCCCGGCGCCTGCTCCTCCGCGACGGCGATCTCGGCCTTGCTCGGCACGCGGGCGAGCGTGGCGTCGCGGAAGAACACGCGGTAGAAGAACTCGGCGCCCACGTTGAACTCGCCCTCGCCGCCAGGCATGTCCGGCTTGCGGCCCAGCCCGAGATCGACCGTGACCTGCTGGTGGCTGACGCCGTCCACGGATTCGAACAGGTCGCAATGCGACTGGGAAATGCGCGTGTTGATCTCCAGAAGCCAGATCCGGTCCTGCAATTCGTCCCAGAAGAACTCTATGTTGAACGCCGCGTTGTCGTAGCCGATATGCGCCATGATCCGGCGGGTGATGTCGTACATCTCGTCCTGGACGCGGCGCGGCAGCTTCGAGGGATAGAAATAATAGAAAAAGCTCAGCACCTGCGGATAGCGGATGGAATCTACCGTGCCGTAGGGTACCACCTCGCCATCATGGACGTAGCCCTCCACGGTGCACTGGCGCCCGCCGATGATCCGCTCGGCCATGCAATAGCGCCCGTTGACCGCGCGAATGTCCTCGGGCAGGTCGGCGCGTTCGAGGACGTGGTTGAACGGCTCGGAAATCTGTTCGATCTCGGCGCGCAGCCTTCCAATCGCGTAGTCGAAGTCCTCCGGGCTGTCGATGCGAAAGCCCAGCCGCGAGCCTGAGGATTTGATCGGCTTGACGAAGAACGGGAAGCGGAGATCGGCGTCGCCGATCTTCGAGAGCGCGTCGTCATCGAACGGGTCGAAGGCGGTAAAACCCGGCGTGTGCTCGGGGATCGCCTCGCGCATGACCTTGCGGCTCCAGAACTTGTGCTCGCATTTCAACAGGGCTTCCAGCGAGGCGTTGCGAACACCGTATTTCTGGCAGAGCAGCGGCAGCATGGTGGAAACGGGAAAGTCCATGTAGCCGACGATGGCGTCGATGGAGCCGTCGAAATTGTCGAGCACCGCCTCGGCCTCGGCCAGCATGCCGGGGATATCGAATTCCTGCGTGTCGTAGACCTTCTCCGGGGTGACGATGCCGTGAAACGCCACGTCCTCCACGCCGCGCAACCGCTTCAGGCGCTCGGCATTCAGGTCGTTGAGGCCGATGACAAAAACGTTCCTGGTCATGACTGACCTCCTGTTTTGCGGATTCTACAAGGTTGGAGCCCGGCGCTTTAACCGGCGGCAAGACGCGCCTTGCGCGGGAAGCTCCGGCCCTTCAGCCGCTCTGTCGCGCCCTCGATGTCGTCGACAAGCAGCAGCAGGAAATCACCCGGTTCCGCTTCGGCGATGGCGCGGCCCACGGCTTCGCTTTCGTCCAGCACCGTCTCGACGTAAAACCCCGCGCGGCCGGCATTTGCCGCCCCTTTGTGGATCAGCCCGGCCGTCTCTCCCTTCCCGCGCCCGCGCGCATCCGTCTCGTAGACATAGAGCGTGTCGCACATTCTGGCGAGCTGGGCGCCCAGCGCCTCGAGATCCTCGTCGCGGCGATTGCCCGGCGCGGTCGCCACCGCGATGCGGCGCTGCGTCGCCAGACCGTCGACCAGCCGCTCCAGCGCGATGAGCGCCGGTACATTGTGGCCATAGTCGATCAGGCATTTGACGCCGTCCGCCTCGAAATAGTTGGTGCGCCCGGGCATCTGCGCCGGGGTCGGATGGAACGTCTCCAGCCCGGCGCGGATATCCACGACGCTCAGCCCGTGGGCAAAGCTGACGGCGGCCGCAGCCAGCGCGTTCTGAACGTTGAACAGCGCGTGGCCCTCGAACGCGATCGGCACGTCGTTGACCTCGATGATCTCCGCATCGACATTGCCCTTGCGCATGACGATGCGTCCGTTCTTCACGGTGAGCACGACGCCGCGCCTCCTGATGTGGTCTTCGAGCGCCGGGTTCTCCGGCTCGAGCGTGAAATAGATGATCTTGCCGCGCGCCCAGTAGGTGCCGTGCTCCATCACCAGCGGATCGTCGGCGTTGAGCACGCATCGCCCTTTCGGCTTCACGGCATCGACCACCACCGTCTTGCAGCGGGCCAGCTCATCCAGCGTGTGAATGTCACTATCGCCGAGATGGTCGCTGGCGATGTTCAGCAGCACGCCGACATCGCATTCATCGAAGCCAAGCCCCCGGCGCATGATGCCGCCGCGCGCTACCTCCAGCACGGCGTGTTCCACGGTCGGCTCGCGCAGGACGGTCTGCGCACCCGTCGGGCCGGAATAGTCACCGCGCATGATGACGTGGTTGTCGATCTCGATGGAGCCCGTGCAGGCCATGCCGACATGCCGGCCGGCGTGGCGCAGGATATGCGCGGCAAGCCGCGTGGTCGTCGTCTTGCCATTGGTTCCGGTGATCGCGGTGATCGGAATGCGGCCGTTCTCGTTGGCGCGCGGGAACAGCATGCCCACGACATGCTCGCCAACCGGCCGGGGCGTGCCGTGGGTGGGCGCGGTGTGCATGCGAAAGCCCGGCCCGGCATTGACTTCCACCACGCCGGCGGACTGCGCTTCCAGCGGCTTGCTCAGGGTTTCGGCCAGCAGGTCGATGCCGACAATGTCCAGCCCGATGATGCGCGCGACCCGCTCGGCGGCGTATTTGACCTCCGGGTGAACCTCGTCGGTTACGTCCGTCGCCGTCCCGCCGGTGGAGATGTTGGCGGTGGATTTCAGCCAGGCGATCTCTCCGTCCGCAAGCACGCTGTCGAGCGTCAGGCCGGCCTGTTCGAGCAGCCGTTCGGTCTGCTCGTCCACCGTGATCTGCGTGAGCAGGTTCTCGTGGCCGACGCCGCGCCGGGGATCCGCATTTGCCTTGGCAATCAATGCGCGGATGGTGGCCGTGCCGTCGCCGATAACATGCGCCGGCCGGCGCCGCGCCGCCGCGACCAGCTTGCCGTCGATGACCAGCAGGCGGTGATCCTCGCCCCTGATATACTTTTCGATGACCACAGCGGGATGGCGGCTGGCGGCGGCGTCATATGCCTCGCGCAGTTCGTCGACATTGCCGATCCCGGTGGTGACCCCGCGCCCGTGATTGCCGGAAAGCGGCTTGGCGACGACCGGATAGCCGATGTATTCGGCGGCCTCGCGGGCTTGTTCCCAGGATTGGCAGGTATAGCCCTTGGGCACGGCGATGCCGGCGTCAGCCAGGACCTGCTTGGTCCACTCCTTGTCGTCCGCGATGGAGTGGCCGAGGATGTTCGTCCGGTCGGTGACGGTGGCCTGAAACCGCCGCTGCTTCACCCCCTGACCGAGCTGGATATAGCTGGTGCCTTCGGTCAGCAGGTAATGGGGAATGTCCCGCACCCGCGCGGCCTCGACGATCGCGCTCGTCGAGGGGCCGAGCATGTTGGCCTCGCGCACCTCCTTGAGGCGGGCGATGACCGGCGCGAGATCGACCTCCTCGCCGTTGTAGAGTTTCCCGGCGATGGCGACGGCCTCGCGTCCGGCCGCCAGCCCCGTCGCCTCGTCGCGATAGCGGTAGACGACGTTGTAGATGCCCCGGTCGTAACTGTCGATCGTCTTGCCATAGCCGACCGAGAAGCCGACGAGGTTCTGCAACTCGACGGCCAGATGCTCGACCATGTGGCCCGCATAGGTTCCGTTGCGGACACGCTGGAGGAAGCCGCCGGGTTCGCCGACGGAGCAGCGGTGGTCGTGGATCGTGGGAATGAGCCGTTCCAGCTTCTCGGCGATGCCGGGCACCATGTCGCTGGGTCGCTCTTCGAGCGCCCCGATGTCGAGGCGCATGTATATTGTCAGGTACCGGCTGTAGTAGTTGGGCCCGCGCAAAGCACGGTGCTCAAGAATACGCAATATTTCTCTCCGATTTCCACGCCCTCAGATCGTCGGGCATTAGTACCCTTCGATTCATGATGTCATATCCATAACCATTAATAAGAGCGTGCATGACGACATTATGAACAGTAACTGCCTCACCGTAATTCACATCGTAGACATTTGATCCGGTGATTTGTGCGCTGTCAACGATGACCACGTGACCGGGCCCAAACGCCTCCAGCGCATGCCCGTCGAGGAACTGGATCGCGGCATCTTCTCCGAGACCCACCCCGACATATTCCGGGTTGGTCGCGCCGACCTCCATCAGGCGGGAGAACCGGCCGCGTTCGAGGAAATGCGTATCGATGATGACGCCCTCGGCGAAGGCCAGACCGCCGCTCATCTTCACCGCGCCCTTGCGCAGCGAATCGCCGGCCGGGCCGCCATAGACCATGGTGGTGGACATGCACGCAGCGCCCGCGCTGGTCCCGGCGACGACCGCGCCGGCGTCGTGCCGTTTCCGGATGGCCTCCAGCGAACGGGACGCCCCGAGGATGTTGGTCAGGCGCATCTGGTCGCCGCCGGAGATGAAAATCACGCCGCATGTCCCGATGGTGCGGACATGCTCGGCATTGTCGGCTTCGGCGCGCGTGCGGATGCGAAGGTCGTGGACCTTTCCGGCGCCGAGGCGGGTGAACACCGCCTCGTAGCCGGCGAAGACTTCCGCGGGTATACTGCTGGCAGTGGTGATCACGCCGACGGTCTTGTTGTCCTCCGGAGCGAGCGACATGACACGGGCCAGGATGATCGCTTCGGACGTCCTGTCTTCCGCGCCGCCGATAGCGATCAGCGGACCGGGTGCCGGCGGTGTCGAGACTGTATCCATATTCGGCTCAGAACTGCTCCCGAAGAGTTTTGACACAGGGTTTATAACATCATGTCGTGATCCGGGGATGCGCGCCACATTGAAATGGCCCGCCCCGGGAACCGGCAAGACGAGGTCGGCGAGTGATTGCAAACGCCACGACGATGACGCGCTCATGCCCGCACGGGATGCCGTGATGGTACGTTACGCCCTGGCGATTCACGGCGGCACCGGCACGATAACGCGCGCCCGGCTCACGCCGGAGCGCGAGGAAGCGTACCATAACGCGCTCCGGGACATCCTGCGCCGTGGTGAAGCGGTGCTGACGGGAGGCGGCCGGGCGCTCGATGCCGTTATCGAGGCCGTCTGCGCGCTGGAGGATGATCCGCTCTTCAACGCGGGGCACGGGGCTGTCTTCAATGCGGCCGGCGGGCAGGAGATGGATGCCGCGGTCATGGACGGCAGCGACCGCCGCGCCGGCGCGGTGGCGAGCATTTTCGGCCCACGCAATCCGGTGCGCGTCGCCCGCGCCGTCATGGAGCGGACCGGGCATGTGATGCTGGCCGGCGAGGGCGCGCTGGCGTTGGCGCGCGAGGCCGGCCTGCCGTTCGAGCCGCCCGACTACTTCTTCACCCAGGCGCGCTGGGAGTCGCTTCAGAAGACGCTCGCGTTGCGGGCGCGCGGCGCGGCCGACGACGATCCGGCGCGCAAGCACGGCACGGTCGGCGCCGTGGCGCGCGACCGGGACGGCAATCTGGCCGCGGCAACCTCCACGGGCGGTCTGACCGCGAAGCGGCCGGGGCGCGTCGGGGACACGCCGATTATCGGCGCGGGCACCTTCGCGGACAGCGCGACCTGCGCGGTTTCGGCGACGGGCAACGGCGAGGATTTCATCCGCTGGTGCGCCTGTCATGAAATCGACGCGCGCATGCGTCTCGCGGGCCAGCCCTTGCAGGAAGCGGCAACCGGCGTCATCGCCGAACTGGCCCGGCATGGCGGCTCGGGCGGTGTCATCGCGGTGGACCATGCAGGCCGCGTGACGATGCCGTTCAACTGCGAGGGCATGTATCGCGGCAGCATCGCGGAGGGCGGCGCGCCGTTCACGGGCATTTACGAATGACGTCGGTGACGGCGCGCCCTGCCGTCAGGCCGTCCACATCATCGGTATCGCGGGTTTGCCGGGGCTGAGCCGGCTGGCGCTGGAAACGATGGTGCCGGCGTCGATCCCGTAATGCCGGTAGAGATCGTCGATGGTGCCCGTCTGGCCGAAATGCTCCACGCCCAGCGGAACGGTCCTGTGCCCCGCGACGGCGCCCAGCCAGGCGAGCGTGGCGGGGTGGCCGTCGATCACGGTGACGAGCGTGCAGTGCGGCGGCAGCGGTGACAGCAGACGCTCGATGTGGCTGATCGCCGAGATATTGCCCCGCTGGCGGGCGCGCTGGGCGGCGGTCCAGCCGGCGTTCAGCCGGTCGGCCGAGGTCACGGCAAGAACGCCGACATCGCGCCGCGTCTCCGCGAGCATGCCCGCCGCCGTGATGGCCTCGGGCGCGACGCAGCCCTGATAGGCAATCACCACTTCGCAGTTGGGGCCGGGTTCGCGGCGCCAATAGGCCCCGTCGATCGTGCCCTGGCGGAAGTCTTCATCATTGCGCCGTCGCGGCTGTTCCAGCGCGCGCGTGCTGAGGCGGAGATAGACCGAGCCGCCGGTCTCGTCCCTGAGCCATGTCCGCTCGTCCGGGTCGCCCTCGCCGTCGCGCTGGAGGTAGTCGAACGACCATTCCATGATCGCGGCAAGCTCGTCGAGATAGGCCGGCTCGAAAGCCGCGAGGCCGTCCTGGCTCATGCCGATCAGCGGCGAGCCGATGGACTGGTGCGCCCCGCCCTCCGGCGCGAGCGAGATGCCCGACGGCGTGCCCGCAATGATGAAGCGGGCGTCCTGATAGCAGGCGTAGTTGAGCGCATCGAGGCCGCGGGCCACGAAGGGATCGTAGACGGTGCCGATGGGGATGAGCCGTTCGCCGAACAACGAATGCGACAGCCCGGCCGCGCCCAGGAGAAGAAACAGGTTCATCTCCGCGATGCCGAGTTCGAGATGCTGGCCGGTCCTGGAGAATTGCCACTTCTGCGCGGAGGGCACGCGTTCGTCGCGGAAGGTGTCGGAGACCTCGTCGCGCGCGAACAGACCGCGCCGGTTCACCCAGGCGCCGAGATTGGTGGAGACGGTCACGTCGGGCGAGGTCGTGATAATCCTGCCGGCAAGCGACGTATCCGATTTCGCCAGTTCATCGAGGATCTTGCCGAAGCCGGCCTGGGTGGAGTGCTCCCGTTCGTCCGGCGGCGCGACGTCCGGAACCGAAATGGCCGCGCTCTTGTAGCGCCGCGGGCCTTCCGCGAAGAAGGGAACGTTGCGCAGGAAATCCTTGAGATCTTCGGGATCATCGACACCGGCGAAGGGGTCCCATTCGGCTCCCTCGGGGACATTCATGTCCTGCTGAAACGCCGCCATCTGCGCCCTGGTCATCAGCCCGGCATGGTTGTCCTTGTGGCCCGCAAGCGGCGTGCTCCAGCCCTTGATCGTATACGCGAGGAATGCCGTGGGGCGGTCGTGGTCGATCGCGTCGAAGGCCTCGACCAGCGTCTCGATGCAGTGGCCGCCGAGATTGGTCATGAGGTCGGCCAGTTCGCGGTCGGACCTGCGATCCAGCAGCTCGCTCACCGACCCCTGATCGCCGAGATCGTCCATCAGGCGCTTGCGCCAGGCCGCGCCACCCTGAAACGTCAGCGCCGAATAGAGCTGGTTCGGGCAGGTGTCGATCCAGTCGCGAAGTTTCTCGCCGCCCGGCTCCGCGAAGGCCGCGCGCTGCAACGCGCCGTGCTTGAGCCGGACGACATGCCACCCGAAAGCGCCGAAAATCGCTTCAAGCCGCTGCCAGAGGCCCTCGCGCACGACGCCGTCGAGGCTCTGCCGGTTGTAGTCGATGATCCACCAGGTGTTGCGCAGGTCCTGCTTCCAGCCTTCCTGAAGGCATTCGTAGACATTGCCCTCGTCGAGTTCGGCGTCCCCCACCAGCGCGACCATGCGCCCCAGGCGGCGGTCGCCGGCCCACGGCTTGCATGCGAGGTAGTCCTGCACGATCGAGGCGAACGCCGTCATGGCGACTCCAAGCCCGACCGAGCCGGTCGAGAAGTCGACATCGTCCACGTCCTTCGTACGGCTGGGATAGGACTGCGCGCCGCCATAGCCGCGAAAGGTCTCGAGGTTCTCGCGCGTCTGGTTGCCCATGAGGTAATGCATCGCATGGAAGACCGGCGAGGCGTGCGGCTTGACGGCGATGCGATCCTCCGGCCTGAGCACATGGAAATACAGCGCCGTCATCAGCGACACGACGGACGCGCATGACGCCTGGTGCCCGCCGACCTTCAGCCCGTCGGCATTGTCGCGCAGGTGATTGGCATTATGGATCGTCCAGCAGGACAGCCAGAGCAGGCGCTGTTCGATGGTCTTCAGATAACGGAGGTCTTCACTCTGCATGGCGGATATCGTCCTCGCGCGAATGCCGCCCGTCGCGCGACGGGTGGGCTTCGCTGTTCGGCATCACGGTGTGCCGGGAATGTTAACAGAACCGCCCGGCGGCTTCACAGACAATCGCTTTCTCCACCAGATCGCTGGACCCAAGCTCCATCGGGAGTAGAACATTTCCCGTTCGAATTGCATCGGTTCGCCCCGTCACCCGCAAGCGCGGGCCTCGCAGTGACGCCAGCAGCCCGTGTCATCCCGGGCGCGGCGCAGCACGCAGTGGTGCGCTGCTGACCCGGGACCGGGTGCGACCGGCCGAGAGCGATCCCGTGTCTGCGCCGCAGGATTGCATCCCGCGGCGCGCACGGGATGACACGCGGGAGCGACGCCAGCGTCCCGCCCCCCGGCGCGAAGCGGCGAAGCGACCAATGTGGGCCGGGGACTAAAAGTTGCTTCGGCCCTTGCGGGCCTCGCAATGACGCGGTGCTGATTGGTC
>JBKGZY010000289.1:0-2788 GCA_046543175.1 Dichotomicrobium sp.
TGTAGAAGTCGATGGCCTGCGCCGCCCCGTCGATGACGAGATGGGGCGAAAGACCTTGACTGACCTGCCGCCGCGCTTCGGACTTGGTTCGCGCCTCGGCTTCGGCCTGGAGCCGCTCCCACTGCTCACCAACTTCCGGCGTCATCGCTTCGCCGAAATCCTCCGCCTCGAACACCGGGCGAATCTCGATGACGCTGTCCTCCGCATGCGGGTTGGGGCAGCGTTTCACCCAGTCGATGGCCTCCTGGAGCGAGGCGACCTGCCACAGCCAGTAGCCGGCGATCAGTTCCTTGGTCTCCGCGAACGGCCCGTCCGTCACGACGCGGTCCTTGCCGGAGAAATGAACGCGCACGCCTTTCGAACTCGGCTGCAGCCCGTCCCCCGCCAGCAGCACGCCGGCCTTCGACAATTCCTCGTTGAACTGCATCATTTCGGTAATCAGTTCCGTGCTCGGCATTTCGCCGGCTTCGGACGCCTTGCTGGCCTTGACGAACACCATGACCTTCATCGGCTTGTCTCCTCTGTTGTTGATGTCTTCGCGCGCGCCCCCCGCTTCCCGGAGCGCGGCAAGGCGTGCCGCCACGCCATCTCAAGCACGTTCTCCAGATCGGCCACGCCGGCGGCGTCGAGATCCAGCGTCGTCCAGCCCTGCTTGCCCCAGGCGTTGGGGACGGGGCTGAAAAGCTCCGGCGCGACCAAGCATTTCAGCTCCTGCTCGTCCGGCGTGAGCTTCAGGTTCAGCGACCGGCCATCCGCCGTCAGGGTCGCGTAAATCCGTGCGACCTTGAACGCCGTGCGGTTGAAGTGCGGCGCTTCCACCGTGCCTTCCAGCGAATTGGCGATCCGCCGGACATCTTCCGCGCCCGCCATTGTCAGGACTCCCGCGCGTCGTCGAGCGGCAGGTTCAGCTCGGTGCGCCAGTCGCCCGGATCGTCGCTCGTCTCCGGGCCGACCAGGTACCGCTCCCAGAGCGTCTCCACGGACTCGCACACCTCGCCGGAGGCCAGCCCATCGCTCCGCAGGCGCTGACCGAACGCGTCCCAGGCGGCGGGCAGGTCTTCATAAGGCCCCTGATAGACCGTGCGCGCCACGCGGCCGCCGGGCTGGGCACCGTTGTCGACGCGTCCCGCAGGCGCGATCGGCGCGCCGACCGGAAAGCCGACCTCGACATCGCAGTCTGTCTTCGACAGCTTCAGATGATGCGCGAACAGCGGGCCCTGCGGCGCCTGTCCCTGCGCGGACAGCGCGTCGAGAAGTTCCTGGATCGCCGCCGGCATTTCAACGCCGATCCGTTCGCGGGGAATCTGCAAGCGAATGACGGCCGCGCGCTGCGCCGTCGTATCGGCGATTTCGGGTGGCTCGATCATGGTTTTGTTTCCCTCCTTCTCCGGGGATAGTCCGCTGCTGCGTCCCGAAGGGGTAGGCGCGCGCTCCGGCCGCGAACGCCATACCGCCGCACCTTTGCGGCACAACATCGGCCCAAGGACGACCGGACGGCGCCGGGTCCGACATCTGCCGGCGAAAAATTTTTCGGGCATGTCCGCGGACCGTCCTGGTTCGCGATATGGACAGAACAGTGTCTCAGCCTGAGTTCCGTTCGCGCAGATGAAACGGGCAGGACGCATACTGCGGCCGACTCTATGCGGATAGGGCGGAAGGGCTGTCCAGGGCGGCTTGTTAGCCTTGTTCATGTATCCTCACACCCGCCTCGACAGTTGACCGGGGAGAGAACCCGGTCAAAAAGCCATATGCGCCCCGGAGAAGGTCTTCACGAAGACATCACTCCTGCTTTTGACAAAAGGTGCGAGCCATTTTCGCAGAGCTGTCCACATCAGCAATCGTTCTCGTTTTCGCAGCCGCCGGTCTTGCCGTCGCGATCGGCGGGGTGTTCATGGCGGGCCTGGCCGATCAATTGGCGGATCGGACGGGGCTGGGAGAAGCGATCATTGGCGGCGCACTCCTCGGCGCGACGACATCGCTGTCGGGAACGGTCACATCGGTCTCCGCCGCAGCGCTTGACCATCCCGATCTGGCGGTCAGCAACGCGATCGGTGGCATTGCCGTCCAGACTGCCTTTCTGGCCGTCGCCGACATAACCTATCGGCGTGCGAACCTCGAACACGCCGCCATCTCGTCCTCCAATCTGGCGCAGGCGACCCTCCTGGTGATCCTGCTGAGCTTGCCGGTTCTCGCAATAGCGCTGCCACCCATGACCACTCTCGGGGTCCATCCGGTGAGCATTCTCCTGGCCGCGGTCTACGTTTTCGGCCTCCGCCTCACGGCACGCATTCGGCAGGAGCCGATGTGGATAGCCAAGGTAACGCCCTTCACACGACATGACCGACCGGATCCCCGCGCCACCGAAGGCGATGGAACGGCCCTGCTCAGCGCGAAGTTCATCTTGGTCGCCGCCATTGTCGGGACATCAGGCTGGCTGATCGCGGTGAGCGGTCTCGAACTCGCAGCGCGCACGGGCATCGAAGAGACCGTGCTCGGCGCTCTCATGACGGCGACCATCACATCCTTGCCGGAACTGGTGACCACGCTCGCGGCGGTGCGGCGCAACGCGTTGCAGCTTGCGGTCGGCGGCATCATCGGCGGGAACGCGTTCGACGTTCTCTTCCTCGTTCTGTCGGACATGGCGTACCGCCCGGGCTCCATTTATCACGCCGCGGGCGAGCAGTTTCTGTTCTGGCTGGCGACCGGGATAGTCATGAGCGCGGTTCTCCTGCTGGGATTGGTGGCCCGGGTTCAGCACGGAGTGGCCAGAATCGGCTTCGAGAGCGCG
>JBKGZY010000290.1:0-2787 GCA_046543175.1 Dichotomicrobium sp.
GCCGAATACGATCTCTCCACCTGGAAAGGCGGCGGCATGGGCATGTTCGCCGGCGCCGACAATTCGGCGACGCGCTATTCCCAAGTCTTCATCGAAGCGGCGGACGGTCAGCGCTATCCCCTCCTCAAATTGACAAGCAAACAGCAGAAACTTCTGGACGACGCTCATCTTTATCCGCTTCGGGAAAACTTCGTTCCCGTTGCCAATTCGATTCGGGCGACGAAGTGGGCGGACAGCGGCCCGGCCCGTCCCGTGCGTATCGTGGACAGCAAGAACGAGTTCATCCGCGAAACGGACCGGACCTACACCCTGCTGCTGCCATTCGGTGAACGCGCCCCGGGCGAAAACACGAATTTCAGCATTGTCTTCGAGAACTACCAGCTACATTACGATGTCGAAAAAAGTCTTCTAACGACGATTCCCCTGAATTCGTTCAAATTCGATATGACGGAGTAGTCGGTTGGCCTCCACAAGTTTCACGATAACGCATACTGCACGTGAGCGCTTCACCGCGTTCGTCCGAAGTCTGGATCTGCTGGGCCTGACATCGGCGCTGACACTGGCGCTGGTGGTGATATTCGGCTTCGAACACTGGATGACGAAGATCGTCACGCCCGTGATGCTTGTCGGCGCTCTCGTCGTCCCCTCCGTGGTCCGCAATCATGTCTTCTGGCTGATACTGGCGCTCGCCTCCACTTATGCGCTGGCAACCGACTGGTTCACCGCCGACAACCACAAATACCTGCTGGTCTACTGGCTGTTCGTGGTCTGGGTTTGCCATCTCCAGCCGAGCCGCGAGGAAGGCGAAGCCGTGCTGCGCTGGCATGCCCGGTTTTTCCTGATCTTCATCTTCCTTGCCGCCGCCGCCCGGAAATTCTCAACGCCGTCCTACATGTCGGGCGAGATGTTCGAGCTGGTCATCTTCCTGGACGACAGGTTCAAGGCCTTCGCGCACCTGGTCGGCATCGACATTTCGATCATGGAGCAGGCCCGCAAGCTGTCGCTCGTGTTTCGCAGCCCGCTTTCGGAGGTGGACGGCAATGTGCTCCAGATGCCCGCCACGGCGTGGTCCAAGACGGTCGCCAAGCTCGTCACCTGGTACGATCTCTATGTGCAGGTCGCGATTGGCGCGCTGTTCGTGCCGAGACGCCACGACACGGATCTCGCCGCGCATATCCTTCTGCTGTTTTTCATTTTCACCACCTACCTGCCGGCGCCCGTTTTCGGCTTCGGCTGGACGCTGACCATTCTCGGGCTGGTGGTCGCTTACAACCGCTTCAACGGCCTGGTTTACGGCTATTTCGCCGCGTTCCTGGCGATCGTGGTGTACCAGGTGCCGTGGCGCGAATGGGTGTTGCCGGGATGACGGAACTTGCGAGCGCAGAAGAGCTTGCCGGGGCCGACAAAGGCGGCGGGCTGCAAGTTGTCTATGACGGCGAATGCCCGTTTTGCAGCGCCTATGTGCGGCTCGTCCGGCTGCGCGAGGCGGTCGGCCCGGTCGAACTGCTCGATGCGCGCGCGCATCCCGGCCTTGTGGCGGAACTGCATGCCGAAGGCATCGACCTGAACGAAACGATGGCGGTGCGATACGGCGGCCGGACCTATGTCGGCGCCGAGGCCATGGAAGTGCTGTCGCTGCTGAGTTCGGACTCCGGGCGCGCCAACCGTCTTTTCGCGAGGATATTCCGGGACGGGCGGCGCGCGCGGCGGCTGTATCCGTGGCTGCGGTCCGGGCGCAATCTCGCGCTCAGGCTGCTCGGCCGGAAGAAGCTGACCGTACCGGAGTGAGCCGGCTACCGCCCATCCTCACCCGCGCGATCCCGAAGCCGTTTCCGTCTCGTCCGCGCGGGCCTCCGCCCCGTCCCGGTCCAGCGCGGCCGGCATGATCCCGACATCGTGGCACAGGATCTTGCTTACCGTTTCACCGTCGTCCGACAGCGGCAGGCGCAGCCAGAACAGCACGACATGGTCCCGCCCGGCGACCGGCCCCTTGACCGCGCCCTGCATCGGCGTGCGCTCTTCCACCACCCGGCGATAGGCCGCGCGCCAGTAGCGCCGCTTCGCGCCGAGGCGCAGGTCGAACACGTTCAGCCCCGTGACCTCGCAGCCGTAGATGTCGTGCAGCCGCGTCCCGGCAAGGCGGTAGCACAGCGCGTCGAAGCGCGCCCCGACATCGAGGATGCTGATGCCGGGCAGCAGATGGCGCATCGCGGCGGGGTCGATATCCGCGCGCGCGGGCATGGGCCGGCCGTCCGCCGCCCGGCGCCAGAAATCGTAGGTTTCGCGTTGCTCGCTCATCACAAGCTGCGCCCGAAAGGCGAGTTCGGACGGCATGGGCCTCCTCATGTCCGGCCGCGTGCGCCGAACCGCCGCTGATCCGCGCCGCGCCGCTCGCATCGACTATCGGTGATTTGCCCGCAAAGGCGCAAGGTTCGCGGCGCGAAAATCTTTCAGGCGGCGCTTCGGCCGAATCGCGCCGGATCGACTTTCGTCATGGCGACGTCTGTTGTCGTCCCGTGCGCGACGCGGCATGAAAATGACGCGGCGCAGACACGGGACCCAGAGCGCATGTCGCTCAGATTGAATCGGTTCAGTCTTGGTCGTTGCCGGGCTTGACCCGGCAACCCACGCAACAAGTTCAAGCCGTTGCGGTCATGGATGCCTGTGTTCCCCGGATCACGTCCGGGGACAGGCAAGCACGGGCATGACATGGTGCTGATTGATCGGGAAATGCTCCGAACGTGCGAAAAGACTCGCGAACGATCCCGTGTCTGCGAAGCGGCGCGC
>JBKGZY010000291.1:0-2776 GCA_046543175.1 Dichotomicrobium sp.
TTCACGCTGGATGGCCGCGAGGTTGCGGCCGGCGAAGACGAGACGATCTGGCAGGCGGCGAAGCGCGCCGGGGTGGAGATCCCGCATCTGTGCTGGCTGGACGCGCCGGGCTACCGCGCCGACGGCAACTGCCGCGCCTGCATGGTGGAGATCGAGGGCGAGCGCGTGCTGGCGGCGTCGTGCATCCGCAAGGTCAAGGACGGCATGGCGGTGAAGACGATGAGCGAGCGCGCGGCCAAGGCGCGCAAGATGGTGTTCGAGCTTCTGGCCGCCGATCAGCCGCCGCAGGTGAGCCATCCCGATCCGGACTCCATGTTCTGGAAATGGGCGCGCGCGCTGGGCGTGGATGGCGCCCGGCTGCCGGCGCGCGAGGGCTTCACCCCCGATCCGAGCCATGCCGCGATCGCGGTCAACCTGGATGCCTGCATCCAGTGCAATCTGTGCGTGCGCGCCTGCCGCGAGGTGCAGGTCAACGACGTGATCGGCATGGCGCTGCGCGGGCACGAGGCGAAGCCGGTGTTCGACTTCGACGACCCGATGGGCAACTCCACCTGCGTGGCCTGCGGGGAATGCGTGCAGGCCTGCCCGACCGGCGCGCTGTTCGAGAAGACGCTGATGGACGAACAGGCCGCCACGCGCACGGTCTGGCCGGACCGAGTGGTGGATTCGGTCTGCCCGTATTGCGGCGTCGGCTGTCAGACCAGCGTCAGCGTGAAGGACGACACGATCGTCCAGATCGACGGGCGCGACGGCCCGGCCAACGAGAACCGGCTGTGCGTCAAGGGCCGCTTTGGCTTCGACTATATCAGCCACCCCGAACGGCTGACCAAACCGCTGATCCGCCGCGAGGACGCGCCCAAGCGCGGCGACATCCAGCTCGACCCGATGAACCCGGGCGCGGTGTTCCGCGAGGCGAGCTGGGAAGAGGCGCTGGCGCGCGCGGCGGGCGGCCTGCGCACGATCCGCGATACCCATGGCGGCGGTGCGCTGGCCGGCTTCGGCTCGGCCAAGGGCACCAACGAGGAAGCCTACCTGTTCCAGAAGCTGGTGCGCACCGGCTTCGGCACCAACAATGTCGATCACTGCACGCGGCTGTGCCACGCCTCCTCGGTGGCCGCGCTGATGGAAGGGATCGGCTCGGGCGCCGTGACGGCGCCGTTCACCGCGGCGGCGGATGCCGACTGCTTCATGGTGATCGGCGCGCGGCCCGAACAGAACCATCCCGTCGCCGCTACATATCTCAAGCAGGCGGCCAAACGCGGGGCGAAGGTGATCGTCGTCGACCCGCGCGGGCAGGAGCTGATGCGCCATGCCAGCCACCCGGTGCGCTTCAAGCCGGGCACCGATGTGGCGCTGTTGAACGCCATGCTGCATGTCATCATCGCCGAAAAGCTTTATGACGAGCAATACCTCCAGGCCCATGCCGACGGCTTCGAGGCGTTGAAGGAGAAGGTCGCGGCGTTCTCGCCCGAGGCGATGGCGCCGGTCTGCGGCGTCGAGGCCGATTACATCCGCGAGATCGCGCGCACCTACGCGAATGCCGAGCGCGCCATCATCTTCTGGGGCATGGGCATCTCCCAGCACGTGCATGGCACCGACAATTCGCGCTGCCTGATCGCGCTGGCGCTTGTCACCGGGCATGTCGGCCGGCCGGGCACCGGGCTGCACCCCTTGCGCGGGCAGAACAACGTGCAGGGCGCCTCCGATGCCGGGCTGATCCCGATGGTCTATCCCGACTACGCCGCGGTCGACGACCCGGATGTGCGCCACCGCTACGAGGATGCCTGGGGCCGTGCGCTCGATCCGCATAAAGGCCTGACCGTGGTCGAGATCATGGACGCGGTGCATGACGATCAGATCCGCGGCATGTACATCCTCGGCGAGAACCCGGCGATGTCCGACCCGGACCAGAGCCATGCGCGCGCCGCGCTGGCCAAGCTCGATCATCTCGTGGTGCAGGACATCTTCCTGACCGAGACGGCCTGGCATGCCGATGTGGTGCTGCCGGCCTCGGCCCATGCGGAGAAGCTGGGCACCTACACCAACACCAACCGGCAGGTGCAGCTCGGCCGCCCGGTGGTGCCGCTGCCCGGCGAGGCGCGCCAGGACTGGGAGCTGATCTGCGAGATCGCCCGGCGCATCGGGCTGGACTGGCGCTATTCCGGCGTGCCGGAGGTCTATGAGGAAATGCGTTCGCTGATGCCCTCGCTGGCCAACATCCCGTGGTCGCGCATCGAGCGGGAAGATTCGGTGACATACCCCGCCGACGCCGAGGACCGGCCGGGCCGGGACATCCTGTTCGCCGAGGGCTTCCCGACCAGGGACGGGCGCGCGCAGATCGTGCCCGCCGACCTGGTCGCCCCGGACGAGCTGCCGGACGAAGAGTTTCCGCTGGTGCTGTCCACCGGGCGGCTTCTGGAGCACTGGCACACCGGGGCGATGACGCGGCGCGCGGGCGCGCTCGACGCGCTGGAGCCCGAGCCGGTCGCCTGCATGAACCCCCGCGAGATCGAACGCCTCGGCGCGCAGCCCGGCGATGCGATCCGCGTGGAGACCCGGCGCGGGGCGATCACCATCAGGCTGCGCGCCGACCGGGACGTCTCGCCGGGCATGATCTTCATCCCGTTCTGCTACGGCGAGGCGCCGGCCAATGTGCTGACCAACCCGCAGCTCGACCCCTACGGCAAGATCCCCGAGTTCAAGTTCTGCGCCGCAAGGGTCGCGCCCGCCCCGCACACGCGCGCCGCAGAGTAGCGGTGCGGCGCGGACGCTTGCC
>JBKGZY010000292.1:0-2771 GCA_046543175.1 Dichotomicrobium sp.
GGTGGGCGCGAACGGGCGCGGTTTCGCCGAAACTTCGCAAGATATTGCGGCCGAAGCGGCCAAGTGAACCGATTTTGGATACCTTTGTGTGATTGTCTGGGCTTCACGGCCCCCGCATGATTTCCCTGTCTGCATTAACCAATTCCAACAGGAAGGCAGGGAGGACCCCAACATGACGCAAATCTCGATACATCCGTCCGTGGATGGCGGCGTCAGGCCCGGAAACCCGGATTTTCCCGGCGGTACACTGCGGTGCAAGTGTATCAGCAACCCGGTCGAGGTCGCGATCCGCGGTAATACCGCCCACAATCATGTCTGTGGCTGCACGAAGTGCTGGAAGCCCGATGGCGCGCTGTTCTCCATGGTTGCCGTGGTTCCGCGCGAGAACCTCTCGGTGACGGCGAACGGTGACAAGCTGCAGGTCGTCGATCCCAATGCCGCGATCCAGCGTCATGCCTGCAGGGGTTGCGGCGTTCATATGTATGGCCGGATCGAGGATCCCAACCACCCCTTCTACGGGCTCGATTTCGTTCATACCGAACTGTCCAGTGACCAGGGCTGGTCGGCGCCGGAATTCGCGGCTTTCGTCTCGTCGATCATCGAATCCGGCTTCAATCCGGAGCAGATGGGCGCGGTGCGGACACGGCTGAAGGAGCTTGGTCTGGAGCCCTACGACGCCCTGTCGCCGGCCCTCATGGATGTGATCGCGACACATACGGCGAAAAAGTCCGGGGCCTTGCCGGCCTGATATCGGATGCGGGCGGAAGGGGGCATTCAGTGCCTTCATCCGCCCGAACAGGGGACATGCCCGCTGTCATCCCGTGCGCGGCGCAGACACGGGATCGTCTTCGGCCGGTCACATCCCGGTTGCGGGCCGCCAACGCATCACTGACCTGCCGCGCGGCACCTGGAATGACAGGAGGAACGGTTTCAGCCCTGCGCCTTGCGCCAGCGCAGCCCCCAGCTTGGGTCAAAGGCCCAGATCGCGGCTGCCAGAAACAGCGCCAGCAGGCCGGAGACCGCTGCCAGCGCAAACAGATTGATCTCGCCATACAGCGAGAAGCGGATCAACTCGACCGCATAGGTGAACGGGTTCCACTGGCAGATATGGAACAGGATCGGGCTGTTCTCCTGGACCTTCCACAGCGGATAGAGCGCGGAGGAGGCGAAGAACATCGGGAAGATCACGAAGTTCATCACGCCGGCGAAGTTCTCGAGCTGCCGAATGGTCGAGGCGAGCAGCATACCGAGCGCGCCGAGCATCATGCCGCTCAGGATGAGGGCGGGCAGAACGCTCAGATAGCCCATCAGCGGGAGTTCGACGCCGAACAAATAGGCGATCACCAGAAACGCATAGACCTGCACGAGCGACACCGCCACGCCGGCAAACAGCCGCGCGACGAGCAGGAAAGCGCGCGGCAGCGGCGTCGTCAGCAGCACGCGCATCGAGCCCATTTCCCGATCATAGACCATCGACAGGGAACTCTGCATGCCGTTGAAGAGCTGGATCATCGCCACGAGGCCCGGGACGATATACACGTCATAGGTGATATAGGTCTGGTAGGGCGGAATGATCGACAGGCCGAGCGCGGCGCGGAAGCCGGCGGCAAAGATCAACAGCCAGACAAGCGGGCGCACCAGCGCCGCGAAGAAGCGTTCACGCTGGTGGATGAAGCGCAATAGCTCGCGCCAGACAATGCCCTGGAAGGCCAGCCAGTAATGGCGGCTGCTTCCCGATTCCCGGACGGTTGCCGCCAAGCTCACGAAACCGCCTCCGTTTCCGTGCCGTCCTGCGTGAGCATCGCGAAGACCGCGCCGACATCCTCCGCCCCATGACTGCGAATGACCTCGCTGGCCCGTCCCTGTGCGCGGATGCTGCCCTGATGCAGCACGATCAGATCGTCCGAGGCGTCGATTTCGTCGATGAGATGGGTCGCCCAGAGTACCGCCACGCCTTCCTCGGCGGCGAGACGATGCACATGCGACACCATCGCCTCGCGGGCCGCAACATCAAGCCCCACTGTCGGCTCGTCGAGCAGAAGCAGGCTCGGCCCGTGCAGCAGGGCGCGGGCGATTTCCACGCGCCGGCGGTGGCCGCCATTCAGGCTGCGCACCTTCTCGTCGATGCGCTCGCCCATCGACAGGGCGTCGAGCGCGCGGGTCATGCGTTCGCGCGCCTCGCGCCGGCCGAGCCCGCGAAGCGCGGCGAAATAGCCAAGGTTCTGCCGGACGGTCAGATCGAGATCCAAGGTCTGCTGCTGAAACACGACGCCGAGCGGGGCGAGCGCGGAACTGCCGTCGCGCTTGAGATCGCGGCCCGCGATCTCGATCCGGCCCTCGCGCGTGTCGAACAGCCGCGTAATCAGCGAGAACAGCGTCGTCTTGCCGGCCCCGTTCGGGCCGAGCAGCGCCATGAACCGTCCCGGCATCAATTCGAAACTGACATGATCGAGTGCGCGCCGCGCGCCGAAAGCATAGGACACGTCGCGCACGGCCAGTACGGGGCTTGCATCGTGCTCACCGTCCGTCGCTTTCTGCATCCAGTACCGCTCCTTTGCGTTCACGCGGTCAGTGGAGCATTTTCAGCAAAAGTGGGAACCGGTTTTGCGCCCGAAAATGCGACAAAACAAAGAATTAGAGCGTATTCAACGATTCTGCTTTTGCCTGGTCTGAATTCCGACATTTGCCTCCCCTGGCAGCAAGCGGGACTCAAATGTCAAATTCGCTCCACTTGACCACTTTTCCGACCAGTTGGAACCCTGTCACCCGCG
>JBKGZY010000064.1:0-13189 GCA_046543175.1 Dichotomicrobium sp.
CGATCCCGTGTCTGCGAAGCGACCAATGTCCGCCGAAAGCGAAGGCGCCAGGGCGGGCGTTTACGCCGTCTGGAGATCGTCGCGCAGGGACGGCCCGCCGCCGAGCCGCCGGAACCAGCCCGTCGCGGGCGCGACCGGGCCGCGATCGAGGTTCGGCGCGCCGCGCCCGGCAAGCAGATGCCGCCGGTCTACCGTGCGCGTTTCGCTGGAAATGCGCGCCTCGCCGCTGGTGTTGGGGATGGTCGCGTGCAGGTGCGTGGCGGAAAACGCCATCAGCGTCCCGGTCGGGACCACGAGCGGCAGCGCCGCGTCCCAGTTCACCGGCTCGCGCGCGCTCGGCAGTTCGGGATAGTCCGGCTCCTTGCGCGCCCGCGACGGCTCCCAGCCGGCGCTGTCATTCACGACCTTCCGGTCCCAGGCATAAGGGAAAACCGCCATCGTCCGCTCGGCCGTGATGTCGTAGATCGGCAGCCACCAGTTGATCTGGCAGTCCAGCCCCGCGCCCCAACTGTCGCGATGCGCGGGCAGCCGGCCGTAGCCCGAGCCGTTCGGCGCGTCGAAGGGCGGCGCGGCGCGCAGGATCAGCCGGTCGCGATAGGTCGCCTCCGGGGCGGCGCCCGCGGCGATCAGCGCATCGGTGTAATGCCGCTCGACTTCGGGCGAAGCGACAAAGCGCTTCTGCGCCTTGCAAAGGGTCGCGCGGAATCCCTCCGCGCCGAGCGTGCGGAATGCTGTCGGCGGGAATGCGCCATCGAAGACGTCCTCGAGAATGGCGCGCGTTTCCTCGATGAGCGCCGCCACGGCGGGCAGTCCCTCGAAGAACAGGATGCGCCCGGCATAGATGCGCTCGGCCATGTCCTCCGGAGCCAGTCCGCCCGCCACCCGTTCGATCCAGTCGTCTGCATTCACGCCGCTCATGCTCGCCATCCTCGCTTGGCCGCTCCGGCTGCTTTCAAGGTGGAGCATGCATTGCCCGGCCCCGCCGACGGCTTGCGTATTGCGACGCCGCCTTGGCCGATCGCGCCACACACACGCCCTTGTGACGGGCGCTGGCGGCCACGCCGATTTCAAGCTGTATAAGAGTCGTTCTTGGGACGATGCGCGGGCGCGAATTGTGACCATATGCGCCGATAACTCCGCCCGAACCGAAGGACGTCCGCCATGCTCGAAAAGGTGAACACGATGGCCACCGAAAACCGTTCCCATCCCAATGTGCCCGACATCGACCAGTCGGATCGCCACGTTCCGATCAACCTGCGCCAGTCCGGCCCGACCCCGGTGCAGATGCTGATCTCCACGCGTGTGCGCAAATCGCCGTTCTGGCATCTGGCGGTGGAAGCCGGCTGCTGGCGGGCGACCGTTTACAACCGCATGTACCATCCGCGCGGCTATGTCCGCCCGGAGGACGGCGGCGCGATGGCCGAATACGATGCGCTCGTGAACCGCGTGACGATGTGGAACGTGGCCGTGGAACGGCAAATCCGCGTGAAGGGGCCGGACGCCGAAGCCTTCGTGAACTACGTCATCACGCGCGACGCCACCAAGATCAAGCCGATGCACGGCAAATACGCGATCCTGTGCAACGAGAAGGGCGGCATCCTCAACGACCCGGTTCTGCTGCGCATCGCCGAGGACGAATTCTGGTTCTCGATTTCCGACAGCGACCTCATGCTGTGGCTTCAGGGCGTGAATGTCGGCAAGAAGTTCGACGTCGACATCGCCGAGATCGACGTGTCGCCGCTTCAGATCCAGGGCCCGCTTTCCGAAGACCTGATGGCGGAGTTGTTCGGCGACGAAGTCCGCAGAATGCCGTATTACGGGTTGATGTGGGCCAAGGTCGGTGATGCCGACGTACTGCTGAGCCAGACCGGCTTCACCGGCGAGAAGGGCTACGAGATCTACACCGTGGATTCGACCATTCACGCCGAGGCCGTCTGGTACGCGGTGCGCGGCGCGGGCGCCAGCTACGGCCTGCGCGTCATCGCCCCGGCGCATCACCGCCGTGTCGCCGCCGGCATCCTTTCCTGGGGCCAGGATCTGGACGCCGAAACCTCGCCGTTCCAGGTGAACCTGTCCTACCAGGTGCCGCGCAAGAAGCAGGCGGATTACATCGGCAAGGAAGAACTGGAGCGTCAGCGCGCGATCATCGACGAGGGCAGCTTCCCCTTCAAGATGCGCATGGTCGGGATCAAGCTGGGCGGCCAGCCGATCACGGACTACGCCAATGACTTCTGGCTGATTTCCGAGCCGGAGGGCGGGCGCGTCGGTTATGTCACCTCGCCCTGGTGGTCGCCGGAACTGCAAACGAACATCGCGCTGTGCTGGGTGCCGCACCGCCTCTCGGACATCGGTACCAAGCTGTCCGTCGAGGTGCCGGAAGCCTACACCGAGCGGTCCGGCCAGCCGGTGGATGCCGAGGTGGTCGAGGTGCCGTTCCGCCCGTCGGTCAATCCGAGCGCGCGCGAGCGGGCCAAGGCGCTCGGCCGCGACTGGGCGTACTAAAAATCTTCCAAAAGCCCGGCAATAATTGCCGGGCACGCCAACAAGCGTCTCCTCGGCGCCGGTCCGGAAAGCAGCCGCCGGACCGGCGTCCTTTTGCAGTTCGGTCCTTTCGCGGCAGAGCTTGACGGGACGCGCCGAAGTTGCAACACAGCATTGCAGTTTCCGGCGAACCGGCGAGGAAGGTGCCGCAAATGCGCATAGACGCCATACCAATTGGCGACAACCCGCCGCACGATATCAACGTCATCGTCGAAGTTCCGATCGGCGGCGAGCCGATCAAATACGAGATGGACAAGGACTCCGGCACGCTGTTCGTCGACCGCGTGCTCTATACCGACATGCGCTATCCCGGCAATTACGGTTTCATCCCGCACACGCTGTCCGACGACGGCGATCCGATCGATGTGCTGATCGCCAACCAGCGCCAGTTGATCCCCGGCGCGGTGATGAACTGCCGGCCGGTCGGTGTTCTGCACATGCGCGACGAGGCCGGGCAGGACGAAAAGATCATCGCGGTGCCGTCCGAGCGCGTCTCGGCAATGTACGACAACATCCACAGCTATCGCGATCTGCCGGAGATGCTGATGCGCCGCATCGCGCATTTTTTCGAGCGCTACAAGGACCTGGAAGACGGCAAATGGGTCGAAATCACCCGCTGGGGCGATAATGTCGAGGCGCGCGATCTGATTAACAGGGCGATCGGCGCGGCGAAATCCGGCATGACCGTCTGAGGCGGGCCGGACGGCGCGAACGGATACGGGAGGAGCGTCATGAGCGAGATGCGGATGGCCGTGATGGGCGCGGCGGGACGCATGGGGCGCGCACTGCTTCGCGCCGTTCACGATTCGCCGCAATGCACCCTGACCGGCGGCACCGAGACGGAAAATTCACCCGCGATCGGTGCGGATCTGGGCGAACTGGCCGGCGTCGGCGCGTTGGGCGTGTTCGTCACCGCCGACCCGCTGGAACTGTTCACCCGCTGCGAGGCGATCCTCGATTTCACCTCGCCCAGGGCGAGTGTCGAATATGCCGGGCTGGCCGCGCAGGGGCGCATCGTCCACGTGATCGGCACGACAGGCTTCAGCGATGAGGACGAGCAGCGTATCGCCACGGCGTCGCGCCACGCCACCATCGTCAAGGCCGGCAACATGAGCCTCGGCGTCAACCTGCTTACCGCGCTGACCGAAAAGGTGGCCGCGGCCCTGGACGACGACTACGATATCGAGATCGTCGAGATGCATCACCGCCAAAAGGTCGATGCCCCCTCCGGCACGGCGCTGATGCTGGGCGAGGCGGCGGCGGCCGGCCGGCGGGTCGGCCTGGAGTCGCACGCGGTCAAATCGCGCGAGGGCCACACCGGCCCGCGCCAGACCGGCGAAATCGGCTTTGCCACGCTGCGCGGCGGCGATGTCGTGGGCGAGCACAGCGTCATTTTCGCCGGACAGGGCGAGCGCGTGGAACTGACTCACCGCGCGACCGACCGGCAGATTTTCGCGCGCGGCGCGGTCAAGGCCGCGCTCTGGGCGCGGGGCAAGCCGCCGGGCCTGTATTCCATGCGCGACGTGCTCGGCCTATAACACGAACGGGCCGGTACCCCCGGCGCCACATGCAGGAAAGGATGCCAAACCATGCTCGTGCTCGTTCGCCACGGCGAAAGCGAATGGAACAAGCTCAACCTGTTCACCGGCTGGCGCGATGTCGATCTCAGCGAACACGGTATCGAGGAGGCGCGCAAGGCCGGCCGGGCGCTGAAGGCGGAAGGGCTGCGTTTCGACGTTGCCTTCACCAGCGCGCTGAAACGCGCCCAGCACACGCTCGATATCATTCTGGAAGAACTCGGCCAGACGGACTTGCCCATCGAGCGCGATCAGGCGCTCAACGAGCGCGACTACGGCGATCTTGTCGGCCTGAACAAGGATGACGCCCGCGCGCGCTGGGGCGAGGAGCAGGTGCATGTCTGGCGGCGCTCCTTCGACACGCCGCCGCCCGGCGGCGAAAGCCTCAAGGACACCACCGAGCGTGTGCTGCCCTATTACGAGGCGAACATCCTGCCGCATCTGAAGGCGGGCAAGGCCGTGCTCGTTTCCGCCCACGGCAACTCGCTGCGCGCGCTCATCATGCACCTGGACGGCTTGTCGCGCGAGGAAATCACCGAGTTGAACCTCGCCACCGGCGTGCCCATCGTCTACCGCATCAACGCCGATGGCAGCGTCGCGGGCAAGCGCGATCTGGCCGCCTGAAACGCGCAAATACCGGCTTCTGCCAGTCGTCTACAAAATCCATCAGTTTTTCCCGCGCGCTTTAGCGGTCCTTCAAACCCTGTCTGGCATCTTTCGGTGGGAACACATCGGAGAGGATGTCCGACATGCGGTGGATCATACTTGCCCTGCTCACCGGGATGATCGCCTTGGCCGGTGCCCGGCAGCAGGCCGCGGCCTTCGACGGCGAAACGATCATCGGGAAAAGCGCGCAGCCCCACCGCAGCGGCCGCCTGAGCATGCCGGTTCACGGGCTGACAAGCGCGCCGCCGGGCTACACGGCCTTCTGCCGTCGCCGGGAAGGTGCGTGCCGGGAACGGCCGCGCGTGCATCGGTCCTCGGCGCAGTCCAAGCGTCTCGACCTGACCTCGGAGCGCTGGATCAAGCTGCTGGCCGTCAACAGCTATATCAACGATTTGATCGAACCGAAGACCGACCGCGAGCTTTACGGCGTCGAGGAGCACTGGACGCTGCCGAGCGAGGCGGGGGACTGCGAGGACTACGTGCTGTTGAAGCAGCGCGAACTGATCGCGCAGGGATGGCCGCGCAGCGCGCTTCTGATCACCGTGGTGCTGGACGAGCAGGGCGACGGGCATGCCGTGCTGACCGTGCGCACGGCACAGGGCGATTTCGTGCTCGACAACAAGCATTCCCGCGTAAAGCTGTGGCGCGATGTGCCCTACACCTTCATCAAGCGCCAATCCTACCGCTCGCCCAATCTCTGGGTGTCTCTCACGCCGCGATTGGGACGCAACGCGGTTTCGGCGGCCGGCGAAGACGGGCGGCGCTGAACCGCCGTCCGCCCCGACTTTTGCCCGCCGCGGCGGTATCGTCAGCCCAGGCGTTCAGTTCGTGTGCCGATCGCGCGAATCCGGCGACCGCCGGCTTATGCGCCTTGCCACGCGGAGCGGTCGGGCGGAGTCAGCCCGGCCCAAGCGAATTGTTGCTCGATGACAACGGTCCGGGTGCTTCCGGCTTCCCCACAATGAAAATAAGTTGAAACTCATCTTCGAGGGGCGGGTGTTTCATATTGCCCCTTAGTTCTTGAGCTTCATCCGTTTTGATGATTGCTTCTTGTTCACGATTGCTTCGGCTCTCAGAGCGCATTCCTTGTTCGATATTTTGTCATTGGGGGCCTTGCTCTTCTGTGCGTTCACGCACATCCCGTAAAATTTCTCGAAAGTTCCCTGTTTACTTGCGGCAAGCGCATCTGCCGCGAACGAAGCAGCAATTGCTGCGGCCAGCCCCAAGCTGGCAAGGAATTTTGCACTCATGATCCGGGGCTCCTCATGTCTTTAAGACTATCAAATTGCTGACGAATTACAGATTCGAACACCTATCGCCACGTCCTCCCCCATTGAGGGAGTTGGACGAGGATGTGATTACTATCATAGCCAGCTTGCTTCCGGATATGGAAGCGCGTTTATCCATCGCCCTCGGTTTCGATATTCAGCACCCGCCCGCAATGCTTGCAGTGGACCGCGTCGGCGTCGTGCTGCTTCAATCCGCAATCCGGGCAGGTGTAGTGCACCTTGCTGGGGCGGAACACGACCTGGATCAGCCGCAGGAACAGGCCAACGCCAATCACGAGGATCACCACCGACAGGAGCCGTCCGATCGTGCCCTCCAGCACGATGTCGCCGAAGCCCGTGGTCGTCAGCGCGGAAACGGTGAAGTAAAGCGCGTCCAGGTAGTTGTTGATGCCTTCGTTGGTCCGGTACTGCAGGACGAAGACCAGCGCGGAAATCGCGAAGACGAACACCAGCAGGTTGACGACGCTGTTGACCACCTCCTCGTGGCGCCGGAAGAACGGCGAGAGTTCGCGCAGATCGCGCAGCATGTGATACGAGCGCAACAGCCGGAAGATGCGCAGAATGCGCAGGAACAGGTAGTCCTCGGCAGCAGCGGGCACCATTAGCGAGGCCAGCACGGCAATGTCGGTCCAGGTGCTGATCTCGCGGAAATAGCTGCGTGGGCTATAGCTCGCCACGAGCCGGGCGATCAGGTCCAACGCGATATAGATGCCGATCACGATATCGATTATGCGCAGCCAGTCGTATTGCGGCAGCGCGGTGACGGCGATGAAGTAGATCAGCGTCAGCGTGTCGATGGCCAGGAGGGTGAAGCGAAAGGCGCGGGCGTAGGGATGTCTCCCGTAATAGAGATCGCGGATGATTTTGGTCACGAAAGCCTCGCCGGCGTTGGCCGAAATGGAAACCGCCGCGATCTTTCAGAATCCATGGGCGCGGCGCAAGCGCAAAACCGGCCGCGTCACAAGCTGTTACAGCATGTCGGCCGGACGCGTCGCCGGGCGGCGCAGCCAGGCGCCGAGGGCGAAAGCGCCGTTGCCGATCACGAGCACCGTGGCGGAGATCAGCAGCAGCTTATTGTATTTCACCGTGATCCCCGTCGTCGCCGCGATGATGTCGGCGTGGCCGCCGCTTTCGGTGTAATAGAGCACGGCCCCCGCGATCGCCGCGACAAACGCGGTCAGATAGCTCCAGCGCGGCACGCGCAGATTGCCCCAGATGCAGAAGAAGATAACCGGGGCGAGGAACAGCGAGGCGGTGCCGCTGACCGCGACGGCGGCATAGAGATCATCGGTGCCCAGCGCGAGGAACACCAGCCCGCCGAGCGCGAACAGCGCCATGGCGGTGCGCCCGTTCGCCACTGTCTTCTCGCCCATGCCCATATCGGCGATGGCGAGCTTCGACGCGCTGGAAAAGGTCGAATCGAGCGTGGAAACCGCCGAGAGCACCAGCGCGAGATTGATGAGCACCATCGTCGTGTCGCCCAGAAGGCGCGTCAGGACGGCCATCATCTCCTCGCTGCCCTGTTGCTCCAGCCCGGCGACGACACCCAGCAGCGAGAAGCCGAGAATGCAGATCACGCTGATCCATGCGGCGTGCAGGAAGCTCGCCCGCGTGGTGCGCCGGTCCGCGATGAAGCCGCGATCCATCATCACCGGGTCGTGCATCGGATAGCTCCAGACCTGCAGGAGCGCGACCAGCAGCAGGTTCCAGCCGTTTTCCAGCACGAGCGGGCTGCTCGCGCCAATGGCCGCGAAGGACGTCACCGGCAGGTCGATCAGCGCCACCATGATGAGCGCCATCAGCGCGAGGAACAGGCTCATCTGCAAGACGTCGGTGCGCAGCGAGGCGCGCAATCCCCCGATCATGGAATAGGCGAGCGTGACGATGGCGGTGACGCCGATGGCGAGCAGATAGGCGGCCGAGCCGGCGGCGCCGAAGATGATGCCGACCACCAGCAGGTTGGCGAACACCTCGGAGATCAGGCGCAGGGCGATGAGGAAGTTATAGGTGCTCGTGCCCAGACCGCCGAAATGCGCGCGCATGAAGTCCTGGATGCTCGTCGCGCCGTGGCGGAAGCGCAAGTGATCGACGATGGCCCAGCCTGTCAGGAACGACAGGTAATAGGCGGCGTAGGCGATGCCTCCGGCAATTCCGTAATGGAATCCGAGGATCGCCGCGGTGAGCAGCGAGCGCGCGAAAATCCAGGTCGTGACCTGCGACAGGGTGAGCGTCAGCACGCCGGGCGGCCGCCCGCCTTCGGCCCAGCCGCGGTAGAAGCTCTGGCTGTCGCGCGCGAGCGGCGAGACGAAGAAGCTCAGGAGGATCAGGGCGGCGAGCGCGGCGACGAGGATCTCGGTCATGCGGTACATCGGTCAGGTTGCGCAACGGCATCCAACAGATCACGCCCAAGACCCCGGTGCGAACTGACAAGTCTTCACGAATGCGTCAGGTCGCGCCCGCGCGCCAGGAAATCGTCGGTGCGCATCTCCATCAGGCGCGAGGCGGTGCGCTGGAAAAGCTCCGCCCCGTCGCCTGCGCGGTACAGCGCGTCCGGCTCGGCCTCGGCCGTGACGACGAGGCTGGTGCGGGTGTCGTAAAGCGTGTCGATGAAGGTGATGAAGCGGCGCGCCTCGTTGCGTTTCTCCGGCCCCATGACCGGGACGCCTTCGACGAAGATTGTGCGGAATTCCCGCGCCAGGGCGAGATAGTCGTTGGCACCCAGCGGCTGCTCGAACAGATCGGCGAAGGAGAACCGGGCCGCGCCCGTCGCCGCCTCGGGGACATGCAGCTTGCGCCCGAGCACCGTGATCTCGCGGGGGGTGCCACGCTCCGTGCCGGTCAGGCTCACCCAGAGCTTTTGCAGATTGTCGCGCGCGGCCGCATCCAGCGGATGGAAATACAGCGGGGAACCGGAGAGCTTTTCCAGCCGATAGTCGCGGGCGGCGGACAGCTCCAGCACCTCTACCCGCTGCTCCAGCTCGGCGACGAACGGCTCGAACAGGTTGCGGTTCAGCCCGTCCTTGTAGAGATCGCGCGGCGGCTGGTTGGAGGTCGCCACCAGCACGATCCCGGCCTCGAACAGCGTGTTGAACAGCCGCCCGAGGATCATGGCATCGGCAATGTCCGTGACATGGAACTCGTCGAAGCACAGCAGCCGGGTATCGCGCGCGATATCCTTGCCCACCTCCTCGATCGGATCGCCCTTGCTCTCCTTGCGGAACGCCCCGGCCCGGTCATGCACTTCGGCCATGAAGGCGTGGAAGTGATCCCGCCGCTTCGCCGCCACATCGACGCTGTCATAGAACAGGTCCATCAGCATCGTCTTGCCGCCGCCCACGCCGCCGCAGATGTACAGGCCTGACGGCACCTCGCCGCGCTTGCGCGTGAAGAAGGAAAAGGTGTCGGTGCGCGTGGGCCGCTGGTAACGGGCAATGCGGTTGGCGAG
This sequence comes from Dichotomicrobium sp., assembly GCA_046543175.1. GTDB lineage: Bacteria > Pseudomonadota > Alphaproteobacteria > Rhizobiales > Rhodomicrobiaceae > Dichotomicrobium. Next base: position 9,519 of record JBKGZY010000064.1, read on the forward strand.
CAGTTGCAGCTTGTCCACCGCCATCGCCTGCGCCATGTCCGGCTGGAGCGCGCCGCCTCGCAGCATCGCGCGGTAGCGTTCGCGTAGTTCTGCTGGCGGGTCGGCGGCCATGGGGCAAGGTCCGGTGCGGTCGGGTTGCGTTCAAACGGTGGCCACGTCCTTGCGGGACTGGCGTATCGCTGTTTCCACGATCAGCCGCGCGCCGGTCAACAGCCGCGCGCCGTCGAGCGGGGGCGCGGCGTCCGGATTTTCCGGGTCATGATGCGGAATATGCACGAAGCCCGCGCGCGCAGGCGGATTCGCGCGGCTCCAGTGCAGCGTGTGATAGAGCAGTGCATTGCACAGGTAGCGCCCCGGATCGTGGGAGATTTCGACCGGCAGGCCGGCGGCCGCCAGCGCGGCCGCGACCGTGGCGAACGGGAGGGTGGCGTCAAGCGTGTCGGGTCCGTGCGACAATATCCGTTCGCCTTCGGGGTGTTCGCCGTGCGCGTCCTCCCGCGCGGCGACGGCGTTATGCGCGCGATGCTCAAGGCGAAAGCCCTGCGCCTGCGCCGCGACGCCGAACAGGATGACGTGGCGCGGCCTGAGGCTGTCAAGAAGCGGCTCCAGCGTGCCCCAGGCGTCGCGCCAGCCGACCGGCAGCACCGCCGCCGTCAGGCCGCAGCCCGGGGCCGCGCCGGATGTATGCGCCAGCGTCTGCACGAGCCAGCCGGACGGGTTTCGTGCCACGCCGGGAAACGGGCCGAACCCGGTCATCAGCACTTCCGTGTCCGGCGCGCTCATGCCTCGCCCTCCGCGGTTCCCGGCGCAAGCGCGCTCAAACCCATCGCCGCGGCGATTTCCTCCGCGGCCAGGCTCGGCACGAGATCGCCCGCGCGCACGCGCTTCTCCAGCGCCGCCAGCTTCTCCGCGATGGCCGGATCGTCGGTGAGCGCCGCGCGCAGCCGCCCCTCGATCAGGTCGTGCATCCACGCGACCGCCTGCTCCTTGCGCTTCGCGTCCCACTCACCGGAATTGGTCATTGTCTCGCGATAACTCTCGACCTGCGCCCAAAGTTCGTCGAGGCCCGTGTTGTGCAACCCGGAAATCGTGATGACCGGCGCGCGCCAGTTCGGGCTGGGCGGCGTCAGGATATGCAGCGCGTTGCGATAGTCATTCGCGGTCTGGCGCGCGCGATCCGCATTGTCGCCATCGGCCTTGTTGACCGCGATCATGTCGGCAAGCTCCAGCACGCCCTTTTTCAACCCCTGAAGGTCGTCCCCGGCGCCGGGCAGGAGCAGGACGAGGAAGAAATCGACCATGTTGGCGACCGCCACTTCCGACTGCCCGACCCCGATCGTCTCCACGATGATGACGTCGAAGCCGGCAGCCTCGCAGAGCAGCATGGTTTCGCGCGTGGTGCGTGTCACGCCGCCGAGCGTGCCCGCCGAAGGCGAGGGGCGGATGAAGGCACGGTCGTCCGCGGCGAGGCGGGCCATGCGCGTCTTGTCGCCGAGGATCGAGCCGCCGGTGCGCTGCGAGGTCGGATCGACCGCCAGCACCGCGACGCGATGCCCCTTCGCGGTCAGGTTGGAGCCGAGCTGGTCGATGGTTGTGGATTTTCCCGCTCCGGGCGAGCCGGTCAGGCCGATGCGATACGCCCCGCCCGTGTCGGGCAGCAGCGTTTGCAGAAGCCTGGCGGCGATCGCCCGGTCGCGCTTCTGGCGGCTTTCGATGAGCGTGATCGCCCGGGCCAGCATCGCGCGGTCGCCGCGGCGCACGCCTGCCACGTAGTCGTCGAGCGCGGGGCGTCGCCGCGGTCCGCTGGCGCTGTCGTTTCCACCCATTCACTCGGGATACGCGAAAACCCGCCGGGATGGCAAGAACGCCTCGCCGGCTCGCGCCGTGCCCTTCCGATCTGGCTTTCAGGGCCCGAATCAGGCCACGAAATTTGTTGGGAACCGCCACAATCGGAGCATAACCGTGCCAGAATAAAGCGGTGTAACACGCGGGAGTTGCGATCAGTTAAGCGTTTAACACAACGTTAACCCATGCGACTGATGGACAAGAATGGACACACAACCGTCGGACCAGAAGCGGCACATACGCCAGGCGCTCGCCGATCTCGTGTTCGGGCTCGCGCTCTTCGTCATATTTATCCTGCTGGGGGTGTTCGGGGTAAAGCAAGCGTCCTCGGCGGACGCAGCGCCACAGGCCGCCATGCCGGCGCAGGCCGTCGCGGCGCCGTTGCTGCGAGAACAACACAGTGGTGAACTTCGTCATAACCTGCTTCCGCTCGGCAGGCGGACGTGGTAGATGTCAGGATGTTCATGGGGCGTCTGTACGTAATCGCGAACGGCGCCCGCAAATGCGTCGGCCAATCGGCACGCTGGTGTGAATGACTTCAGCCGGTGTTTCGTGACAGGGCGGCAGCACCCCAGAACCAAGACCCCTGGCGGCTCTGGTATTGCGTACGCCAGGCGGTCCTGTCGTCAGGGCGGGCAGACGGCAACGATCTGTTGATCCGGTTCTACCTCTGGCCGCCGCCCTGACTTGGCCAAACTCTTCGCGTTTTCTTAAATCTGAAAGTCTAACAGACGGATGCGGCGCCGGTTTTGCCGCGCTGCGATGTTTCGGCTATCCTGACGCGTGCCGTGCCCAAGCAGGAGACCAACGCTATGACGCATCTGATCCGGAAGACGTCGGCACTGGCTGCGAAAGCCGGAGGGCGCCGTGCGCGCCTGGTGTTCCTCGGTGTTGCGATTGGTCTCGGCGGCTGGATGAGCGCGCAGTTGGACGTCTCGAAGACGATCGATGGATTCGCGCGCAAACTGGATCGGACATTGTGGACACAGGCGCTCAGGGACAGCCCGGCCCCGACCGATCTGCGGGCGGTCGCCCCGCTCTGGCGCGAACGCGAAGGCGCCAGCGGCGACCGGATCCTGGAGCGAGTCGCGCAGCGCAAGCGGCTGTCGGAATCGGCGGTGGCCGTCTTGAATGATGTCGGCGGGGAGGCCATTCCCGCGCCCGTCGCCGCCGAACGGGCGGCTGTCGAGATGTCCGGCGAAGCCTCCGATGTCGAGCCGATCCGGTTCGACGGCCTGACGGCCGGGGACCGGCTGACGATCACGACCGCCAACGGCGAGGTCTACGCCTTTGAAGTCGTCGCACCGGAAAACGATGCATCCCCGGACAGCGTTACCGTGACGGTTCGCAGGATCTCGCCGGAGGGCGATGGCGAATCCGTCATTCACTCCGTCACGCCGCTGAAGGATGGCGACGAGGCAACGGCCGAGGCGCAGCGCGAGCTTTAACAGCCGCTGTCCGATCTGTTTGCGGCACGTCACCCCCGAGGCCTGAAAGGCCGAAGCAATCCAGCGGCAAGTGTCGTCCCGGGCGCTGCGCAGCGCGAAGCGGTGCGCTGCTGACCCGGGACCGGGGTGCGACTAGCCGAGAGCGATCCCGTGTCTGCGCCGCAGGATTGCATCCCGCGGCGCGCACGGGATGACAGCAGACCTCGCGGGTTCCGGCTGGCGGGCCGGGACACGCCGATCCGTTTGCAGGATGTCATTGCGAGGGTCGAAGCAAAGGGTCGCTGCGCGCCCGCCTACGGCTTTAGCCACAGATGCCGCGCGGCTGTCGTCCCGGGCGCTGCGCAGCGCGAAGCGGTGCGCTGCTGACCCGGGACCGGG
>JBKGZY010000004.1:0-40948 GCA_046543175.1 Dichotomicrobium sp.
CTAATTACCTGATCGCGAGTGCGTTTTTGCTCTTCAGTTTCACCTGGAGGAGGTTCTTTAAGTGTTTCCAGAAGTTTGTGATCAGCTATCTTCGGCGGTGCCCCGTCAATCGTCCGGTAGGCAGAGACGCTAAACCAATCTTGGTGTGTGTAAGCGCCACAAGTCGGGCAACTAAACGCCTGCTGATCGATTGATGCTGGGACAGCGGTCTCGGACATCCTGATTAACTCTCTCAAATTCTGGGTGTCAGGCCAGATAGGTCGCAATGGGCATCGCCGCTGCGCCCTCACGCCCGCGCGAACCGCTTGAACTTGATCCGGTGCGGCTCCACCGCCGCGTCGCCCAGCCGCTGGCGCTTGTCCTCCTCGTAATCCGCGAAATTTCCCTCGAACCACTCCACGTGGCTGTCGCCCTCGAAGGACAGAATATGCGTCGCGATCCGGTCGAGGAAGAAGCGGTCATGGCTGATCACCATCACGCAGCCCGGAAAATCCTCCAGCGCCGCCTCCAGCGCCGACAGCGTCTCCACGTCGAGATCGTTGGTCGGCTCGTCGAGCAGCAGGAAGTTCGCGCCTTCCTTCAGCATCTTGGCCAGATGCACGCGGTTGCGCTCGCCGCCCGATAGCTGGCCGACCTTCTTCTGCTGGTCGCCGCCGCGGAAGTTGAACCAGCCGACATAGGCGCGGCTCTGTACCTCGCGCTTGCCCAGCTCGATCACGTCCTTGCCGTCGGAAATCTCCTCCCACACGGTCTTGTTCGCGCCGAGCTTGTCGCGCGACTGGTCGACATAGCCGAGCTGCACGGTGTCGCCAAGCCGCAGGCTGCCGCCGTCCGGCTCTTCCTGCCCGGTGATCATGCGGAACAGCGTCGTCTTGCCCGCGCCGTTCGGGCCGATCACCCCGACAATGCCGCCGGGCGGCAGCTTGAAGCTCAGATCGTCGATGAGAAGCTGATCGCCATAGCCCTTGCGCAGATGCTCGGCCTCCAGCACGGTGCTGCCCAGCCGCGGCCCCGGCGGGATGGTGATATGCGCGCGCCCCACCTTCTCGTTGCCGGCCTGCTGCGCCAGTTCCTCGTAAGCCTTGATGCGCGCCTTGGACTTGGCCTGCCGCGCCTTCGGGCTGGCCTGGATCCATTCCAGTTCGCGCGAAAGCGTGCGCTTGCGCGCTTCTTCCTCGCGGCCTTCGACCTCCATGCGCTTCTGCTTCTGCTCCAGCCAGGAGGAATAGTTGCCCTGATAGGGGATGCCCTTGCCGCGGTCGAGTTCGAGAATCCAGCCCGTGACATTGTCGAGAAAGTAGCGGTCATGGGTGACGAGCACGACCGTGCCGGGATAGTCCACCAGGAATTTTTCAAGCCACGCGACCGTCTCCGCGTCGAGGTGGTTGGTCGGCTCGTCGAGCATCAGCATATCGGGCTTCGACAGCAGCAGCTTGCACAGCGCCACGCGCCGGCGCTCGCCGCCCGACAGCGCTGAGACATCCGCGTCGCCCGGCGGGCAGCGCAGCGCGTCCATCGCCTGTTCGACCTGCGCGTCGAGGTCCCACAGGTCGAGCCGGTCGATCTCGTCCTGTAGCGCGGCCATCTCCTCGGCGGTTTCGTCGGAATAGTCCATCGCCAGCTCGTTGAAACGGTCGAGCTTGGCCTTCTTGTCGGCGACGCCTTCCATGACGTTGCCCATGACGTCCTTCGACCCGTCGAGTTCCGGCTCCTGCGGCAGGTAGCCGACACGCACGCCCTCCGCGGCCCAGGCTTCGCCGTTATACTCGGTGTCGAGCCCGGCCATGATGCGCATCAGCGTGGATTTGCCCGAGCCGTTGACGCCGACCACGCCGATCTTGGCGCCGGGCAGGAAGGATAGCGAAACGTTGTTCAGGACGGCCTTGCCGCCGGGATAGGTTTTCGACAGGCCGTTGAGGACATAGACATACTGTTGCGATGCCATTGGCTTTAACTGGTCTCCGCTTTCATGGAAGTGTTCGCTTGAGCGCGATATAGCACGCGCGCGCGGCCAACCGCCAGCGCAGGCTTCAGCCCGGATAGCCTGTCTATTCGGCGGCGAGCCCGGGCACCCGGACCTGCGCGATCGCGGTGCGCAGCGCGGCCGGCTTCACGGGCTTGCGCAGCAGGCGGTAGCCCGCGTTACGGACCTCGTCCTGCACCTCCGGCGAACGGTCGGCGGTGACGATCACCCCGGCGATGTCCCGCTGGAGCGACCGGCAGATGGCCGCGATCGCGTCGCAGCCCGATCCGTCGTTCAGGTGATAATCCGCAAGAATGATATGGGGTGTAACGTTCCGCGCGTGAACCGCGACGGTGGCCTCGCTGGCATCCTGCGCGGTGATGACCTCGCAGCCCCAGTTCTTGAGCAGCACTTCCATGCCTTCGAGAATGGCCGCTTCGTTGTCGATACACAGCACGCAAACGCCTTGCATGTCGCCGACGGGGCGGCTCGTTTCGGCGGCTGGACGCGTCGTGATCGCCTCCGCATCGGCCAGCGGCACCGTGACGGAGAACACCGAGCCGCTGCCGGGCCGCGACTTCAGCCGAACCGGATGGGACAGCACGCGGCCCATGCGCTCGACGATCGACAGGCCCAGACCCAGCCCGCGCACCGTTGCGGCGTGCTGGTCGAGCCGCAGGAACTCCTTGAACACCAGCGACTGCTGCGCCATCGGGATGCCCGGCCCGGTGTCGTGAACCTCCAGGCGAACGGTCGCGCCGTCGCGGCGGCAGCCGACCAGCACGCGCCCGCGGTCGGTATACTTGACAGCGTTGGACAGCAGGTTCTGCAGAATGCGGCGCAGCAAACGCCCGTCGGATGTCACCCACAGCGTCGAAGGCAGGATGATGAGCTTCAGGCCCCGCTCCTGCGCCATCGGCTCGAATTCCAGCTTCAACTGCTTCAGCAGGTCGTTGACCGAAACTACGCCGAATTCGGGGCGCAGTGCGCCGGTGTCGAGCCGGGAGATGTCCAGAAGCGTGTTGAGGATGTCTTCCACCGCCGTCAGCGCGGCATCGACATTGCCGGCCAGGCGCCCGTTCTCGCCGTCCGTGTCGCGTTCGACGAGGCTCGTGGCGTAAAGCCGCGCTGCGTTGAGCGGCTGCAGGATGTCGTGGCTCGCCGCGGCGAGAAAGCGGGTCTTGTCGAGATTGGCTTCATCCGCCCGCGCCTTTGCGTCCTTGAGCGCCTCGTTGAGCTTGGTCAGCTCGGCCGTGCGCTCCCTGACGCGGTGTTCGAGTTCGGCCTTGGATCGCTCCAGCGCCTCCGCGGCCGCTACCCGGTCGGTGATGTCGGTCATCGAGGTCACGATACCGCCCTGGGGCATCGCGTTGGTGCGCACCTCGATCACGCGGTTGTCGCGGTTGAGCCGTTCCTGGAAGGTCTCCATCGTCACGACGAAGCGGCGCAGCCGATCGGCGACGATGCTCTCGGTTTCGCCGGGGCCGAGATCGCCGGACTGGGCCATCACCCGCACGATCTGGTCCAGCGGCACCCCGACCTGTCCCAGCTCCGGCGGCAGGCACAGGATTTCGCGGAACTGCCGGTTCCAGCAGATCAGCCGCATGTCCTTGTCGAACACGGCAATCCCCTGGCGCACCTGATCGAGCGCCTGTTGCAGCAGGTCGCGGTTGTACTGGATCGCCTCGGAGGCGTCGTCCAGCAGCTTCAGCGCCGAGGTGCTGCCGACGTCGTGGCGCCGCAGCGCCAGCGAGAACACAAGGCGCGAGGACGCCGCGCCGATGGCGCTGGCCAGCAGCTTTTCGGAAAACCGCACCCAATGGATGTCCGCCACCGTGTCATCGGACAGGGGCGCGCCGCGGCGCAGCGCATAGTCCTGGAAGCAGCGCGTGGTTCGCTCCTCGCCGAGATACCGCGCGACCGTGGCACGCAGGTCGGCCACGTTGACCTTCTCGCGCCAGGGCCGCACGCCATGCGTCGGGGCGCTCTGGCGTTCATCGATGAAGCGTGTCCCCTGGAGCCGCTCGATGGGTTCGGGCGGGCGCAGAAGCGACACGGAGACATAGGCGATGATATTGAAGATGAGGCTCCAGAACACGCCGTGGGTCAGCGGCTCGAAGCTCATGTTGAACAGCATCTCCGGACGCAGCAGGCTGATCCCGAACGGCCCGTTCTCGACGATGTCCGGGGCGATCTCCCCGGCCCTGGCGAGAAACGGCAGCAGCAGCGTATAGGCCCAGATCGCGAAGCCCGCGAAGATGCCGGCGAGCGCGCCGCGGGCCGTGGCACCGCGCCACATCAGCCCGCCGAAGAAGGCCGGCGCGAGCTGCGCGATGGCCGCGAATGACAGCAGGCCGATGCTGGCGAGCGCCGAAGAGCCGCCGATCATGTGGTAGAAGACGTAGGTCAGCAGCAGGATGATGAAGATCGCGCTGCGCCGGACATGCAGAAGTACGCGGCCCATGTCCTGGCGGTCGAAGACGGTGACTCTGCGGCGCTGGAGGATCAGCGGAACGACGAGGTCGTTGCAGACCATGATCGACAGCGCGACCGAGGCGACGATCACCATCGCCGTCGCGGCGGACAGCCCGCCGAGAAACGCGATCAGGCTGATAATCTGGGCGCCGTCGTTGAGCGGCAGTGACAGCAGGTACATGTCGGCGTTGCTTGCGTCCTCGCCGAAGGTGAGAAGCCCCGCTATCGCCACGGGCACCACGAACAGGTTGATGAGGATGAGATAGAGCGGGAACAGCCAGGAGGCGCGCCGCACTTCGCTCGGCGCGTTGTTCTCCACGACCATCACGTGGAACTGGCGCGGCAGCAGGATGATGCACACCGCGCTGAGCAGGGTGATGGTCATCCAGGTGCCGCCGCTGAAACCGCGGCTGAACAGGCTTGAGACCTCCGGATCGGCCGCCGCGCGCTCCAGCAGCGGGCCGATACCGCCCATCATGACGAAGGTGATGTAGGCACCGACAACAATGAAGGCGACCAGCTTGACCACCGACTCCATGGCGATGGCCAGCATCAGCCCTTCCTGGTGTTCGGTCGCGTCGATGTGCCGCGTGCCGAACAGCATGGCGAAGGTCGCCATCAGCACCGCGATGATGAAGGCGATGTCGACATGATCCGTCGGGCCGCTCTCGATGATCAGCGGATTTTCCGGCCCGAGCATCGTCTTGACCGAAACCGAAACCGCCTCGAGCTGGAGCGACAGATAGGGCAGCGTGCCCATGACGATCAGGACGGTGACGACCGCGGCCAGCGGGGCGCTCTTGCCGTAGCGCGCGGCAAGGAAGTCGGCGACCGAGGTGATGTTCTGGGTCTTGCTGATCCGGATGATCCGGCTGATCAGCGGGGTGCCCAGCGCCAGCACGAGGATCGGTCCGACATAGACGGGCAGAAAATCCAGCCCCGTGCGGGCCGACAGCCCGATGCTGCCGAAGAACGTCCAGGAGGTGCAATAGACGGCGAGCGACAGCGCGTAGATGGTCGGACGGTCACGCCGGGCCGAACGTCGGGCCGCGAGCAGATCGCCGTAGTAGGCAACCGCGAACAGGATGCCCAGATAGGTTATGGCGGCGGCTATGATGACCCAGCCGTCGATCATCCCGGCCTCGGTGTTGAAACGCGCAACCCGGAAGCGGGCGCCAACTGCCTGCGCGCAGGTTTTTCTTTCATAACCCTTAGCTTACACGCGCGCGCCGCTTTGGGAACGCCGATTTGCCGACCCGCGACCTACCCCTGATCGTTCAGCGCCCAGACGACGCGCACGCGGACCTTGATTTCGGTCTCGCCGGCCTCGATCGGCACGTCGGACTCGGCCTTCGCGGCCATTGCGCGGAACCGCGGTTCCGGGCCGCCGTCGTTGTCGACCTCCTCGATCCGCAGGACTTCGCCGACGGAAGCCCCCGCCGCGTCGGCGTAAAGGTCGGCACGCTCGCGCGCCGTCTCGATCGCCTGGGTCCGCGCCTCATCCATCAGCGCGTCCGGCTCGCTGACGGAGAAGCTGATGCCGCCGATCTGGTTGGAGCCGAATCCGACGACCTTGTCCAGCACCTCGCCCAGCCGAGCGATGTCGCGGACCGTGATGCGGATCGAGTTGACGACGCGGTAACCGGAGATCACCGACGGCTTGTCGTCGTCGAAGTGCTGATAGCGCGGATGCACGGCAAAATTTGTCGTCTGGATATCCTTGCTGGCGATATCCTTCTCCTCGAGCACCTCGATGACGTCGGCCATCGCTGCGTTGTTGTCGTCCATCGCGCTGCGCGCGCTTTCCGCCTCGCTGACCACGCCCACGGTGATATGAGCGGTATCCGGGCGGACATTGACGCTGCCGGTGGCGCTCAGGGAAAGCGTGCGCTTGCCGGCATGGGCGGACTGCTCGCCGGCCTGAGACGGCTCAGAGGCGGCCATAACGGCGAAAACCAGGGTAAAAATGACGAAAAGGCTTGAAATACGGGTTTGCATTGCATCCTTCCGTGTTGACGGTCTGTCTTCCGGCGTTGCGCATGGATTTTCTCAATGGGGCATAATCGCGCCCGTTGTCAAAAGCGCATTCTGCGTTTAGCGCATAAGGCATAATTGCTATAGAGTCGAGTTCCCACCAACACAGGGCCCGTAGCTCAATTGGTTAGAGCCGACGGCTCATAACCGTCTGGTTGCAGGTTCGAGTCCTGCCGGGCCCACCACGAATTATTCCCCTGCTGAAATCCGCTGTAACAGCTTGATCGGCAGAGGGGTTCGGCGGTTTGACAGCCCCGATTCCGGCAGCAGGGTGGTCTCTGGCTGATCGGCGTTCGATCGGCGGGGCCAATTCACCCCGCTGACCGTTTCTCCGCGGCGAGGCCGGCCTTCAACTGCTGCACCAGCGTCAGGACGGCCGGGACGGTGCCTTCGCTTGCGCGGCCCTGCGCGTCGAGGCTGTCCGCAATTGCTGTGACGAGCGCCGAGCCGACCACCACGCCGTCCGCCACCGCGCCGATGGCCGCGGCCTGCTCCGGTGTCTTGACGCCGAAGCCGACCGCCACGGGCAGCGGCGTGTGCGACTTGATCCGCGCGACATTGGCCGCGACCTCGCCGGTGTCGGGCGTGCGCGTGCCGGTGATCCCGGTGATCGAGACGTAGTAGACGAAGCCCGAGGTGTTGGCGAGCACGGCGGGCAGGCGCGCATCGTCGGTCGTCGGCGCGGCGAGGCGGATGAAGTTCAGCCCGGCCGCGCGCGCGGGCAGGCAAAGCTCGTTGTCGGCCTCGGGCGGCAGGTCGACGACGATCAGCCCGTCCACGCCTGCTTCCGCCGCCTCGGCGACGAACCGCTCTGGCCCGTGGAAATAGATCGGGTTGTAGTAGCCCATCAGGACGATCGGCGTTTCCTGATCGCCCTTGCGGAACTCGCGCACCATCTCCAGCGTCATGGCCATCTTGTGGCCGCGTTTAAGCGCGCGCTGGGAGGACGCCTGGATCGCCGGGCCGTCGGCCATCGGGTCGGAGAACGGCATTCCCAGTTCGATAACGTCCGCGCCCGCGGCGGGCAGCCCGCGCAGGATTTCCAGCGAGGTGTCGTAGTCCGGGTCGCCTGCCGTGATGAAGGTCACGAGCGCGGGGCAGCGGATGGCGAAGCGGTTTTCGATGCGCGACATTGTGTTGCCCTTTGCACCTTTCGGGACGTCTTAACGCCCTTCCAATCAATCAGAACCCTGTCATGCGACGCCCGTTGTCATCCCGTGCGCGATGCGGCGCGTCGTGCCGCTTCGCAGACACGGGATCTGGCGCAGCGTCTAGAAACAGAAGCGATCCCGGGCGCAGCGCATTACTGCGTGCTGCGCCCGGGACGACACTGGCGCCACGTCATTGCAAGGCTGGCAAGGGCGGAAGCAATCCAGCAGTACGGTGGTTGGGTCGGGATTGCTTCGCCGCGCTCGCAATGACGTAGGTTGATCCGATTCAATCCGGTCGAAACGCGGGCCGTGTATAGCCTGTCTGTAAGCCGGCGGCTACATCTCCATGCCGAGATGCTCGGCGACCGAATAAATGTCCTTGTCGCCGCGCCCGCACATGTTCATCACCAGCAGGTGATCGCGCGGCAACTCCGGCGCAATCTTCATGACCTGCGCCAGCGCATGCGATGGCTCCAGTGCCGGGATGATGCCTTCCTTGCGCGTGCAGAGCTGGAACGCCTCCAGCGCCTCGGCGTCGGTGATGGCGACGTATTCCACCCGCCCGCTCTCCTTCAGCCACGAATGCTCCGGCCCGATGCCGGGATAATCGAGGCCCGCGGAGATCGAGTGCCCCTCGACGATCTGGCCGTCGTCGTCCTGAAGCAGGTAGGTGCGGTTGCCGTGCAGCACGCCCGGCTTGCCGCCGTTCAGCGAGGCCGCGTGGCCGTCCACCGTGTCCAGCCCGTGGCCGCCGGCTTCCACGCCAATCATGCGCACTTCCGCGTCGTCGAGGAACGGATGAAACAGCCCCATCGCGTTGGAGCCGCCGCCGATGCAGGCGACCAGCGTATCCGGCAGCCGCCCCTCGGCCTCCTCCATCTGCCAGCGCACCTCCTGCCCGATCACGGACTGGAAGTCGCGGACCATCGCCGGGTAGGGGTGCGGGCCGGCGACCGTGCCGATGATGTAGAAGGTGGTCTCGACATTGGCGACCCAGTCGCGCAGCGCGTCGTTCATCGCGTCCTTGAGCGTGCCGCGCCCGGAGGTCACGGGGCGCACCTCCGCGCCGAGCAGCTTCATGCGGAACACGTTGGGGCGCTGGCGCTCGATATCCGTCGCGCCCATGTAGACCACGCAGGGCAGGCCGAAGCGCGCCGCGACAGTGGCCACCGCCACGCCGTGCTGGCCCGCGCCGGTCTCCGCGATGATGCGCGTCTTGCCCATGCGCCGGGCGAGCAGGATCTGGCCGAGGCAGTTGTTGATCTTGTGGCTGCCGGTATGATTCAGCTCGTCGCGCTTGAAGTAGATCTTCGCCCCGCCGAGATGCTCGGTCAGCCGCTCGGCGAAATAAAGCGGGCTGGGCCGGCCGCTATAGTGCTTGTTCATCGCGTCGAGTTCGGCGCGGAAATCCGGATCTTCCTTGGCGTCGTCATAGGCACGCTCAAGCTCCAGGATCAGCGGCATCAGCGTTTCCGCGACGAAGCGCCCGCCGAAATCGCCGAAATGGCCGCGCTCGTCCGGGCCGGAGCGGAAGGTGTTGGGAAGCTGTTCCATGGCGTTATCTCATCAACGGCGGTGTTGATACGAAGGCTTCGATGCGTGCGGGCCGGTCGCGTTCGCGGTCAGTCGGACCATTCGTAGGTGAACACCAGCACGTCCTCGACCGTGCGTCTGGTCGGGCGGCAGCCGCTGGCATAGACCTCTCGCGTGCCGCGCATCACGATCTTCGTGCCGCCATCGGTCACGGGGCCTTCGACTTGATAGACCAGCGGATCATCGCAATGTTTCGAGAAGCGCCGGGCGCGGCCCACGTAATAGTCCCCGGTATTGCGCCCGTCAAACAGAACCGTGCCGACGCGCACGCCGGCGCGACGGAGAACCTGCCGCGGCTCTTCGTAGGTGAACATGCGCCGCTCGCCGTCGGCCTCGAGCCGCATCAGGGAGCCGTTGTGGTTCCAGTACGAGGCAGCCATCGCCGGCCACACGAGCATCACGGCCATGGCGCCCGCGAGCAGGAGAATGAGCCGTCCGGGTGTGGAGGGTCGTTTCGGCGTGTCGTCCGGCATCGGCATCAGGCCGCCTGGATGGGCAGGCGCTCGCCCGCGGCCCTGGCCGCCTCCACGAAGCGGCGGATCGCAGCGGGGTCTTTCTGGCCGGGCGCGCGCTCCACGCCGGAGGAGGTATCGACGGCCAGCGCCCCGGTCAGGCGGATCGCCTCGGCGATATTGTCCGCCGTCAGCCCGCCGGAGAGCATGAACGGCCGGTCGGGCGGCGTCTGTGCGAGCAGCGGCCAGTCGAACGGAACCCCGTTGCCGCCGGGCAGCGCGGCGTTCCTGGCCGGCTTGGCGTCGAACAGGAACATGTCGGCGGCCGGAAAGGCGCTTGCGGCGACGATGTCGGCGGCGGTGGCGACCTTGACCGCTTTCAGCACCGGGCGCGCGGCGCGGACGCGGATCTCGGCGACGCGCTCGGGCGTCTCGCTGCCATGAAGCTGAACGAGGTCCGGATCGACGGTGGACAGGATATCGTCGAGTTCGGCGTCCGTCGCGTCCACCAGAAGGGCGACGGTTCTGATCCGGCCGCGGGCGATAGCGGCGAGTTCTCCGGCGGTCGCAAGGTCGATGTGGCGGGGACTTTTCGGGAAGAATACGAAGCCGGCATAGTCCGCTCCAGCCTCTATCGCAGCCGACAATGCCGACTCCGTCCCGATCCCGCAAATTTTAACCTGCACCGTCATGACCCTGTTATCACAGAAGCCTTGGCCGTTGTGCAAGCCCGTTCTCGCTCGAGCGTGGCCGGCAAGCTTCGGAGATCAGGAGGCAGATAGGCGCGCGACGGCGCTACCGCCGGTCTCCTGAGCGGCCTGGAGATCGCGGGCAAGGTTCTCGCGGTCGCGCCGCAGGCGGTGGGCCTCCTTCGTTCGGCGGCGGGCGAGGTGGCGCCACTTGGCCTGGCCCAGCCATGCGCCGACCCCGCCGAGCAGGCAGCCCGCCAGCAACGCGGCGAACAGGAAGACATACATGGGCGCCTCGATCACGGGAGGCGGCGTGCCCTGCGTGAAAGGATCCAGCGCCAGCGATGCGCTGTGCCGGTTGGCGACCATCAGGGCGATCAGCACGACGGCAACGCCCAGCAGAATGAGGCGGCGGAAAAAGCGGATCATCGGATTTCTCTCGTTCGCCGGTGCGGGTTGCAACCCTCTTAAGGAATCGGATCGATGCTTGTCATTGCCAACATAGCGAAGCAACCGCGTATGCGCGATGGTGTCTGAGATGCGTGGGGCAACCGTAGGCGATGCGATCGCCCGGTCGAAAGGCGTGTTATCGAAAACGGAACGGAATCGAAAAGCGCAATTGCCCAGCGGTCATTCCGCGGGGTGGGCGCGGGAAGGGCGCGGCGCGGCGAACGCTGCGCACGGCATCGCGGTCGAGCGAGCTGTCGCCGCTGGAGCGGATCAGCCGCACATAGCGCAAGCCGCCCCCGCGCGATATCGCGAATTGCACGACGGCGGTTCCGCTGCGTCCCCGGCTGGATGGCCGGTTCCGGGCGATGCGCGCACGCACGAGGCCGGCGTACCGGCTGACGTCGCCGGGGCTGGCGGCGGTGCGTTGCGGCCCCGAGCCGCTGCGCGGACTGGCGGTCCGTGAGCCGGAATTCCGCCGTCCCTGCCCGGCGCCGGATGAGCGGCGCTGGCGCGCCCCGCGCTTTTCCGCGGGTTTGCGCGTCGTGCGTTGCGGACGGGAGACCGGCTTGCGTTCGGCGGCGCTCGGTTCGGGGCGCTGCACGGGCACGGCGACGCTCTCCGACTCGGCCTCGACCGGCTCGCGTTGTTCGGCGGCCACGGCGTTCTGCGCGGGTTCCGCCTTCAGTTCCGTGACCCGTTCGGGCTGTGCATCTTCGGACTCCGCTGCGGCGTCCGCTTCGTCCCGGCTTTCGGCTTCGACCACCTCACTACGACGTTCGACCTCGGCCTGGCGTGTTTCCTCGCGCTCGGCCTGCACCGGCTCTGTCGGCTCGGCTTCGCGCTCCGGCCCCTCGCGTCTCGCGCGCGCGCCCGGCTCGGCTGCCACTTCTTCGGGATCGTCCGCCGCCTGTGCCCGAGCAGCGCTGTCCGGCGGGCGTTCATCGGTCCCGAAGACCTGCGCGGCCGATCCCGCCATCTGCACGTCCGGGCCAGTCGTTCCCGCGCGCTCCCCGGGTGACGGCGGGCGCAGATTCGTAAACAGCGCGACATGGATAAGCCCTGCCACGATACCGGCGACGATCCAGTGCCACCGCTTCAGGCTCATTGGCCGGCCCCGCTGGCGGAACTGCGCTTGCGCACGACCAGCAGGACGTTCTCGACGCCGGCCGCGCGCGCCGTCGCCGCGATAGCGACGAGACGGCCTGCCGCCAGCGCCTGATCCGGCGCGATCAGCAACGGCAGCTCCGGGTTGGTGCGCTTGAAGGCCGAAAGCCGGTCGGCGAGGGCATGTTCCGCAATCGTCTCTCCGGCCATCTTTAGCCCGCCATCCGCGAAGACCAGCAACACGTTCGGCCTCTGCTCGGCACCGGCCTCTGCGCGCGCCTCCGCCAGGTCGAGCCCGCCCGGATCGAAGCTGCGCAGCGTGCTGGCCACGAGAAAGAAGATCAGGATGAGAAAGACGATATTGATGAGCGGGATCAGGTTTTCCGCCGGCCCGCCCCGGCCTTGCCGCTGGCGCAAACGCATGACGTCACCGCACGACGATGAGGTTGTCGATCCGCGAGCGCCGCGCCTGCTCCAGCGCGCCGACGAGGTCGCGCGTTTGCGCGCCCGACACCACGCGCAGCACCGCCCGCGTCATGCCTTTGTCAGCCCAGCCATCGAGCCGCGCCGGCAGATCGCTCAGGCTGACAGGCTGTCCGTTCACATCCAGCGCGCCGCCGCGCTGTACGCGGAGGATGACCGTCTCGCCGAGTGTTGGCGCGGCCACGCCTTCGCCTCCGCTGGTCAGCGGCAGATAGTTGAAGCGCAGGAATGTCGAGGCCAGCATGAAGAACACCAGAAGCAGGAAGACGACATCGATAAGCGGCGTCAAACCGATGCGCGCCGTGACACGGCCCTCTCGCGGCAGCTTCACCGATCAAAGCGCCTCCCTGCGCTGACTTTGTACCGGCCAGCCAGCATCGGCTGAGACCCCGGACCGTTCGGCCTCGCTCTGCAAGGCAAGCCGGCGGGTGAAGATGCTCGTGGCGGTATCCTCGATGATGTCCTGCTCGCGCTCGATGCGCCCCTGGAACCAGGTGAGGGCGAAGGCGGCGGGAATGGCGATGGCAAGCCCCACCGCCGTTGTCAGGAGCGCGACCCAGATGCCGCCGGCGAGTACCGCCGGATCGGCCTGGGCGCCGGCGCCTTCCAGTGCCTGAAACGAAGCAATCATGCCGAGCACTGTCCCGAACAGGCCGAGCAGCGGCGCGGTCTGCACGGTCATTTCGATGACGCGCAGGTAGGAGCGCAGACTGGAGAGTTCGCCCATTGCGAGCCGCTCGGCATCCTCCCGCACGCGCGCCTCGGGAATACGCGACATCAGGCCGGTCATGGCGTGTTCCGCGACCCGTGCTGCCGCGCCACGCGCGCCGTGAAGCTGGTTGATGGCACGTTCATCATGGCCGCTTGACCACAGATCGAGCGCACGACGGAGCTTGCGGCTGCGCCCGACGTCCGCGCGCTGGAACTGCCAGAGCTTGGCGAGGATCACCGTAAGCGTGACCACGGACAGGGCGAGCAGGATCGCTGTCACCGGTCCGCCGGCCGCGACCAGTTCGTTCAGCCCGGAAAAATCGAGCCGTTCAAGGATCGGGTATTGCGAGAGGAAGCCCGGCGTATCGGACGGCGTATCCGTGAGCGGTTGCGCGACCGGCGCGGTCGCGCCGCCGTCCGGCAGCGGGGCGGTTTCCATTTCAGGCGGTGCATTCTCGCTCATTGGGACTGTGAGCCTCTGACCGGTGCCGTCATAGAACGAAATCGGACTGGACGCGCGACGAGAGGCTCAGCCGGCCGATACAGCCCGCCGGCGACAGGCCGTCGCCTTCGCATTTGGTCACATCGTTCAGCAGTACGCGCGAAACCTCGGTGCAGGTTACATCCGGCACCCGGAATTGCCTTACCCGCGTCTTGCCATCGGGAAGCGATCCGGCATCCAGTGCGATGACCTCCGTCACCGCGCCGTCGGGGCCGAACAGCGCGATCTCGAAGCCGAGCGCCTCGATCGGCTGCGCCAACTGGTTGCGTATGACGAATGTGAGGCGGCAGCCCTGTTGCGTGGACTCGATGGTGTTCAGTTCCAGGCTGAGTTCAGGAGGCTTCGTCTCGTTTGCGTCCTGCGCCGGCGCGGAGATCGCCAACGCGCTCACGCCCAGGCAAACCAGAATTCCCCGAAACGCCAGTTTCGATAGTGCCTTGGCCATTTGCATCGATCAGCTTTCCCGCGTGTCGCCATCCCTCGCCGCTGTCGCCACGGCTTGATTGTTCGCATTGTCGCGGGGCTTGGTTATGGCTTCAATTGCAAAACCCCCAGCAGAAAACATGCAGGCTTTTCAACAACAGGGGTCGAGGAAGCCGCGGGGCTGCGACAACCCGCGATTGGTGTTTTGCGCTCTGGGGATAAGCCCGCCAGACCTCGACACGGCGCCGCGCCTGCGCGAGACTCCGTGCCATGCACGCTGATTCGCGTGTGCCGGCGACGCAACCGCAACGTTTCATGGCATGACGACCCAGCTTCCCGCCTTGCCCTCCGCCGATCTGACGCGGCTGACGCCCGTCGCTCCGCAAGACCTCGTTCTGGCGTGCCTGGCCTTCGAGCGCGCGGCGACGGCTCGGGCGATCGCGCGCCGGCTGAAGCCGTGGGGTGTGGGATCGGCGCAGACCTCGGCAGGGTTGGCGGCACTCGCGAAGGCCGGGCTGGTCGAAGCCGCGGGCGAACGCTGTATTGTGACGGATGAAGGGGAAGCGGCCGCCGGGCGGTGCTTCGATCTGGAAACGGGGGCGTCCTGGCCCGAATTCGCGGAGCGGCAGTTCACGGCTCTCGCGCTGGGTCTCGATCCTGTGGCGGTTCAGGATCGCACCTATCTCGGCAATGCCCGCAATCTGTATGCGGCAGCGCTCGCGGCGCTGTTCGATCTGGCCGATCCGGCCGCGCACCCCAAGCTGAACGCGGTGCGGGCCGCGCTGGTCTGGCGGATCGTCGCGGCGCGCTGCCCGGAACTGCTGAGCACCGAACCGCCCGGCGACATGAGCGGTCCGGGCGATGCCGTCACGCGCGCCGTCTATATCCGGTTCTGCGGCCTGACACGGGGCACCGTCGATCAGGCGACGCCTGCGCTGTTGCGCCGGACCTTGCCCGGTCCCGTCGGAGCGGGCGTTGTCGGACTGCGCAGGGCACTGGTGCGCGCGGCCCTTAAGGAGGATACGGAGGAAATTCGCCAGCCCGTGTCGGATGAACCCGAGGTGGTTCCGCCCTCTGAAGGCGGCTCCGAGGATTTCGGAAAAACGGTTGCCGCGCTTGCGCGCAAGCTCAAGACGCCGAAAGCCAAGGGCGGGCACTTCACCGGCGGGCAGGTGGCCATCGCGCAGCTTTACGACGCCTATGCGGCGGGTGATCGCGCGCCGCTCACGCTTGACGACTTCAAGTCCCGTCTCTGGACGGCGGTCCGCGATGGGGCGGACTTCCATCTCACGCGCCTCGATATTCCCGATCTCATGGACGACGACCTGCGCAAACGCTCCGCGACCCCGACCCGTGCCGGCGATGTCGTGCATTTCGTCGTTCTGGATTAGCGCGGCGGAGTGTCTCCGCTCCCGCCAGTGTATAAAAAATACAGAAAATTTTCACGATTTACAGGCATGACAACAGTCACGACGCAATCGTCGCCCCGCGCATCTCTATATCCAGGACCATCGCAGTCTTTTGAGGACAGACTTTCATGAGCGATGCTTTCAGCATCTTCATCGATCCGCGCTTTAACGGCGTGTTTTCGCAGACCGCCTCGCTTCAGGGCGCGAAGGATGAGGTCGATTTCGATGTCGAGTCGCTCCATGCCGAGGCGCGCGCGGTCATCTCGTCCGCCGTACAGGCCACACGCTCGGGCGATGCCGACCCGAATGCGCGCATCGCGCTGATCCTCGGCGAAGCCGGCTTCGGCAAGACCCATCTGCTCGCTGCCAGCCTGCGCCGCCTCGCCGTCCAGGGCCATCTTTATCCGGCCGTCATCCAGATGACCTCGCCGGTCACGGACGCCGATTACGACCGCTGGATGCTCGAAGCGGTGATCCGCGAGTTGAACAACCCCTATTTCGGCATTCCCCGGCTCGGCGATGACGCGAAGGCGCTCTTGGGCCTGCTGCCCGGCGAGGACGCCGCGCGGTTCCGCAAGGCGGTCCAGGACGAGGATCGGGGTTTGTGCGAGACTCTGGCGGAGGAATTCGCCCCGCGCCTCGCCGAGGAGATGGAGCGCCGCGCGCATGGCCGAAGCGTGCCCGCGCCCGAGCAGATCGCGATGCTGCTGGTCAGGCGCGGCAGCGCGCCGGAGTGGCATCCGCCGCTGATCGACCTTGCGCACGCGCTGTTGTCCCTGGATGGCAGCGCCGAAGCGCGCGGGTTCACGGCCTGCGCCGAGACCGGCGACGCGGATTGCCTGCAAGTCGTCCCTCAACTGGCGCGGCGCCTGCGTCGGCGTATTCACGAGAAGACCAACAGCGTCGTCAGCGAGGATTTCCTCAAGGCGCTGCTGCTGCATTACGGCGGCGATCTCGCCGGCTTCGACGCGCTGGGCGGGCAGGCTGCGGAGACCGAGGTGCCGGGGCTGAGCTTCGCCGCGCTGGAGCGGCCCGAACAGTACCGCCGTCGTCTGGGCGATATCTCGGCCGCCGCGCGGGCCGTCGACGGCGCGTTCGTGCTGGCCTTCGACCAGCTCGAATCCTTCTGGTCGCTTGCGAACGAGGCGCTTTACGTGCGCGCCATCGAGAAGGCGGTGAATCTCGTCCAGGAGTTCCCGAATATTTCGATCGTTCTGGCGTCGCTGCGCAATGTCTACGAGGAACTGCACGACAAGCTGGTGCAGTCGACGCGCGACCGCATCCGCCTGTCGCTCGCGCCCGCCTATCTCAGGCCGCCCAAGCCGGACCAGTTGAGGGCGCTGTTTGAAAAGCGCATGGCGCGGGTCGCCGAACGGGCCGAGATCGAAGACAGCGCGCCGCTCATGGCGCTGATCCCGGACTGGCTGATCGACGGGCTTGCCGGTTCGCGCATCCGCGAGGCGCTGTCGGAACTGGCGCGCTTCCGCGCGATGACGCTGAGCCTGGAGCGCATCCCGGAGGAATCCGAGTTCTTCGACGATACCGCGCCGGCGACGCCCGTGCCGCAGGCCGCGCGGGACTACGCCAAGGCGTGGCAGGACCATCTCGATCAGCACACCGCCTTCGATGCGCCGGAGACGGACGAGGCGCGGCTCGACCTGCTGCGCTGGGCGGCCGGCGCGCTGTCGGCGGAACTGTCGCCGGTGCAGGTGCGCGCCGAGGCCAGCACGCTGAAGGAGACGCAGACACTGGGGCTGCAACTCACCTTCAGCGGCGGCGAGACCGGGCAGAATGAGATGCGCTTTCTCGGCATCTGCACGGCAATCAACAGGGACCACCGGCTGGCCAGGCAGATCGAGTCCGTCCGCCGCCATGCCGGGGCGGCCCGGCCCGTGATCGTGGGCAAGCAGCGTTTTCCGCGCAGCAAGTCGGCCCAGGTGGCGCGTCCGCTCGACAAGCTGCGCGGCGCCGGCGGTATCGTCGTGGATTTCGAGCCGGCGGACTGGCAGATGCTGAGCGCGGCCAAGAGCTTCGTCGACGCGCACCAATCCGAAGGCGGCTTCCGCGCATGGCGGGCGGAGACAGGCTTCCTGTTGAACCGGATAGCGCCCCTGCGCGCGATTTTCCTGCCGACGATCGACATCGCCGCGCCCGCCCCGGAGGTTGAAGTCGAGGCCGAAGCTGCCGAGCATGCCGGGCCGCCGCCCGAGGCCGCGCCTGCGCCACCCGCTTCTGCCGAACTGGTGGCTCCCGGAACACTCGAGGAACCTGCGGACGTTGCGCCGGCAGCGGAACCGTCAGCGTCCGCCGTGGCACCGGCCGTCTCGGAAGAAGTGGTCATCGACTTCAAGAAGCACGAAGCACGCGCGGCCGGAGCGGATCGTTTCCAGGTGTTCCTCGGCACATCGGATGCCAAGACGCCGATCTACTGGGACCCGCACCACCCGGATGACAAGCTCCTGAACTTCGGCTTTCTCGTCACCGGTGATCCTGGCTCCGGCAAGACGCAGACATTGCGTGTGCTTATCGACGCGATGGCGCGCGCGGACTATCCGATGTGCATCCTCGACTTCAAGAACGACTATGCCGATGACAGCTTCGCCAAGCCGCTGGGCCTGTCGGTCTACGATGTCAGCCGCGCCGGGCTGCCGTTCAATCCGTTGCATCCGGTGCCGGGCGGGCAGGGCGAGGTCCAGCCGATCCGCCATATCCATACCATCGCGGAAATATTCCAGCGCGTCTTCGGGCTGGGGACGCAGCAGCAGGCCAAGCTGAAGAACGCGCTGCGCCAGGGCTTCGAGGATCGCGGCATCAATCTCCAGCACTGGTATCGCGCCGGCGAAATCACCGCGCCCGGCTTCGGCGATGTCGTCGAGTATCTCCGCGAGCACAAGGAATCCCAGACGCTGTTGAACCGCGTCGATCCGCTGTTCGATCTGGGCCTGTTTCCCAATGACGACTCCGCGCCGCTGACCTTTGGCGACCTGCTGGAAAACAAAATCGTGCTCGATCTCCACGACCTGCCGAACGACGAGATCAAGGCGGCAATCGCCGAGTTGATCATCATTCAGGCGCACGGCCACGCGCTGCGCGGCGAGGCGCCGCGCGTGCTGCGGCGGCTGTTCGTGTTCGACGAGGCGTGGCGTGTGAAGGACAGCCAGCGCCTCCAGGAGATGGCGCGCGAGGGCCGGGCGTTCGGCATCGGCATCGCCATCGGCACGCAGTTCCCGGTGGACATTCCCGACGACCTCGCGGGCAGCCTGGAAACGCAGATCTTCCTGTCGAACTCCGAGGCGCGCCACCAGGCCGCGACGGTACGCAAGCTGTGCTCCAGCACCAGCACGACGGAGGGGCAGCGCCTCTGGCAGAAGGCGGCCTCGCTCGGCCAGCTACAGGGCTTTATCCGCAACCAGCATTACAAGCCGTATCGGCTCATCACGGTCTATCCTCACTACCTGCGCGGGATGGCTGCGGAGGAGCGCGCCTCCGGCACGGCGGGCCAACTCGCTGGACCCGCCGGGTGAGTCGGATCTCTCCGCGGGGTGTGGCAGCAGGCGTTCCGGGTGAGGCCTGGCGTGTGTCCCGATCAGGCTGAAACGCGTCAGCCTTCGTCGTTGCCGGGCTCCGACCCGGCAATCCGGGCAACAAACGGTGTCGTCCGGCGGCAATGGGTCACGAGCATGACGTGGTGCTGATCGGTCGGAACACCGTTTAAAAGCTTAGCTCCACGGTCCTCAACTTTTCGGGCGGCACTTCCACATCGACGCTGAACTCGAATGTTTCGCCCGGAACGAGTGCGACCTGACCGAGAAACTGGGAGTCTTCCAGCACGGTATTACCCGCCTCGTCACGCACGATGATCTTCAATTCCGGCAACTCCATCACCTCCTCGGCGGTGCTGGTCACGCTGCCGTCGAGGGTCAGTGCCTCGGGCGGCGAACCTTTCCAGGAATAGCTGACATCGTCCAGCGAAAGCGGCGGTTTCTCCACGGGAAAACCGGCGGCGGCGTAAAGCGGCGCGGAAGCGGGCAGCGCCTTCGCGATCGGCTCCCGGAAGCTGACAACCGACGCGGCGCCACCGGCCAGGACCATCAGGAACAAAGCCCAGGCCGTGGCGACGGTGACGACGCTTCTGCCACGGCGCGGCTGCGGTTTGGCCGCTGCCACAGCGGGCATTTCAACGGGTTCGTCGTCCCCGAAATCATATTCCGCCAGCAATGCGTCGTCATTGGCGCCCGACGGAACATCGGAGAATGACGGGTCGCCGCGCTGCTGATCGCTGTCGGCAAGGGCGCGTGCGACGAAGGCATCCGCCGGTTCGTCCCGCCAGGTCTCGGTATCCGTCTCGCGGTCTGCGAAAATGTCCTCGTCGGCGTCGAATCCCTCGCCGTCGCGCGGATCGGCGTCAGGTTGGCCGGCGCCATGCATCTGCCCGGCCCAGTCTTCGTCTGCGTCGTCGCGCTGGTAAGGGTCGCGTTGTGAATACCTCGCCGAATCGTCCATGTCCGACCGCAGGGCGCCGAAATGCACCGGCCCCGCTTCCCGGTCGTCAACAGGCTGCCGGGCCGCCGGTTCGCCGGCGCCAGTTTCCATGTCGTCGGGTTCCGAGGCGCCGGGGTCGGCGCGGTCGCCCGCGATCTTGCCGATGAAATCCGCCATCGGCTGAACGGAAGCGGCGGTTTCGCCCCGGGCAGCGTCGGCGTCCCCGTTCGCCTCGTGGTCGCTGTCGTCTGGGTGCTGCGCGCCGCCCGGCGTCGTCAGGCGCACCACCTTTCCGCCCCACGGATCGTCCGGTATTTCGTTCCCGACCCCCGAAGCTTCCGGCGCTTCCGGTTCACCCTGGTCGAGGTCGTTCGCACGATCGTTCTGGTTCATCAACGCCCGCAGCGGATTGTCGCCCTGCTCGCCATCGCCGTCATCCGGGCTATCCTCATGCGCGTTGCCGCCTTCGGCGATGACCTCCTCGATGCCTTCCATGATGCGCTCGAATGCCGCGGCATGGGTCTCGCCGCCGGGCTGATCGTCGCGCTCGTCGGGCTCGCCCGCGGAGAACCAGCCACCGACTACCTGGCTGTCCGGACTTGCCGGATCGGACGGGGTTTCCGGTTCATCGCTGTACGCCACGCGCGCCTGTTCCTCGTCGGCTTGCGGCGATCCGCCCCAGAAGGTTTCATGGCCGGTATCCTGTTCCGGGGCGAAATTCGCCATGTATCGTTCCGGGGAGGGACTGCCCGGCTCGGTGCCGTCCCATGTCCCGGCAGGCGCGTGGTCTTCCGTTTCGTGCCCGGCGTCCCGTTCGGTGGGCCAGCTTACGCGGCCGTCGAGCAGCGCCGACAGGCTGTCCTGATCCGCGTCCTGCGGGCCTGCCTCGTCGCGCGCGTCGTCGGAGTCGTGGCTGGAAAACTCCTCGGGCATCTCGCTTTCGTCCGGACTGTCATCCGCGATGACGAAGTCGGTCTCGGCGACGCGCCAGACATGGTTGCAGCGCGCGCAGCGCACCTGTTGATCAATGCGCACTGGTACGCGATAACTCGTCTCACAGGCTGGGCATCGGAATTCCATTTTTCCGCCTCCCGCTATACCGTCCGTCGCTCAGGGCGTTCGCCCCGAGCCATTCTCCTGTACATGCCAAATTTGGTTGATACCAATAAGGCAGCCATTGAGAAAGCCACAACCAGCAGCAACAATCCCTGAGCTATCAACCAGCGGGAGTATGCGGTGATCCGCTTCGAGAACGTCGCAATGCGCTACGACGAGGGCGAGGACGTATTGCGGGAGGTGACCTTCCATCTGCTGCCCGGCTCGTTCTACTTCCTGGCCGGCCCCTCCGGCGCAGGCAAGTCGACGCTGTTGCGGCTGTTGTTCATGTCGTTGAAGCCGACGCGCGGCAGCGTGCATCTGTTCGGCAAGAGCACCAGCAATCTTCTGCCCGAGGAGCGCGCCCGCACGCGCCGGCGCATCGGCATCGTGTTCCAGGACTTCCGTCTGCTCGATCACATGACGACCTGGGAGAACATCTCCCTGCCCCTGCGCGTGCATGGCCGCAAGCCCTCGGAATACCGCGATGATGTCACCGAGCTGCTCAAATGGGTGGGGCTTGGCAACCGGATGAACTCCTATCCGCCGGTTCTCTCCGGTGGTGAGAAGCAGCGCGCGGCCATTGCCCGCGCCGTCATCGGCAAGCCGGAACTGTTGCTGGCCGACGAGCCCACGGGTAACGTCGACCCGCAAATGGCCCGCCGGCTCCTGCGCTTGTTCGTGGAACTGAACCGGCTGGGCACCTCGGTCATCATCGCGACACACGATTATCAATTGATGCGGCAATTCGGTGCGCCGCGCCTGCAGCTTGAGCGCGGCACCGTTCAGATCGTCGGCTAGGCCAGTCATGAACATTGAAACGACGCGCCGTTCGCTTCCCGCCGTGATCCGTGAGCAGCCGCTGGCCGTGCCGAAGCTTGTCCTGCGCAACGCGCCGATCGTGCCGCCGCGTTCGGTTACCGGCCGCTCGCTGGTGGTGGTCATCACGATCATGGCGTTTCTCGCCAGCCTGACGACCGGCGTCGTCTATCTCATCAACCAGTCGGCCTCGGCGTGGCTTCAGGACGTGGCCAGCGAGGTGACGGTGCAGGTGCGTCCCGCGGACGATCCCGCGCAAACCGAGGAGAGGCTGGAGCGAATCAGCACCTTCCTGTCGAAGCAGATCGGGATCAGCGATGTCCGCGTGTTGTCGCGCAGTGAGACGGACGCGCTCATCGAACCGTGGCTCGGCAAGGTGGAGGGGCTGGATTCGCTGCCGCTGCCCCGGCTGATCGCGGTTCAGCTCGACCGCGCCGATCCGCCGGATCTGCCGACCTTGAGCGTGGCGCTCGAAGGGGAATTCGATGGCGCTGTGCTGGATGACCACGGCCGGTGGAAGGCGCAGATCCGCAGTGTGACCAGTACCCTGGCGGTCGCCGGGCTCGGGGTGATCGTTCTCGTGGCATTGGCCACGGTGGCCATTATCGTCTCGGCGACGCGCAGCGCGATGGCGTCGAACCGGGACATTGTCGAGGTGCTGCATTTCGTTGGTGCGCGTGACCAGTTCATCGCCAAGCAGTTCGAGAAGCACTTCCAGGCTCTGGGGATCTTTGCCGGTTCAGCGGGCGCCGGGTTGGCGGCGCTGGTGTTCGTGGTATTTCCGCTGCTGCCGTCGCTGTTCGGCGCGTCGCCGGCAACCGATGCCGAACTGCGCCGGCTGATCGGGGCAGGCACGCTCGACTGGGTTGGCTATGCCCTGTTGGTGTTCGTCGTCGTGGCCGTTGCGGCCATTTGCCGTACGACCTCCCGGTTTGGCGTGTATCACATCCTGGACGCGCAAAACCGCTGATAAATGCCATAATGTTTTCAGTGCGATCACGCCGTATAATCACGCTTTCAGGGGGCACGTCGTGCCCCGGCGCGATGCCGGCCGGTGATCGGCATGCTTTTTCCTCCGCAGGCTATGATGTCCATGCGAACGCGCAGTGAGGGTGAAACCGCAAAATCCCGTCTCCGACGCCGTGGCGGCGCACTGACATTTTTGCGCTGGGCCGGAATTCTCGCGGCGTTTTGCGTTATTCTGTTCTTCGCCGGCCTGGTCGTTTTCGTGAATCACGTCGACAAGGCGCGGCCCGACGGCAACGTCAAGGCTGACGCCATCGTCGTGCTGACCGGCGGCGAATCCCGTGTGACCGAGGCTGTGCGGCTACTGGCGAGCGAGCGTGGCCGCCGTCTCCTGATTTCCGGCGTGCATCCCAAGACCACGGGCGCGATGCTCCGGCGTGTCAATCCGGAGGCCAGGCGGCTGTTCGACTGCTGCATCGACCTCGACCGCAATGCCCGCGACACGATCGAGAACGCCGACGGAACGCGGCGCTGGCTGGCACAACGCCGCTTCCGCTCGGTCATCGTGGTGACGTCCAGCTACCACATGCCGCGCGGGCTGGTGGAACTGCGCCGCGCGTTGCCGGAGTTGAAGCTCATTCCCTATCCGGTCGTGCCGGCCAAGCTGCGGCTCGATGCGTGGTGGCGGCATCCCAAGACATTCAGCCTGGTAGCCAGTGAATTCGTGAAATACCTCGCCAGCGTGGGCCGGTGCGCCGCGGTGCGGTTCATAGCAGGAGGCCCGCTGGTCGAGCGTATCCGCGGCTGTTTCGACCCGGTTTCGCTGTGAGGCTGCGTTTTGATTCGGTCCCTGCTGTTTCACGCCGCGTTCTATCTCGCGACCATGCTCATCATGCTGTTCGCCTTGCCGCTGCTTTTCGCGCCGCGGAGCTGGGTGATATGGGCCTGGAAGCTGCATGCGCGCATTGTTGTCGGATTGCTGCGGGTGATCGCCGGGATCGGGATCGAGGTGCGCGGGCGTGAACGGCTCCCGGAGGGGGGCTGCATCGTTGCCGCCAAGCACCAGTCGGCCTGGGACACGATCGCGCCAATGGCCTATCTCCGTGCGCCCTGCGTCATCATCAAGCAGGAGCTGATGCGTATTCCGCTGTACGGTCAGTTCGCGCGCAAAATGGGCATGATCCCGGTGCGGCGCGAGCGCGGCGCCGTCGCCTTGCGCGACATGGCGCGTGCGGCCCGCTCGCGCGCGGCCGAGGCACGGCAAATCTTCATTTTTCCCGAAGGGACGCGCCGAGCGCCGGGCGCGGCGCCGGACTACAAGCCCGGCGTCGTCATGCTGTACGAGGCGCTTGACGTGCCTTGCGTGCCCCTGGCGCTCAATTCCGGGCTGTACTGGCCGCGCCACGCCTGGCGGCTCAGGCCAGGCACCATCGTCATGGAATTTCTTGAGCCGATCCCGCCCGGGTTGCCGCGGGATGAATTCCGCCGGCGGCTGATCGAAGCGACGGAGACGGCGACGGCGCGGCTGCTTGCCGAAGGGCGGGCGCACGGGGAAATGAGCGAAAATGCGGCGTGAGGCGATTTTGCGGTGCACAACGTAAAAGAGGACCGGATTGCTCCGGCCCTCTTGACGGGTCATCCAACGTTGTGGCGAAACTTAATTGATTGCACCGTAGCCCAGTTGCCACTCTGCGTCCAGAGGATTTTGACGCGCGATCCCAAGTTTTACGGCAAAAAAGAGGCCGGAACATCGGCGGCACTGCTTGCGCTTCCATGGCTACGGCACGTCGCTGTATTGCGGGCCGGTTACGCTCCGGACTTGACCGTGCCGACCACCTCGAATCCCTCGAAGGCGGGTGCTTCCAACGTCAGCCCATCGGTCATGCTGCCGGCATTGGCGTGAGCCTTGCGGAAGGCTTCAGAGCGCGTCCAGTTCTGAAAGTCCTCGTAGGACGCCCACGTCGAGTGCGACGTGTAAAGCCGGTGATCGTCACGCTCCGGCCCGCGCAGCAGGTGGAATTCGACGAAGCCGGGCACCTCGTGCAGGTAGGAGTCGCGGGTCATCCACATCTCCTCGAATTCCGCCTCGCGGCCCTTGGCGACCTTGAACCTGTTCATGGCGATATACATGGCTTCTCCCTGACGTCTTGCGTCCATGCGCTCCGGCGGCCCTCAGGACGTCCGCCGCGTGTTCCACACCACCCGGTAGAGATCAAACCGCCGGTCGCGCAGGTTGCGCACCGAGCCGGATGAGCGCGCCACCCGCAAATCCGACAGCTTGAGATCGGCGAACACGATGGTTTCGGTGTTGGGCGCGGCATCGGCGGCGACCCCGTCGCGGGCGAAGGCGAAATCACACGGCGTCAGGATCGCGCTTTCGGCGTAGTGGATGTCCATGTTCTCCACGTTCGGCAGGTTACCGACCACGCCCGACAGCACCATGTAGATCTGGTTCTCGATGGCGCGTGCATGGCAGCAATAGCGCACGCGCAGATAGCCGCGCGGCTCGTCGGTGCAGAACGGCACGAACAGCAGCATGGCGCCCTGGTTGACGAGATGGCGCGCCAGTTCCGGGAATTCGCAGTCATAACAGATCAGCACCCCGATCGGCCCGCAATCCGTGTTGATGACATCGACGCGGTTGCCGCCCTTCAGGCTCCACCAATAGGCCTCGTCCGGCGTGATGTGGATCTTGTCCTGCCGGTGGACCGAGCCGTCGCGCAGGAAGACATAGGCCGCGTTGCGGATTTCGCCGTCCTCGTCGCGCGTGGGGTGCGAGCCGCCGATGATGTTGATGTTGTAGCGCATCGCCAGGCGGTGCATGAACTCCTTGAACCAGTCGGTGTAGTCGGCAATGCGCGCGATGCCGTCGCTCGGCGGCAGCGGCTCCGGCTCGGCGGACAGCAGTTGCAGCGTCATCAGTTCGGGGAACTGGACGAAATCCGCGCGGTAGTCGGCCGCCACATCCACGAAATATTCGATCTGGTGCTCGAACTCGTCCTTGTCGCTGATGCGGCGCATCTGGAGCTGGACGGTCGCCACGCGCACCTGCTCGGGCTGGGCCATTGACCGCTCCGAGCCGGGCTTCTCGCCCGCTTCGACATAGAGCGGATTGAGCCACACCATGTGGGTGGCGTAGCCCAGCGATTCAGGATCGTCGGGGTCGTAGTCCTTGAGAACGCCGATCGCCTCGAAATCGTTGGAGAGATGAAACCGGATCGCCGTGTCGCGGATTTTCCGCTCGGACACGGCGCGCACATAGTCCTCCGGGTCGGGATAGGCCTTGCGCCGCCGCGCATAGCCCGGCATCCGCCCGCCGAACACGATGCCCTTGAGGCGCAGTTCCTGGCACAGCTTTTCGCGCATGGCATAGAGCCGGCGGCCGATGCGCAGGCGCCGGTAGTTGGGATCGACGCTGACCTCCATGCCATAGAGGTAGTCGCCTGTCGGGTCGTGCCGCGAGGCCAGCCCGTCGCCCGTGATCTCCGCCCAGGTATGCGGGTTCAGTGCCACCTCGCCGGAAATGATGAAGGTCGCGCAGTGGCCGACCATCTCGCCTTCGTATTCGGCGACGAACTGGCCTTCCGGGAAATTGGTGATCTGGCTGCGGATCGCGCGCTGGCTGTAGCCGGGGTAGGGCGCGTAGACGCGCCGGCTGAGCGCCGCGATCGCCGGCACGTCGCTGAGCCGCGCCTGGCGCACGACGATCTTGCGCTGGTTCTCCCGGCCGCCACCGTTTCCGGCCGCCTTCTTCGTCTTGCTGTTCGCCATGTTCGACTGATCTCAAGGGCCGGTGCAGGCACGTCATCCCGGAGCAGGATGTGTCACGCGAACGCCGCCGGCGCAACCGTGGGCGGCGCCGCGCGGCGGAATTATCACGTTTTACCGGATGCGGTTCTTAAGCCGCGCGGAGCTGTTCCTTCTCGACCTCGGCTTCGACGCGGTCGAGCGCGCGGCCGAGCATCTCGAAAAGCTCGTCGATCTGCTGTTCGTTTATGATCTGCGGCGGACAGATGGCCACGACATCGCCGATGGCGCGCAGGATCAGCCCCTCGTCTTCGCAGGCTTTCACGACGCGCGGGCCCATGCCGACATTGCCCGCGAACGGGCGCTTGGTCGCCTTGTCGGCCACAAGCTCCAGGCCGCCCACCAGCCCGACGCCGCGCGCGTCGCCCACGAGCGGATGCTCGCCGAGCGCCTTCACCTTCGCCTGGAACCCGGGCGCGACGCGCTTGACGTGGCCGACAATGTCGTCGCGCTCGTAGATCTCCAGCGCCTTCAGGGCGAGGGCGGACGACAGCGGATGGCCCATATAGGTGTAGCCGTGCGCGAACATGCCGATCTTCTCGCTCTCGGCCTCGATTGCGTCGTAGAGATAGCCGGGCACCGTGATGGCCGACAACGGCGCATAGGCCGAGGTGAGCTGCTTGGCGATGCTAATGCTGTCCGGCCTGATGCCATAGGTCTGTGAGCCGAACCATTCGCCGGTACGCCCGAAGGCGCAGACCACCTCGTCGGCGATCAGGCGCACGTCGTGGCGCTCCAGCACCGGCTGAATCTTGTCGAAGTAGGTGCGCGGGGGGACGTGAACGCCGCCCGCCGCCATCACCGGCTCGGCAAAGAACGCCGCGACCGTATCCGGGCCTTCACGCTGGATGGTCTGGTCGAGTTCCTCGGCCAGCCGGGTGGCGAAGTCCTCCTCGCTCTCGCCCTCTTCCGCGCCGCGGTAGTGGCTGGGCAGAGAAACATGGATGAAGCGGTCGAGCGGCAAGTCGAAATCGACGTGCATGCGCGGAATGCCGGTCAGGCTGGCCGAGGCGAGCGTGACGCCGTGATAGCCCATCTGCCGGCTGATGATCTTCTTCTTTTCCGGCTTGCCGCGCGCGTTGTTGTAGTACCAGGTCAGCTTGATCTGGGAATCGTTGGCTTCGGACCCGGAGCAGCCGAAAAACACGTGCGAGGCCGGGGCAGGCGAGAGTTCCTTGATCTTTTCGGCCAGCGCGACGCCCGGATCGTGGCTGCGCCCGGCAAACAGGTGCGCGAAGGACAGTTTCGAGACCTGTTCGCGAGCCGTCTCGGCCATCTCCTCGTTGCCGTAGCCAAGAGCGGTGCACCACAATCCGGCCATGCCTTCGAGGTACTTATTGCCGGAAGTGTCCCAGACATAGACGCCCTTCCCGCGGTCCAGAACGATGGGGCCGGTCTTGGGGAGCTGCGCGAGATTGACGAAGCCGTGGGCAACGGTTTCCACCGCGCGGCGCTGGGCATTGCTGAGTTCGGACATGAGCGGTCGCGATCCTGTTGGCTGATGTGTTTTCGGGGCGTTCGATCCCCGCGACGTATTGCGTCGGTTTCACGCAAACATTAGGGCGTTTACCGAATATCGTCCAGCATCGCTTAGGCTCGGTTTGCATGACCGCGGGTGAAGCGGGTATGAGTCCGGAAACGGTCCGCAACGAGGACAGGCGGGACTGATGCGAGGTTTCGTGCAAATGTCGCGCACGGCGGTGTGGAGCCGCCGCCTGGCGCTGATCGTGCTGCAACTGTTTAT
The DNA here is from genome assembly GCA_046543175.1 of Dichotomicrobium sp. Lineage (GTDB taxonomy): Bacteria > Pseudomonadota > Alphaproteobacteria > Rhizobiales > Rhodomicrobiaceae > Dichotomicrobium. Next base: position 28,353 of record JBKGZY010000004.1, read on the forward strand.
CCTGACGATCCTGCTGCACCAGTTCGCCGGGCTGGCGACGCCGGTGGCGATGCGTTTGTTCGGGATCGCGGTGATCGGTGCTGCCCTGGCCCTGGCGCTCGCCCTGGTGGCGCTGGTGCGTATCTGGCAGGACGGCTCGCGCGGCTCGCGCAAGGCGCTGATGGCGATCTTCGCTGCCGGGCTGGTGCTGGCCGGGCCGGCCTGGTCCTTGCCCCAGCTCGTGATGAAACCCCGGGTGACGCAGGTCACGACCGATACGGCCTCGCCGCCGCCCTTCCGTGAACTGGCAGGCGTCCGCGCGGAGGTCGAGCGCCAGATGCGCGTCGCCGCGAGTGCCGCCCCCAGCGACAATGACAGCGAGATCCTGACAATGGAGCCGCTGCGGGTCGAGCGCTCGGCGGACGAGACGTTCAGCCTCGTGCGCGAATCGATAAGCGAGCTGGGCTGGCGGATCGTTTCGGCCACGCCGCCTTCGGGTCGCGAGCCGGGCTATATCGAGGCGGTCGACCGCTCGCTGCTGTTCGGGATTACCGGCGATGTCGCGCTGCGCATACGCGGCGGCGGCAACAGCGCCCGGATCGACGTGCGCTCGGCCTCGCGCTATGTCGAGCACGATCTCGGCGGCAACGCCGATCGTGTTTCCAGCCTGTTCGACCAGGTCGAGACGGCCGTCGCGACGCTGGAAAAGAACGAAGAGATCGCCCGGCTGGCGCGGCTTCGTGCCGAACGCGAAGAACGGATACGCGAGGCGCGCCGGGAAAAGGCCCGCCGGGAAAACCAGCAGCAGGCTTACGACAACGTTTCGCGTCAGTGGCGCGCGCCGTCTTCACGCCGTGGCCGCAACCGTATTCGTCCGCGCCGCAATCGCAGCACGCAGCGTCAGCGCACGCAGGAGCTTCGCCAGTTCTGGGAGCGGATGCAGAACTAACGCCTCTCGTGGGGTGGCGCGCGTCCCTTGCCGTCAAGCCGTGCCCGATCGCGCCGCCGCCGGTGAATGGGGGGCGTGCATTGGCTCTTTCTTTCAGCGCGGCCCAAATGGCAAACGGGCGTTACCGCTCGTCTCCGGGGGCAGGGGCGAACAGGCTGAGACTATCCGGCTGCGTGACCTGCGGCGCGTAGACCACCCGTTCATCCTCGACCCACGCCGCACCGCTCGCCACCAGCCTGACCGCCCAAGGATACAGCCGATGCTCCGCGCGCAGCACCCGCGCCGCGAGGGCGTCTGCATCGTCGCCCGGCAGAACCGGTACGGCGGCCTGCGCGACGATGGGGCCGGCATCCATCTCGGCGCGCACGAAATGCACGGTGCAGCCGCTGATCCGCACACCCGCGGCGAGGGCGCGTTCATGGGTGTCGAGGCCGCGAAATGCCGGCAGCAGCGAAGGGTGAATGTTGAGTTGCCTGTCGCGCCAGGCCTCGACGAAATCCGGCGTGAGCAGGCGCATGAAACCGGCATTGCAGACAAGCTCGACGTTTGCTGCACGCAGCGCATCGTCCAGCGCATGGTCAAACGCCGCGCGGCCGGCAAAGCCCTTGTGGTCGATAACCTGCGCCGCAATGCCTGCCTGTCGGGCGTGGTCCAGGCCCGGGGCCCCCGGCCGGTTCGAAATGACCGCGGCAATCTCGGCGGGAAAGTCATCTGCGGCGCACGCCTCGATCAGCGCGGCCAGATTGCTGCCGCGCCCCGAGATGAGCACGCCGAGTTTCCGCCGCCCGCTCATGCCGTCCACGCGATCCGGCCGGAAATGCGCACCGGCGCGCCGTCCGCACGCTGCGTCAGCCGTCCGATGACGGCCGGCTGTTCGCCTTCCGCGCGCAACGCCGCGATCACCGCATCCGCATCGGCCTCCGCCGCGAAGACGGTCATGCCGACTCCGCAGTTGAAGGTCCGCAGCATCTCCGATTCGCTGACGCCGCCCTGCGATGCCAGCCAGCCGAACACCGGTTGCGGCTTCAGCGCGGACAGGTCGATCTCGGCGGCGAGCGTATCGGGCAGGACGCGCGGCAGGTTTTCCGGCAGTCCGCCGCCGGTGATATGTGCCAGCGCCTTCACGCCCGCCGGCAAGGCGGCCAGCACGGGACGCACATAGATGCGCGTGGGCGTCAGCAGCGCCGCGCCCAGCGTGTCTCCCGGCGCGAAAGGCGCGGGCGCGGCCCAGTCCAGCCCTGTCTCCGCGACGATGCGGCGCACCAGCGAAAAGCCATTGGAGTGGAGGCCCGAAGAGGGCAGGGCGATGATGACATCTCCCGCCGTCATATCGGTGCGCGGCAGGATTGCCGTACGCTCCACGGCCCCGACCGCGAAGCCGGCGAGGTCATAATCCCGCGGCGCGTAATGCCCCGGCATTTCCGCGGTTTCCCCGCCGATCAGCGCCGCGCCGGCCTCCTCGCAGCCGGAGGCGACCCCGGCGATCACGGCTTTAGCGATGGCCGGCTCCAGTGTGCCGCAGGCGAAATAGTCCAGGAAGAACAGCGGCGTTGCGCCCTGAACAACGATATCGTTGACGCACATGGCCACGAGGTCGATACCGATGCCGCCATGCTGCCCCGTTTCGATGGCGATTTTCAGCTTCGTGCCGACGCCATCGGTCGCCGCGACAAGAATCGGGTCGTTGAACCCGGCCGCGCCGATGTCGAACAGCCCGCCGAAACCGCCCAGATCGGCGTTCGCGCCGGGCCGCGCGGTGCGGGCGGCGAGCGGCTTGATGGCGCGCACGAGCCGGTCGGCCGCGTCGATGTTCACGCCGGCTTGGGCGTAGGTCAGGCTGTTGTCCCGCTCGGACGGCTTGTCGGACATTCCTTCGCGCTGCCCCTTTTGCGCTTCGTTCAATGTCATTGAGTTACGCGGCATGCCGGTCCGGTCAAGCGCAGAGTCGCCGCGACGGGATATTTCCGCCGCAGTCATTGCCGACAATGCGCGAAATTGATAAGCCGCAGTCCATGCAACCCGGACGCGGCCATTCATCCGGATCACGCGAGGACAATGAGCAGTTTCTTTTCAGACCGTCTTGGCGCCGGCCTCTTGGCGATGGTTCTCGTCGTGCTGGCGACGGCCGCGCATGCGCAGCAGCCGCCGGTCTATACCGTCGCCAAGGTGGCGGTGAACACCCAGGCGAGCGATGCCGTAACCGCCAAGGAACGCGCGATAAAACAAGGCAGCCAGCGCGCGCTGCGCCAGCTTTTCACGCGCCTCGTCGCCTTCAATGCGCATGACCGGCTGCCCGAGCTGGGCGATTCCGCCATCGACGGGCTGGTGGACGGATACGTCGTGCGCGAGGAGCGTTTTTCCAGCACGCGCTACATCGCCAAGCTCGATTACACCTTCGAGGCGGCGAAGGTGCGCGATCTGCTGGACCGTATCGGCTTGCCCTACACGCAGCAGCAGGCGCCGCCGGTGGCGCTGGTGCCGATGGCGCAGGGCGAGGAGGTTTCACAAGCCTGGCGGGCGGCCTGGAGCGCGCTCGATCTCGAACACGGCCTGACACCATTGCAGCTTGCTTCCGCGCAGGCGGGCGCCAGCCTGCCCGCCGGGGTGGACGCCACGAGCCAGGCGGTCGAGACGCTGAAACAGAGCGTCGGCGCGCCGTATGTCGTGCTGGCGTCGGCCAGCCTCGATCAGGCCGAAGGCAGCTTGCGCGTGGCGCTGCGGGGCGAGGATTCCATCGGGCGGTTCACCTTCTCGCAGAACTTTCGGGTCTACGATGGCGATGTCGACGGCGCCGCCGCGCGGGCCGCCGAGATTGCCCGCACGGCGGTGGAAGCGCGCTGGCGCCTGACATCGCTGAAGAACCAGGGCGCGCTCGAGGGGCCGGCGCCGCTGGAGAGCTTCACACTGACCGCTGCCTTCGACAGCCTCAAGGGGTGGCGCCGGATGCGCGAGACCATCACCGGCATCTCCGGCGCGCAGGATGTCGAGGTGAAGTCCCTGTTCGCGGGCGGCGCGGAAGTCGTGCTATCCTTTCCCGGCGGCGCGGAGCGTTTCGCGAAGGCCGCTGGTGCGCAAGGACTTACGCTGAATGAGAGCCGGGGCGAATGGATTCTGCGTCAGCGCTGAACCGTGGCCGTCGTGTCCGCCTGCCATAACGTCATTCCGTGGCGAGGACGCTGTGTATCTGCCGAACCTGATTACGGTCATTCGCATCCTGCTCGTTCCCATTGTCGTCTGGCTCATTATCAACGGCGCCCACACGCCGGCCTTCATTCTGTTCCTGGTGGCCGGCATCAGCGACGGCGTGGACGGCTTTCTCGCGCGCCATTACAACTGGAAGACCGAGCTGGGCGCCTATCTCGACCCGGTTGCGGACAAGCTGCTTCTGGTCGCGATCTATGTCACGCTGGGTTTCCTCGGGCATATGCCGGCTTGGCTCGTGATTGCCGTGGTGAGCCGCGACCTGCTGATCGTCGGCGCCGTGATCCTGTCCTGGATGCTGGACCGTGCGGTGGAGTTGCGGCCGTCCTGGATCAGCAAGGCGAACACGGCCGGTCAGATCGTGCTGGCCGGCGTCGTGCTCGCGCAGCTCGGCGTGCTGCCGGCGCTCGATCCGTTCGTAACGCCGCTGACATGGATCGTCGGTATTCTCACGCTGACCTCCGCCGCCGTGTACCTGGCCCGGTGGATGCGCCATATGGCCTATTATGATGCGCTCGGAGATTGAGGCGGGGCCGCTCGGCGGCAGGGAGTGAGTGAGCGGCGCGATGGCGGGCGAAGCTGGCAGACAACGCGACAGGCAGTTGGCGCTCGATCTGCCGCATGTGCCCGCGCTCGACGCCGACGACTTCATGGTGAGCGACTGCAATGCCGATGCGATGCGCCTCATCGAAAGCTGGCCGGACTGGAGCGCGCGTTGCGCCCTGATCGCCGGGCCGGCGGGGGCGGGGAAAAGCCATCTGGTGAATGTCTGGCGCGGACGCAGCCGGGCGAAGGTTCTCTCGGCGGCAGCGCTCGAGGAAGGCATGGTGGACGCCGTGGATGCCGCGCCGCTCGCCCTGGAGGATGTCGACCGTTTCCTGCGGGATGAGCGCGCGCTGTTTCACCTGTTGAACCTGTCGCGCGAGCGCGGATTCGATATCCTGCTGACGGCGCGCAGCCTGCCCGGCGCCTGGCCGATCGGGCTTGGCGATTTGCGTTCGCGGCTGCGCTCGCTGCCATTCGCGCAGATCGGCGCGCCGGACGACGCCCTCTTGCGCGCTGTGCTGGTCAAGCTGTTCGATGACCGGCAGCTGTCCGCGCCGCCGCCCGTGATCGACTATCTGTTGCGGCGCATGGAACGCTCGGTCGCGGCCGCGGCCGACCTGGTCGCGCGAATGGACAAGGCCGCGCTGGCCGAACGGCGCCGGATCACGCCGCGCTTCGCCGCCCGTTTCGTGTCGGCGGAAACCCGCTGATGGTCGCCGCGCGTTGAGTTGCCACCGGAACTCCCGGATTTGAGCCATGAGCATTGCCGAGAAACTGCCGAGTGACGACCGGGCCGTGCCGGAGGAGTACCGGGGCTACGGGCGCTTTTACAATCGCGAACTGTCCTGGCTCCAGTTCAACCGGCGGGTCATGGAAGAGGCGGCCAATCCGAACCATCCGCTGCTGGAACGGCTTCGCTTCCTGGCGATTTCGGCGTCGAATCTCGACGAGTTCTACATCGTGCGCGTCGCCGGCCTGCGCGAGCACATTGCCGAAGGCATCGCGACCGTCAGCCAGGACGGGCTGACCGCCAAGGAGCAGCTCGCCCGGATCAACCAGGTCGTTGCCGAGATCTCCAAGGCGCAGCACGACCAGTGGAGCACGCTTCAAAAGGCGCTCGAAGAGCAGGGCGTCCAGGTGCTGGACGGTGACGAGATCACCAGGGCGGACCGGGACTGGCTGAAGGACTTCTTCCAGTCGGAGGTCTTTCCCACGCTCACGCCGATCGCGGTCGATCCCGCGCATCCCTTCCCGTTCATCCCCAATTTCGGCTTCACGCTCGGGCTGGAACTGACTGAGAAAGACCGCAAGCCGGACACGACCAGCCCGGAGAAGATGTACGCGCTGATCCCGCTGCCGATGGGACTGCCGCGCTTCATCCGGCTGCCCGAGCCGGGAGGGGTGAAGGTGGCGAACGGGCGGCCGCGCGTGCGCTTCATCCGCGCCGAGACGCTGGTAGCGCTGTTCGTCGATGAGCTGTTTCCCGATCATAGCGTGGAAAGCCAGGGCGCCTTCCGCATTCTGCGCGACAGCGATATCGAGGTGCAGGAAAAGGCCGAAGACCTCGTGCGGCTGTTCGAGACGGCGCTGAAGAAACGCCGGCTCGGCTCGGTGATCCGGCTGGGGATCGAGGCGGGCATGCCCCAGCCGTTCCGCGAACTCATCATCAACGCGCTGGAAGTCGACGAGACGCAGGTGTTCACGCACAGCGGCCTGCTGGGGCTCGCCGACACGAAGGAGATGATCACCGAGGATCGGCCGGACCTGATGTTCGAGCCGTTCACGATCCGCTTTCCCGAGCGCATCCGCGAGCACGGCGGAGACTGCCTCGCCGCGATCAAGGCGAAGGATATCGTTATCCACCACCCCTATGAATCCTTCGACGTGGTCTCGCAGTTCCTGAAGCAGGCTGCCGCCGATCCCGATGTCATGGCGATCAAGTGGACGCTCTACCGAACCTCCAAGCATTCGCCCATTGTGGAAGCGCTGATCGCCGCGGCGGAGGCCGAGAAGGAGGTCACGGCGGTTATCGAGATCAAGGCGCGTTTCGACGAGAAGGCCAATATCGGCTGGGCCAAGGATCTTGAAAGTGCGGGCGTGCGGGTGGTGTTCGGCTTCCTGGAGCTGAAGACGCACGCCAAGCTCGGCCAGGTGGTGCGGCGCGAGCCGGGCGGGGTCCGCACCTACTGTCACATCGGAACCGGCAACTACCACCCGGTCACGGCCCGGATTTACACGGACTTATCCTTCTTCACCGCCGACCCGGCCATCGGGCGCGACGTCTCGCGCATCTTCAATTATGTTACCGGCTATGCAAAGCCGCGCGACCTGGAACTGATGGCGGCCTCGCCCGGCGGCATCAAGGAGCGCATCCTCAAGCACATTGGCGAGGAAGCGGATCAGGCACGTGCCGGCAAGCCGGCAGGGATCTGGATGAAGATGAACGCGCTGGTCGATGGCGACGTGATCGACGCGCTATACGGCGCCAGCCGGGATGGCGTGCCGATCGAGTTGATCGTGCGCGGCATCTGCTGCCTGCGCCCGCAAGTTCCCGGACTGTCGGACAATATCCGGGTGAAAAGCATCGTGGGACGCTTTCTCGAGCACGCCCGGATATACTGTTTCGGCGCCGGCCACGGCTTGCCATCGCCGAAGGCGCGGGTCTATATCAGTTCGGCAGACATGATGCCGCGCAACCTCGAACGCCGTGTCGAGGCGATGGCGCCGATCCTGAACCCGACGGTGCACGAGCAGGTTCTCGGGCAGATCATGCTGGCAAACCTGAAAGACAACCAGCAGAGCTGGGAAATCCTGCCGGATGGCACCTCGCGGCGCATTCTTCTGGGCGAGGAAGACGAGCCGTTCAACGCGCACCAGTATTTCATCAATAACCCCAGCCTGTCGGGACGGGGCGAGTCGCTGCGCCAGGACTTTCCGCCAACGGTCTCGATCGCGCATGGTCAGGCCGCGCCCGCGGACGAGGTGAAGGCGTCGCCGAAAAAGATGCAGCGCAAACAGAAATGACTCGGGACAACGTCCATGCAACAGGATGAGCGCCCCCGTTTCGACCGGCGTAAGCCCGTTGCGGTGATCGATATCGGCTCCAACACCGTGCGGCTGGTGATCTTTGAAGGTCTCACCCGCAGTCCCACGCAGTTGCACAACGAGAGCGTCACTTGCCGCCTCGGCAGCGGGGTTGCCGGGAACGGGCGGATGAAGGACGAAAACGTCAAGCGCACGCTCGACACCCTGCGCCGTTTCCGCGCGCTCGTGACGCATATGGGTATCAAGCGCTTCTATCCGTTCGCCACGGCGGCGGTGCGCGTCGCCGAGAACGGACCAGCGTTCATCGCGGCGGCGGAACAAATCTGCGGCACCGGCATCGAGATGCTCAGCGAAGTGCGCGAGGCCGAATTGACGGCGAACGGCATCCTTTCCGGCTTCATGAACGCCGACGGGATCGCGGGAGATATCGGCGGGCGCTCGCTGGAACTGGTGGAGATCGAGAACGGTCGGATCGTGCTGGATAAACCGCGCCCGGTCAGCCTGGCGCTCGGCCATCTCTACATCAAGGAGGCCTTCGGCCAGGATTTCAACGCGGCCAAGGCCGAGATCGACCGTGTGCTCGCGGAGGTCGACTGGCTGGACCGCGGGCAGGGGCGGTCGTTCTACGCGATCGGCGGCGAATGGCGGGCGATCGCCCGGCTGCACATGGCGAAGCATGGCTATCCGCTGCGCATTTTTCACGGCTATCAGATCGACGCCGAGGAGGCGCAGCGCTTCACCCGCGACATCGTCAAGAACCCGGACGATGCGGTTCCCGGCATCGACCAGCTTTCGCGCGGCCGGCGCGACACAGTGCGCCATGCTTGCCTGGTGATGTGGCGGCTGCTCAGAAAGATGCGGCCTTCGCATGTTGTCATATCGGCCTTCGGCGTGCGCGAGGGGCTGCTTTACACGCTGCTGGAAGACAAGGAGCGCGCGCGGGATCCGCTGGTCGCGGCGTGTGAGGATGCCGCGGCAATCGGCGGGCGCTCGCTCGACTATGTGCGCGAGCTGTGTGACTGGACCGACAACCTGTTTGCGCTCGTCGGTCACGCCGAGAGCGCGGAGGAGCGCCGACTGCGCCGGGCGGCCTGCCTGCTGTCCGATGTCGGCTGGCGTGCGCATCCCGACTACCGCGGCGAGCAGAGCCTGAACCTCTCGGCGCACTGGGCCGTTGCCGGCACGGATCATCCCGGACGGCTGTTCATCGCGCTGGCCAATTATTACCGGCACCAGGGCTCGCTGAAGGGCGAGTTGAGCCCGGTGTTCGGCGAGTTGCTCGCCAGGAGCCCCGACGGCGCGCGGGCACACGAACGCGCGCGCATCCTGGGCAGCGCCATGCGCGTCGCCTACATCGTGTCCGCCGGATCGCCGGGGATCATCAGCCGCACGCCGCTGGCCATGTCGGAGGGGCGGCTGACGCTCAAGCTGCCGGCGAAATTCCGCGAATTCGACGGTGAACGGGTGCGTCAGCGGTTGGATCAGCTTGCCAATGTTTTAAATCTGCAATCGAATATCCACGCCGGTTCGTCATCTTCGCGCGCGCCGGGCATGGTACCGGACATTACGGACAAGCTGGTTTAGCGGGAGGCTGCGACGTGCAGCATCGTCCGGCGGGCAAGTGACGGTGGCATCGTGGCACAGCGCGTGGCGGTGCATGCCGGTGTTTTCAGGTATTGTGTTATGGCCGGCTGCAGCGCTATCGGCACGAGCGTGGGAAGCGGCCTGAAAAGGAATTAAGACAACGAAATGGACACGGATCTTTACAAAGTCCTCGGCGTGAAACGCACAGCTTCCGACGACGAGATAAGGCAGGCTTATCGCCGTCTGGCGAAGGAAAACCATCCCGACCTTCACCCCGGCGACAAGGCGGCCGAGGACAAGTTCAAGCGGATTTCCGCGGCCTTCGCCATCCTCGGCGATCCGGAAAAGCGTCGGCGCTACGACGCCGGCGAGATCGACGAGAGCGGCCAGGAGCGCGCGGCGCACCAGTATTACCGCGAATATGCCGACGGCACGGAGGGATACCGCTACCACTCGCGCGGCGGCTTCGAGGATTTCGGCGATATCTTCGGCGATATCTTCGGCCGGGCCGGCCAGCGCGGGCGCGGCGGCGAGTTCCACATGGCCGGCATGGATTACCGCTATCACCTGGAGATCGATTTCCTCGAGGCGGCGCTCGGCGCGAAGAAGCGCGTTTCCCTGCCGGAGGGCGACACGCTGGACATCACGGTGCCCGCGGGCGTCACGCACGGCCAGGTTCTGCGGCTGCGCGGCAAGGGCGGCCCCGGCGTCGGGCGCGGCCAGCCGGGCGATGCGCTGATCGAGTTGAGCATCCGCTCGCACCCGGTCTATCAGCGCGACGGGGACGACATCATCGTGGAAGTGCCGCTGAGCGTGGACGAGGCCGTGCTGGGGGCCAAGGTGGAGGTGCCGACCATTCACGGGCGGGTGAATCTGACCATCCCCAAGGGCACCAGCGGCGGCCAGACCTTTCGCCTGCGCGGCAAGGGCATCGAGAACGCGCGCACGAAGAAGAGCGGCGATCAGCATGTGCGCACCCGGCTGGTGCTGCCGCCGCGCCCCGATCCCGAACTCGAAAAGGCGATGCAGCAGTGGCGCGAGGCCCACGGCGGCGCCAGCGGCTTTGACCCGAGAGCGAAACTGCGAGCCTATCTGTGATGCGCGATATCCGTGAAGTGATACTCGAAGTCGAAGGGATCAGCGAGACCGATCTGCGGGTCTGGATCGAATACGGCTGGATTCGCCCGGCGCGCGGCGAGCAGGATTTCACGTTTTCCGAACTCGATGTCGCCCGCGTCTCGCTGATCGCCGATCTGCGCCAGCGCATGGGCATCAACGACGAGGCCGTGCCGGTGGTGCTGGACCTGATGGACCAGATTTACGGGCTGCGCCGCGAGTTGCGCCGGGTGCTCGACGTGGTGGACCAGCAGCCGGAGCCGGAACGCTCGCGCATTCTAGAGGCGCTGCAATCCGGCGCGGCCGATGACGGCACGTCGGATTAAGTTGCGGCGAGCGCCTCCGAAGACGAGGGAGGAAGGGGGCGCGGTGATGCAGACAGGTAGACCGCGCTGTCCGACTGGTTTCACGGAACGAAGTCAATCATTTCAACCACTTGGGGCCATCGGGACAGGGAAGTGAGCCGGTCTCGCCCCTGTCTCGCCAAGCTCACGCTTTCGTCTCGGATTTGGTTAGGGATGGTTGCGCAAATCTATCGGCAATCGTGTCCCCCTCATTTCGTAGAGGCAAATCTCGCGTCGGCGCCGGTTGGGCGCGCTGCCCGTCAAATCGACACCACCGGGCTTCCATGCTGAACGGCTATTGACTCACACATAACCCGGCAGTTATTTAACCATTCAATAACCAACGGGTTATCAATTGCGATGCTGCAGCCCCACGATGTCATTTTCAAAGCGCTCGCCGATCCGACGCGACGGGCCATCTTCGAGCGGCTGTGTCGTGACGGAGACCAGACGGTCGTGGCGTTGACCTCTCGCGCAGGCGTCTCGCAGCCGGCCGTCTCCAAGCATCTTGGAATCCTGAAACAGGCCGGGCTGGTGCGTGACCGCCATGAAGGCCGCCGGACGCACTATAGCGCCCGACTCGACGCCCTGGCTCCGCTGACTGACTGGACAAATCAAATGGCCGGGTTCTGGCAGAGCCGGTTCGATGGTCTTGAAGACCTGCTCAAAAGGATGGACCAGTGAGCGGAATGTCATCGGAAACCCGCAGCATTGTTGTTGAACGTGAGTTCCCTTACCCGCCGGAGAAGATCTGGCGCGCGCTGACCCAGCCGCACCTGGTCGAGCAATGGCTGATGAAAGCCGACGTCCAGCCAGTCGTGAGCCACCGTTTCAGTCTGAGCGCAGACTGGGGCGCTGTTGACTGCGAGGTATTGGAGGTCGAGCCAAATAGAACGCTGTCTTATTCGTGGGATACCAAGGACCTCAGGAGTGTGGTCACCTGGACGCTTACGCCCACGCATACGGGGACGCTTCTGCGTATGGAGCAAACCGGATTCCGGCCGGATCAGCAGTCGTACTACCGGGGCGCCAAGGCCGGCTGGCCCAGGTTTTTCGCGAATCTGGAGCAGGTCCTGGCGCGGACTGACTGAAGACCGAGGGAAAACAACGTCCGTGGAGAGGAGCGGGCTGCGGAAATGCACGCCCCTTCTGGTTGAGGCTTACCACAGGTCTACATTGGGAAAAACGAATGTCGGAGACGACCGTCAATGTCCGTTACATGGTCGATGATGTCGAGGCGTCCGTCGAATGGTATACGGACCATCTTGGCTTCTCGCTGCTGTCGAACAACGCGCCTGCTTTCGCCGATGTACGGCGCGGAGCCTTGCGGCTGTTGCTGAGCGGGCCGACGAGTTCGGCGGGACGGTCGATGCCGGACGGTGAAGTCCCCCGACCTGGCGGATGGAACCGCATTCATCTGATTGTCGATGATTTGCCGGCTGAGGTCACGCGGCTGCGTGCCGCCGGTGCCCAATTTCGCAACGACATCGTCACGGGACCCGGCGGGTCGCAGGTTCTGTTGATAGACCCTTCGGGAAATTTCGTTGAACTCTTTCAACCGGCACGCGGATGATTTGCCGGTCCAGCCGGCGGATCGCCGGAACCGCTTCGGCTCGTAATCAAAGGAGGTCACATTGAACTGGAACAGGTGGATTCGGCAGCTCCATCGCTGGATGTCCATCGCGTTCACAGCGGTGGTCGCCGGTATCTTCATCACACTGGGCGTGGGAGAAGAGCCCGCGGAATGGGTGTACTTTTTGCCGCTGTTCCCGCTTGCCTTTCTCATGCTCACCGGCCTGTACTTGTTCGTGCTGCCGTATGCCGCCAGGCAG
>JBKGZY010000293.1:0-2722 GCA_046543175.1 Dichotomicrobium sp.
TGCTCGGGCTGGTGCTGCAACGGGAGGCAAATGTCTGAATCGGACCGCTAGGCGCCGGCCGAAGTCTTTGCTTTTCGAGCCATATCCGTGGCTTGAGTCCGGCCCAACGGGCCGGCCGTCGGTCGGCGGTTCAGCCCGCCGTTCGGGCGCACTGGGGTGCCAGACGTTAGCGGTAGGGCACCCCCAGCCGGGCAGCGGCCCGGCTGAGCGCAGCGGAGCCGCAGACGGGCGCGAAGCGACCACTGCGCGCCGCGCCGTTGGCGCGGATCCGGGTTCCCATCGAAATTCGATCCGCGAATTTCGATGGGAACCCGTCACGGGCCGGATGGCCCGCGAAAACTAAAAATCGCCGGAAAGCAGAAAAGGAACGCCATGTCCCCGCCGCAGGAAGTTGTCGAACAGCATACGATTTCGGTTCTTGTCGATAACGAGCCGGGCGTACTCGCACGGGTGATCGGCCTATTCTCCGGGCGGGGCTACAACATCGACTCGCTGACGGTCTCCGAAACCTCGCACGAGGCGCATCTCTCGCGCATCACCATCGTCACGACCGGCTCGCCGATGGTGATCGACCAGATCAAGAACCAGCTCGACCGGCTGGTGCCGGTTCACCGCGTCGTCGACCTGACCAAGATCGGCAATCCGCTGCAGCGCGAGCTGGCGCTGGTGAAGGTGCAGGGCACGGGCGAAAAGCGGGTGGAATCGCTGCGCCTCGCCGAAGCGTTCCGGGCGCAGGTCGTCGACGCGACGACGGAGCATTTCGTGTTCGAAATCACGGGCCGGCTCTCGAAGGTGGAGCAGTTCATCTCGCTGATGCAGCCTCTCGGCCTCGTCGAGGTCGTGCGCACCGGCGCGGCGGCGATCACGCGCGGGATCGACACGATGTGAACGGAGCTTCGCCCCGCCTGATCCTTGGCTCCTGAATCCGCGTGAGGCGGAATTGCACAACGGCGCAGTGGCCCGTCGGCGGGCCGGACAAATCCGTTGACCCGCGCGTCCCAGAAGCGGCATCTTGCAAATTTCAATCAATTGAAAATCTCTTTTTACGAGTTTTTACCGAAATGGATGACTTATCCAACCTGGACGCGGCCCTCCGCTACCGGGGGCTGGGGTGGGCCGTGATCCCGGCCGCCGAGCAGGGCAAGGCGCCGCTGGTGCGCTGGCACCAGTATCAGGACGACCTGCCGAGCGAAATCCAGATCAAGTACTGGTTCAATCAGTCGCCGAACGCCAACATCGCCGTCATTACGGGCGCGATTTCGGGCATTGTCGTGCTCGACATCGAGCCGAATCGTGGAGGCGACAAGGCTCTGAAAGAGCTGACTGCAAAGCATGGCCCCCTGCCGAAGACGGTCGAGGCAATCACCGGCGACGGCGGCTTCCACCTGTATTTCGCCCATCCGGGCGGCTCGGTTCCCACCTCGCTGAGCCTGGCCGAAGGCATCGAATTGCGCGCCGATGGCGGCGGCGTCATCGTGCCGCCATCCATCCATCCATCGGGCAAGCGTTACGCCTGGAAGGAGGGCTGTTCGCCGCTGGAAACGAACCCGGCGCCGCCGCCGAAATGGCTCTGGCAGGAACAGGCCCTGGAAAGACAGGACTGGGACAGCCTGATCGGTCAGACCGTGGCCGAGGAGCAGCGCAACAACCGGATCATTTCGATCCTGCGCTATCTGGACTGGATCGGCGTGCAGGAAAACCTGAGCCGGGAACTGATCGGGGCATGGAACCAGACCCGCTGCAATCCGCCGCTGTCGGCGGACGAGCTGGACCAGATCTTTCACCGGGTGCGTCGCGAGAGCAAGTGAAAGTCGGGGACGCCCGTGCCCCAGCTCTCCTGCGGGGCCAGGGCTGCGTTCAAGCCGGCCTGTGTCTTGCGCCCGCCAAATGTCATTTTTTAATGTTTTTCAGTCACGTCCTAACGTAGCATGCACCATCCCGGAGGGGCAGCAAAAAGATCGCAACCGGCGGCACCGGCACACCCAGAATTTCTCGACGAACACAATCAGCAGACACCAGCAGGGCCCAGGAGACCTTTCGAACATGCGCCTATTGAGCTTACTCGGTCATGTCATGCGGGAGCTTTCCGCAATCGTGATGGCCATTGTGATTATTGTGTTCTTTTTTATGCAAGAGGGGTATGAGCCCGCGACAGCGGCCGACGGCGTCTTCTATTCCTTCATGGCGGCGATCTTCCTGCTGATCTATCTCTGGATTCAGTCCGGCGGCATCGCGCTGACCGGCGTGCCGAACTCGCTGGCGATGGCGACGGATGCGATCACCTCGATCATCCCCCTGTTTCCGCTGCTTTTCGCGTTCTTTCAGTATTGGTCCGGCGATCTGACCATGACCTATTTCCAGCTTTATTTCGGCTATACGGCGTTCGTGGCAATCATGTTCGATGTCGTCGTCAATCTCACGCTGATGATCCGGTTGAGCCGTCGCTATCTCGGCGAGATGGGCGCAATGGAATAAGAGGCTGTCTTGAAACTCGGCTTTAGGGTCGATGGCCGGGTTCAGATGTGATTCCAAACGGTTGTCGAAGCCAGTTTGGAGATTCGCATGTGGACACCGACCACCCGGCGGCAGCATAACCGCGATCATCGCTCCGTTCATGCCGCGGCCCGCCCGGACGGGCCGGCCGCGGGCGTGGCGTATGCGCGATATCATCAATGCGATCTTCTACGTGCTGCGGGCGGGCTGCCCCTGGCGCATGCTGCCC
>JBKGZY010000065.1:0-12930 GCA_046543175.1 Dichotomicrobium sp.
AAAAGTGGAATCCGGTTTTTCGCAAACCCGGCGCGACAACCAAAGACTCTACAGCGTCGGGCGATCCGGATTTATCGCCCGATGCCGTAGCCAGGTTGAAGCGCTTCAACCGCGGTGGTTGCCTGGCTTGCCTGTGCTCGAAAACCTGCCCCGGTCTCGAACCGGGATGACCCGAGCAATCCGGGACTCCAGAGGTTCTGCCGTTCGGCTGGCGGGTAGATCACCGGGTCAAACCCGGTGACGACATGTTGAAACGTCGTTGCTGGGCCCTGACCCGGCAATCCAGCCAGCAAGTTCCAAAGCCTCCGGTAATGGACTGCCCGTATTCCGCGGGCGGAGCCGGGGACAGGCGAGCACGGACACCGCCTTGTTCCAACCAATCGGCATGTGGATTTTCCGTTCATCGCCCCCTCTTCCGGCACCCGGCAACCGCCGCGCTCGCGCGCAGCGGACACAACAAGTTGAGCGCCTGCCGGCGAATGCTGGTGATCCGGACGGTTCCGTTCAGCGTCTGCAACCTGTAAGCTCGCGCTCCAGCGTGGCCGTAACGACACGGGCCGCGAACGAGACGGTTGTGTTGATACGGCAGAGCCACGCGGGGTGCCGGACGGATCATCGAATGCCCGCGCAAAGGGTGACGGTCATTCTGTCGCAGCCTGTGATACGATCGCGATGCGGCAGCCTTGTCCGGCAAATGCCGCGAAGGACGTATTGATGTATCCATTCGCCCCGCTCCGCAGTTCAGTGCTCGCGCTCGGCTTGATTGTCGGCGGGACGATGACGGCCGGCATAGTGGCCAACGCGCAAGCGCCGCGGGTGGCCACGGGCGTGAGCGAGATGGCGCCGATCATCAATCGGGTGCGGCTGAGCGGCACTGTCGTGTCGCCGCGCACGGCGCAGCTCTCCAGCGATCTGGGCGGCCTCGTCGAGGACGTATTGGTCGATCTGGGCGATCGCGTGTCGGCAGGCGACCCGCTCATTCAGCTCGATGCGTCGCTGGAAGGCCTGCAATTGAGAAGCGCCGAAGCCTCGACCCGCGAGGCACAGGAAGAACTGGCCGACGCTGAGCGCCGCGTGCGTATCGCCAGGCGCCTGGCCGAGAACGACAACCTTCCGCAGAACGAACTCGACGCGCGCGAAGCCGCGCTGCGCATCGCCGAGGCCAAGGCGGACCGCCTGGAATCCGAGGAGGAGCGCTTTCGCGCTCGGGTCGAGCGGCACACGATCACCGCGCCGTTCGCGGGCGTCATCACCAGCCGGTCGGCGGACGCCGGCGAATGGATCGATCCGGGCGACACGGTGGTCGAGCTTGTCGATGTCGATCACCTGCGCGTCGATGCCGCCGTTCCGCAGCGCCATTTCCCGGAACTGGACGAAGACCCGGATGTCACGCTTCGCTTCGACGCGCTGCCGGACCGCGAAGTCGATGCCGAGGTCGTCGCCCGCGTGCCGCTGAGCGACCCGACGGCTCGGACATTCACCCTGCGGCTGGCTCCAAGCGCCGAGGGCATCCCGCTGACCCCCGGCATGTCCGCGCGGGTGGTCATACGTCTCGACACCGGCGAGCGCGGCGTGGTGATCCCGCGCGATGCGCTCATGCGCTACCCCGACGGGCGCACGACCGTCTGGGTTACGCAGCGTGACGGCGAAAACGTCACGGTCGAGGAGCAGCAGGTGGAACTTGGACGCGCTTTCAACGGCCGCATCCATGTGCGCAGCGGCCTCGAGGCCGGCACCCGCATCGTTGTCCGCGGGAACGAGTCCCTTCAGCCGGGACAGCGAGTCCGCGTAACCAACGAAGGAACCTGAAGGATCGTCCTTGTTTGAAGCGATTATCCGCCGCGGAACCCTGACGACGGTTATGGCGCTTATCCTGTGCGTTGTGGGTATCGCCGCGGCCTTACGCATCCCGGTGCAGATGATCCCCGACCTCCAGGTCCGCACGATCACGGTGCAGACCTCATGGCCGGGCGCGACACCGCAGGACATCGAGAAGGAAATCCTGATCGAGCAGGAGGAATATCTCCGCTCGATCCCCAGTCTCGAGCGCATAATCTCGCAGGCGTCCAGCGGCGAAGCCGAGATCGAGCTGGAATTTCCCTACGATGTCGACATCACGCAGACGCTGATCCGGGTCAACAACGCCCTTACCCAGGTTCCCGGCTACCCCGCCAATGTCGATCAGCCGCGCGTCTATGCCGCGTCGTTCTCGGCGAACTCGTTCATGTATTTCCGCGTGTCGCCGCTGGAGGGCAACCCGCGCAATCTCGACATGGACATGATGCGCGACTTCATCGACGACTACGTCCGCACGCGCATGGAAAACGTGCCGGATGTCGCGCGCGTGGGGATCGGCGGCGGCGCGCCGCGTCAGATCAAGGTGCTGCTCGATCCCGCGGCGCTGGCCGAGCGCGAAATATCGCTGAGCGAGGTGCGCAACGCCCTGCGCCAGCGCAACCGCGATATCTCGGGCGGCGAAATCGAGAGCGGCAAGCGACGCTACCTGCTGCGCACGGTCGGGCGCTTCGGCGATGTTGAAAGCCTCGAAAACATGATCGTCCGGCGCGATGGCGACAGCGTCATCCGCCTCGACGACATCGCCACGGTGCAGTTCGACCACGCCGAGATCACTGAAGAGTCCTATATCGACGGGCTGCCCGTCATCGGCATGTCGGTGCGCCGCGAGACCGGCTCCAATGTCATCGACATCAAGTACGACATGCTGGCGGAAATGGAGGCGATCAATGAAGAGGTCCTCAACCCCGCGGGCATGAAGCTGGAACTGACCGCCGAGGACGCCGGCTATGTCGAAGCCTCGATCGCGAATGTCTGGACCAACCTGGCCATCGGCGCGGTGCTGGTCACGCTCGTCATGTTCGCCTTCCTGCGCTCCGGGCGCGCCACGCTTGTCGGCATCGTCGGTATTCCGCTTTGCACCATCGCGGGGTTCATCGGCCTGCTCGTTGCGGGGCGCACGATCAACGTGATTTCGCTCGCCGGCGTCGCCTTCGCCATCGGCATGACGCTCGACAATTCCATCGTCGTGCTGGAAAGCATCGACCTTGAACGACGGCGTGGCCTCAGCAAGCTGCGCGCGGCGGTGGAGGGCGTTCGCAAGGTCTGGCCGGCCGTTGTGGCGTCCACCTTCACGACCGTCCTCGTCTTCGTGCCGATCGTGTTCATCCAGGAAGAGGCCGGGCAGCTCTACTCCGATGTCGCGGTGGCCGTGGCCGCCTCCATTCTCGCTTCGATGCTCGTGGCCATCACCATCATTCCCACCGCCAGCGCGAATATCGACTTCCGCCGGCGCGAACTCGGCATTGAGGCGGACGCGCCGCGTCGCGAGCCGTTCATGGTTCGGGCGGTCGGCTGGATGACGGCGGGACGCGTGCGGCCTCTTGCCGTGATCGCGGCGACGGTCGCGGTCAGCGGCTTCATCATCTTCGTGCTGACACCGCCGGCGGAATACCTGCCCGAAGGCGAGGAACCCAAGACGTTCGTGTCGATGAACGCGCCGCCCGGCTACAACCTCGCGACGATGAGCGAGATCGGCGAAGAACTCGAAGAGTATTTCCTGCCGTTTGTCGGGGACGATCCGGCAAAGTTCGCCAATGGCGAAACGCCGGTCCCGGCGATGAAATATCTCAACCTGTCAATCTCGCCGCAGAGCCTGCGGATCATCACCGAGGCAGTGGACAAGGATCAGCTCGGCGCGCTGATGGACGCCATCACCGCCAAGTACGAGGAATATCCCGGCATGCGTGCCTTCGCCGCGCGCGGCTCGATCATCACCTCCAACGACGGCGGAACGCGCTCGGTCAATCTCGACATTTCCGGACCGCAACTGGCCGATGTCTATTCGGTCGCCTCGGCCGCCTACAATCGCGCCAACGAGGTCTTCGACAACCCGCGGGTGCAGGCCAACCCGTCCACGCTCACCCTGTCTCAGCCGCTCGTCGAGGTCCGTCCCGACTGGGACCGCGCCGCCGAGCTTGGCCTGGACGCCGAGGGGCTCGGCTTCAGCGTGGCCGCCATGACGGACGGGGCCTATGTCGACGAGTTCTTCCGCGACGACAACAAGATCGACATCTATTTCTACAACCAGGAAGGGGTGAAGGCGTCTCTGGACGAGCTGGACCAGATCCCGCTTTACACCGAAGCCGGTGTCATCCCGCTCGGTTCGGTCGCACGCATCACCGAAACGGTCGACACCAGCACCATCCGCCGCATCAACGGGCAGCGCACCGTAACGCTCAATGTCATCCCGCCGGAGGACGTGCCGCTGGAAACCGGGGTGCAGCGCGTGCGCAGCGAGCTCGTCGGACAACTCCGGGAGTCCGGCAAGATCCCGGCGGGCGTGTCCATCGACATCTCCGGGGCGAGCGACCAGCTCCAGGCCACGCAGGCCGCGCTCACCAACAATTACGTCATCGCGGTGGCCATCGTGTACCTGCTGCTGGTGGCGATCTTCACGCACTGGGGCTACCCGCTGCTGATCATGACCACGATCCCGCTGGGTGTCGCCGGCGGCATCGTCGGGCTGCAACTGCTGAACGCCGTGGGCGCTCAGCTGCCGCGGATCGGCTTGCAGGAAATCCGCCAGCCCTTCGACATGATCTCGATGCTCGGCTTCCTGATTCTCATGGGAACGGTCGTGAACAACCCGATCCTGATTGTTCACCGATCGATGGAGAACGTGAGACAGGCCGGCATGAAAGCGCGCGATGCCGTGCGCGAAGCGGTGGCCTCGCGCCTGCGCCCCATCGCCATGTCCACGATCACGACGTTCTGCGGGCTGGCGCCGCTGGTGTTCATCCCCGGCGAGGGCACCGAGCTATATCGCGGCGTCGGCGCGGTGGTCATGTTCGGCATTGTCGGCGCGGCGATCGTGTCGCTGACCTTCCTGCCCGCGCTGACCAGCCTGGTGCTGAGCTTGAGCGATCACAAGCGCGAGCCGGTCGCCGAAGAAGCCGAGGCACCTCGCGAAATCGTGAACCGGGCCGCCGAGTAATGGCCATGTCGATCTGCGATCATCCTTGGCGGTTCTCATGGCAACATGGCCAAACCGTCATCACCGTGTCTTCGTCCGCCTGAATATTTGCCCCGCCACAAGGAGGAGCCGATGTTGCCCCTTTCGCCTCGCGCCATCGCCGTTACGGCGGCGTGCGCGCTTCTCGCCGGATCACTTGTGGCGGCCGCGACGCCGGCCGGCGCGGTCGAAGCGATGAACCCTGTCGACATCCGTGAATGGGAAGTGCCCTACGAAGGGCGGCCACGCGATCCCGATGTTGCCGGCCCGGACACGGTCTGGTTCGTCGGCCAGACCACGGGCTATCTGGCCCGCCTGACGCCGTCCACCGGCGAATTCTTCAAGCGTGACCTCGAAGGCCGGGCGGGACCGCACAACCTGATCGTCGGGGATGACGGCATCGTCTGGTTCGCCGGCAACCTCAACGCCTATATCGGACGCTACGATCCCGAAACCGACGAGATCGAGCGCATCGAGATGCCCGAAGGCACCGCCTATGACCCGCACACGATGGTGTTCGACGCCGATCAGAGCCATATCTGGTTCACCTCGCAGGGGGCCAACTATGTCGGACGTCTCACGGTCGCCGACAGGTCCGTCGATCTCATCGAGGTGCCCACCGACAGCGCACGCCCCTACGGCATCAGGATCGCACCCGATGGCACGCCCTGGGTTGCGCTGTTCGGCACCAACAAGCTCGCCTCCGTCGATCCGGAAACGCTTGAACTGAGCGAGCACACGCTGCCGCCCGAAGGCGCCCTGCCCCGTCGCCTGGAGATCACTGAAGACGGGCGTATCTGGTATTCCGATTATGCGCGCGGACGGATCGGACGCTACGACCCGGAGAGCGGCGAATTCGCGGAATGGGAACTGCCGTCGGGCGATGACAGCGCACCTTACGGCACGGCCCTGGATGACGACGGCATCATGTGGGTCGTCGAGAGCGGGGTGCGGCCGAACCTGTTCGTCGGCTTCGATACCGCGCGCGAGAAGATCGTCTCGGTCACGCCGATTCCCTCCGGCGGTGGAACGGTGCGGCACATGGATTACCATGCCCCCTCCGGTGCCGTCTGGTTCGGGGCGGATACCGGCACGATCGGCAAGGCCGATGTCGCCGCGGCCACGGAATGACGGGTTTCGGCTACGCAAACCGGCGGCTGCTTCTTCACGCGGCAAGAGCCGGGTTTTCCAAAAGAAGGGGAGGAGACAATGAAACGATACTTGATCGCTTTGCTCGCTGGGGCATTTCTGATCGGAATCGCCCACTCCGCAGCGGCCCAGAATGTCGAGGTCACGCCCCTGGGCAGTCACGAGGGGGAATTCTGCGTTCTCGACCGCGCAATGGTGTTCGAAGACCCGAACGGCACGCGCATCCTCTACGATGCCGGGCGCACGGTTCGCGGCCCCGACGATCCCCGGCTCGGCGAGATCGACGCCGTGCTGTTGAGCCATGTCCACGGCGATCACCTGGGCGACCGGATACAGGCCGAGGCGAATGCCGGGGAATGCGGAAGCCCCGATTTCTCGGTTTCGACAACGCCGGACTCGAACACCGTCAATATCACCGTCGCCAAGAACGCCAAGCTCGTCGTCGGCTCGGAGATGGCGTCTTTCTTCGGCAAGAAGATCGGCGCGGCGGGCGGTGATCCCTCGCAGGCCGTGCTCGTGCGCTTCGGTGCGTCACGGACCGTGGGGGGCGTCAAGATTACCACCGTTCCGGCCGTCCACAGCAACGGACTGTCGCATGCGTTCCTCGAAGGCGACCTTGCGGAACAGCTTAGCGACAACGGCCTGACGATCTCGATGGGGCCGCCGACCGGCTACGTGCTGGAATTCTCGAGCGGGCTGGTGGTTTATCTCTCCGGCGATACCGGGATCACGGCCGAGCAGGAGCAGGTGGTCCGGAACCATTACGGGGCGGACCTCGCCGTCATCAATATCGGCGACGTGTACACGACAGGCCCGGAACAGGCGGCCTGGGTCGTGAATGAAATGGTCCGGCCAGAGTCGGTTATCCCGTCGCATGCCAACGAACCCGCCACCAGCGAGGGGGAGGTGCGTGACGGCACCCGCACCGAGACATTCATGGAGGCCGCGTCCATGCCGGTCCATATCCCGTTGAGCGGCCTGACAATGGCGTTCAACAGCGACGGCGAATGTGTCGCCGGCTGCCAGTAATCCGCCAGCGGCGGCTGCCTTGAGCGGTGCAGACAGCCGCCGCCTTTTTGCATACGCGGTACGCGCAAACCGCACTTCGCAACTGCGAAAAGCGGCCCTAGATGTGGTTCATCGATTGCTGATTGCATCAACCATTCAATTTCGAGAGGAGGTCGCAAGTGAAGTTCGTCGATTGGTGGGCGGGGCAGCCGCCTTTTAATCAGGTCGGGATGAGCTTCGTCGTTGCGGTGGCGGTTGTTGTCCTGCTCGGCGCTTAAGCTCTCGTCACGAATTCAACGCCCGCCATACGCGTCAAGGCCTGAATTGTGATGGCCACGACGCTCTGGCGGGCGTCTCGCAAAAACCACAGCCGGCAAAAACGGCCATCCCCTCCCCTCCTCCCGACGCATTTGCCGCTGTCATCGGTTCCCGGGTCCGGCACAATATAAGCAAGGGCTGAACGGTTGAGGCGCGTGCCGCCGCCATGTAGGCGCGCGTCTGCCGGTCAGCCGGGGCGTCACCGAGGGAGGGAAGCGTGACAACGGGGAGCAGGAACAGGTGCGGCCACGGAGGCCGTGTCGCGGCATTGTTTTTCGTTCTGAGCAGCGGCATCGGTCTCGCCGCGACGGCGCATGCCAAGCCCGTCAAGCTCGCCTGCGCATTCGGCGAGCGCACGGAAACGATCGTCCTGACAATTGTTGATCGTCACGTCGAAAACGCTGGCGGAGACTGGCGCGTCACCCATCAGACCGACACATCCATCGAGCTGACGAAAGTCGCCAAGCTGGAAACCGGCGCGACCCGTACGAGCCGGATCGATCTGGACCGGGTCAAGCTGTTCGCCGTGCTGTCGGTCACGGAGATGTCCGGTGATGAGCAAACCTACGACTTCCTGAAATCCGGGCAGTGCAGCATCGCGCCCGGGGCGCCGAATTCGTAGTACAGGCGATGTTCCGCCTCAGACCGCTCTCGAACAAGATCGGCAAATTCACCGCCGGAACGCGTGGTCATGAGGGGGGCGCACGACGTCCTGTTCGCCCCGGTGCTTGTGTGTCACCCAACGCCGCTCGGAGCCGCCGGCACACCCAGGCCAACCGTAAGCACGCACTTTAGGCTGAGGCTTTGACGAGCTTGCCGCCCGCGCGCGCATGCGCGTAAGCTTTGCGTCGGATGCGGAGCGATTGCGCCGCTGGCAGCGCCCGTCGCTGGGAACAGGCGCGCATGAACGGGATGTCACCGGGATGGTTCGCTGGCGGGGACGCAGACAGAGCGACAATGTCGAGGACCGCCGCAGCGAATCCGGCCGGCGCGGCTTGCCGTTTCCCTTTCCGCGCGGAGGGGAGGGCGGCCGCGGCATCAATTTTCCCTTGCCGGGCGGCCGGGCCGGGCGCGGCGCGGGCATCGGCATCACCGGCTTCCTGATTATCCTCGCCCTGATGCTCTTGTTCGGCGTCGATCCGCGCGTCCTCACCGAGGACGGCGCACCGGGCACGCAGACCGGCCGTGAGACCATCAACTTTCCCGATCTGGAAATTCCCGGCTTGCCCGGCGGCGACGCGACCGCCAACCCGCAGGCCCGCGAGGTGCCCAAACCCGCGCCCGGCGCAAGCGAGGGGGAGGAACTGGCGCGTTATGTCGGGGTGATCCTGGCCGACACCGAAGATGTCTGGAACAGGATTTTCCAGTCCTTCGGACAGCGCTACCGCGAACCCAAGCTTGTACTGTTCAGTGATTTCACGCGCACGCGCTGCGGCGCGGGCATGGCCGCGATGGGGCCGTTCTATTGCCCGCTGGACCAGACGGTTTACATCGATCTCGGATTTTACCGGCAGTTGCGCCGACAGTTCGGCGCGCCCGGCGATTTCGCGCAGGCCTATGTCATCGCGCACGAGGTCGGACACCATGTCCAGGTGCTGCTCGGCATCGCCGACAAGGTGCGTCAGGCGCAGAGAGGGATGGGCGGCCGCCGGTCCAACGCGCTTCAGGTGCGCATGGAGCTTCAGGCCGACTGCCTCGCCGGGGTCTGGGCCAACCGCATCGACCGCGAGAAGGGCATTCTCGAAGACGGCGATATCCAGGAAGGCCTGCGTGCGGCTGCCGCGATCGGCGACGACACCATCCAGCGGCGGACGCAGGGCCGGGTCGTGCCCGACGCCTTTACCCACGGCACCTCCGAGCAGCGCGTGCGCTGGTTCCGTCGCGGGCTGGAAAACGGCCGTCTCGAGGCCTGCGACACGTTCCGCGCCGCACGAATTTAATCCCGAACTGCCAGTCCGGTGCCAATGCTTCTTCAACCGCGACGCGTGGAGAGACGCGGACGCTTAGGCGGCACGCCCGGCCCCGCCGCCCGCCGCGGCGCGGCTGTCGGCCAGGAGCAGAATGGCGATCCATTGCAGCGAGGGCACATGGTTGCACACGATCACGAACGCCGTGGTCATCGGCACGCTGAGAAACGCGCCGATCACCCCCCAGATCATGCCCCAGAACGCCAGCGCGGCGATCACCACGAACGGGCTGAGATTGAGGCTGCGCCCCATGAGCCGCGGCTCGATGACATTGCCGATGACGAACTGCGTCCCGGCCAGCAGGGTGGCGATGATCAGGAACTGCCAAAGCGTGTCAAACTGGATGAGGGCGAGCAGCGCCGGGAACACGACCCCCAGTACCGAGCCGATGCTGGGAATGTAGTTCAGCAGGAAGATGATCAACGCCCAGGTCTCGGCGAAGTCGACCCCCAGCGCCTTGAGAACGGCATAGCTGATGCCGGCGGTGAGGACGCTGAGGATCGTCTTGATCCACAGGTAGCGGCGAATGCTCCCGGCAATATCGTCAATCGCGTGCTTGATGGATTGCGCTTCGTCCGCGCCACTCGCGAGCCGGTCGATCTTCGGAGCGAGCCGGCCGCGCTCGGCCAGCAGGAAGCCGACATAAATGAGCACCAGCCCCACGGTCGCCGCCAGGCTCCCGGCCGAGCCGATGAGCCCCGGAACCCGGCGCAGAACGTCGATCTCGCTGACCAGTTCGCGGATGCGCCGCGCCAGTTCGGGACCGACCCAGCCGAGAACCTGCTCGGCCAGCGTGTTGAAGCGCTCGACATAGCCGGGCCAGGCCTGCGCGACATCGCCGGTCTGCGCGGCGAGGATGTTGAAGACCCCGGCGATCACCACGATGAACAGGACGACCGCGCTCAGCATCGCGAACGGCTCCGGCAGTCCGAGCCGGCTGAGCCCGTCGGCGCTGGCCATCAGCAGGATCACGATCAGCCCGGCAATGACGATCGGGATGAGAAACGGCGCGCCGTAGACGAGGCCGGTGACGAGGACCGCCATCACGATGGCGATCAGCGCGATGCTATTCAGGCCCGGCTCGCTTGTGCTGTCCGATGGCATTATCCCCCCTGACCGGCGCGGTTGGTTCGCCGGTGTCGTCACGCGCGTCTTTTGCCGCGCGATTCACGCCATAATGCCAATATGACCTCCCATAAGCCAGCGTCTGAGCGAAAAAGACAGTGAGTGTTTTCCGCAGGTTGTGAGTCCTTCGGATTTGCGACGACGCGAGGGGGATCACGAGGGCCCGGGGTTGAAACCGCGCGGGAGCATTACCGGCGCGACAGGCTGCACCAAACAAGCGATACCACGAATGCGGAATGGGCGCTGATCGCGCCCGCATCTTCCCCCACCGTTGCGGCGCCGGCGGCTACGGCGGACGCATCTGCGCGGGGGACGAAGCGACCCTGTTCCGGCGGCGACCGGCTGGCAGTGGCGGCAGTTGCCGACGACGTGCCCGGCCCTGTTCGATAATGCAGGGCATTCCATGCCCGGCGGGCCCCCGGACTTGGGACTTTGGGCCGCCATCAACCACGCGCTGGTGATGGCGGTGCTGCTGCCGATTCTGCACGGGTTCATTTTTGACGCATTTCACAATTACTTAACCTCTCCAGCCACTGTCACCGCGAGTCCAGCGCGGCGATCCAGCCGCGAAAGAGCGCTGGTTTTGCTTCACTGCGGCCTGGCGGCCCTCGCGATGACAAGGCGTCACGCCCACAGCCAGGGCCCGGCATAACATGGCGCGGGCCATCCTTACTGGCTTCAATAGGAGAGATGTTTGAAGAGGAATTTGTGCGTCCGCGCATGCGGACGGCTTGTGCTTGTTGCCGGCGTTCTGGCGATAGCAGTGTTCAGTGGTGCGGCCGAAGCGCGGCAATGCGGCGGCGCGTCATGGTATGGCGACAGGTTCGCGGGCAAGCGCACCGCCAGTGGCGTGCGCTTCAACCCGAACGCGATGGTGGCGGCGCATCGCAGCCTGCCGTTCGGCGCCCGTGTGCGCGTACATGACCGGCGGACCGGGCGCAGCGTGACGGTGCGGATCGTGGATCGCGGGCCGCATGTGCGAGGGCGCGTGATCGACGTGTCGAAGGTGGCGGCGCGGAAGCTCGGCTTCCTCGGGCGCGGCACCGCACGGGTGTGCATCACCCGGTGATCGCGAACATGGTTTTCTGCCGGCGACGGCGGTGCTGCTGCCGATCCTGCTGGGGTTCATTTTCTGACATGGAGGAAACTTGACGGGGATATGGGCACGGTAGAATGGGTTAAGCGCAGTCGAACCCATTCCAAGAGCTACGCGCCGCTTCGCCGTTATTTGCCGAAATATATCTTCTCGCCCGTGCGCGGATTCCATCCCCAGACCGGTCCGGCCTCCTCATCATCGAACTCGTCGGGATCGGGATATTGCGGCGGGGCTTTGCCCTTCGAGGCGACGACGCGCGGATACCTGGTCTTTCCGCTCTTGCGCCCGAATTCCTTCAAGCTCACGGTAAAGCGCCAGTCGTCCCCATAGTCGAACAGGAATATCATCTTGTGTCCGACTTCAGGAAACGCCTGTGCGATCTTCGTCTTCTCCACGCCGAGAACGCCAGGATCGGCATTGCCCATATCGGCGAACAGTTCGTAGCATGGATGCTGACGCTCCCACTCGTATGGCTCGCCGCTGTAGAAGCCGAAGGCATGGTCGAAATTGAAACCGAACGCCGCGACGATGGCCTCGGCGAGCTTGGAGAGGGATTTGGAAGCCTCGATCTCGATGTCCCGGTAGACGGATTCGTCATCTTCAAAAGCGGCGCGCAAAATTACTGTCCCGGTCTGCGGCATGTCGGAAGCTCCGGTGAATTGCTGACGTAAAGCGATAGGTTAACCGGAGTCGAGGAGCGCAGAAACCAGCCCTCGGCCCGTTGTCCCCGGAATTTGACGCGCGCATCTGACCCAAAGCCTGCCGTTCGGCAGCCGGCTTCGCGTGGCCGAGCGGCGGCTCGGAGGCTTGGCTTTCTGCGGCGCGGCACCGCGCGAGTGGGCGTCGCGCGGCAACTGCGTCAGCCGATCAGATCGTCATACTCAGCGTGCGTGCCAATCCAGAACCACAGCAGACCGTCATCGTGTGCGGCGGCGAGCGCACGATAGCTGCGTCCAACACGCGCGGACCAGAAGCGGCCAACTTTCTTGAGTTGCAGCGACGGATGATCGGGGTCGTCCTTCAGAAGCTCGAAGTTCTTGTCTGCCAGCTTCTGGATTTCGCTGGGTAGGCCGTCATAAGCCTTCCAGAAGCGTTGCGTCGTGAAGTGCTTCACCGCTTCTTCGCGCGCCCGGCCTCATAATCCGCGATCGCCTCTTCCGCGAAGTGGTCGAGCTTGCCCTTCCGCGCGTCCTGCTCGAACTGGCGGTCCCACCGCTCGGCGTCGAACGCGTGGAACC
>JBKGZY010000294.1:0-2718 GCA_046543175.1 Dichotomicrobium sp.
GCCGGGCGAAAAACCGGTTTCCACTTTTTCGCAAACCCGGCGCGACAACCAAAGAATCTACAGCATCGGGCGATCCGGACTTATCGCCCGATGCTGTAAACAGGTCAGACTTCAGGACAGCGCGGCCGGCTGGGGCTCGGACAGGCGCCGAGCGCCCCTATCCGACGATCTCGGCGTCATCGAAGCACAGCCCGATTTCCTTTTGCGCATTGTCCGCGCTGTCCGAGCCGTGGACGGAATTGCGCTCGATATTCTCCGCGAATTCGGCGCGGATGGTGCCGGGCGCGGCTTCTTCCGGCTTGGTGGCGCCCATGATGTCGCGGTTGCGTGCCACCGCATCCTCGCCTTCCAGCACCTGAAGCACGATCGGCCCGGAGGTCATGAACGCGACCAGGTCATCGAAGAACGGGCGCTCCCTGTGCACGTCGTAGAAGCTCTCCGCCTCCTCCCGCGACCAGCGCACCCGCTTCTGCGCCACGATCCGCAGGCCGCCTTCCTCCAGCATCGCGATGATCTTGCCGGTGATGTTGCGTGCCGTGGCGTCGGGCTTGATGATGGAAAGCGTCCGCTCGATGGCCATGCCGTAAATCCCTCATATCCGTGAACACGATCTGGCGCTGCTTATAGCCGCCGCGCCAAGGCCCGGCAAGGGCCGCGAGCGCCCGCCCGTGCAAAGAAAAAAGCCTTGCATTTCGCCCGCACGTCCCGAAGGTTTCGGCCATGCTTCACATCAACGACTTGACCTATCGCATCGAAGGCAAACCGCTGTTCGAAGGGGCCACGGCCGCGATCCCGGCCAGCCACAAGGTGGGGCTGGTCGGGCGCAACGGCACGGGCAAATCCACGCTGCTGCGCCTTGTCACCGGAGACATCGCGCCGGACGAAGGCAGCATCTCCATACCGAAGAACGCGCGCGTCGGACAGGTCGCGCAGGAAGCACCCGGCGGGCCGGAAAGTCTGCTGGACACGGTGCTCGCCGCCGATACCGAGCGCACCCGCCTGCTCGCCGAAGCCGAGACCGCGACCGATCCGGAGCGCATCGCGGAAATTCACCTGCGCCTGAGCGATATCGACGCGCACGCCGCGCCGTCGCGCGCGGCCAGCATCCTCGCGGGGCTGGGCTTCGACGAGGCCGCACAGGCGCGGCCCTGCGCCGCCTTCTCCGGCGGCTGGCGCATGCGCGTCGCGCTCGCCTCGGTGCTGTTCGCCGCGCCGGACCTGCTGCTGCTCGACGAGCCGACCAACTATCTCGACCTCGAAGGCGTGATGTGGCTGGAAAACTTTCTGCGCGGCTATCCCCACACGGTCATCGTGGTCAGCCACGACCGCGATATCCTGAACAGCGCGATGGACGCGATCCTGCATCTGGAAAACCGCAGGCTGACGCTTTATTCCGGCGGCTACGACACCTTCGAGGAGACCCGGCGCGAACAGCAGCGGCTTCAGGCCAAGCTCAAGAAGAAGCAGGACGACATGCGCCGGCACATGGAAGCCTTCGTGGAGCGCTTCCGCGCCAAGGCGACCAAGGCGCGGCAGGCCCAGAGCCGGCTGAAGGCGCTCGCCAGGATGCAGCCGATCGCCGCGGCGGTGGAAGAACAGGTCACGCCGTTCCGCTTCCCCTCGCCAGCGCGCCCGCTCGGCAATCCGCTGATCCGGGTGGAGGGCGCTGCCGTCGGCTACGACGCCGACAAGCCGGTGCTGCGTCATGTCGATCTGCGGCTCGATGTCGATGACCGCATCGCCCTCCTGGGCGCGAACGGCAACGGCAAGAGCACGCTCGCCAAGCTGCTGGCCGGCCGGCTGGCCCCGGTAGCCGGGCA
Organism: Dichotomicrobium sp.; assembly: GCA_046543175.1. Classification (GTDB taxonomy): domain Bacteria; phylum Pseudomonadota; class Alphaproteobacteria; order Rhizobiales; family Rhodomicrobiaceae; genus Dichotomicrobium. The sequence goes on from JBKGZY010000294.1 coordinate 1,821, forward strand.
TCGCCGCGCATCCAAGAAGCTGGAGACCGGCTTTTTCGCCCAGCACCAGATGGACGAACTCGATCCGGCCAAGTCGCCCTACGACTACGTCGCCGCCCTGATGGCAGACGCCACCGAGGCGCAGAAGCGCGCCAGGCTCGGCCAGCTCGGCTTCGGCGCGGACAAGGCCGACACGAAATGCGAAAAGCTCTCCGGCGGAGAGAAAGCGCGGCTGTTGATGGCGCTGGCCGCATTCGGCGCGCCGCATCTGCTGATCCTCGACGAGCCGACCAACCATCTCGACGTGGACAGCCGCGAGGCCCTGATCCAGGGGCTGAACGAGTACGAGGGCGCGGTCATTCTCATCAGCCATGACCGCCACCTGATCGAAGCCTGCGCCGACCGGCTGTGGCTGGTGGCGGACGGCACGGTGCGCGTTTACGACGGCGACATTGCCAGCTACCGCGCGCAGGTCGCCGGGCCGAAGCCCGCGACCCGTCCCGCTTCGACCGAGCCGTCGCGCCGCCAGAGCCGCGAGCAGGACCGCCGGGCCGCCGCCGCGCGCCGTGCCGAACTGGCGCCGCTGAAAAAGGCGATCACGCGGCACGAGCAGCGGATGGAGGCGCTGCGAACGCGGCTGGCAAAGCTCGACGACGAACTCGCCGACCCGGCGCTTTACGACCGCGCACCGGACAAGGCCCGCGATTATGCGCGCCAGCGCGGCGAACTGGCGAAGGAACTGGAACAGGCCGAGGAGGACTGGCTGGCCGCCTCGGAAACCTATGAGAACGCGGCGGCAGGCAGCCCGGCTGAGCCGGACTCAACGAAAACCGGATCGGCCGAGGCGCTCTAGCTTCTTGAATTATTGCATTTTTGTGAGGCGGCGTGGGTGGATTGCTTGGGCCCCGCCTACATCGCG
>JBKGZY010000295.1:0-2709 GCA_046543175.1 Dichotomicrobium sp.
CTTGAGGTCGTAGGGCTGCAACAGCGGGTCGGCGGTCATCTTTGGCGCTCCCGAAACTGGCATCTACGGCGGCCCCCGCCGCACGCTTCCTTGTCGCCCGGGTGAAGCGAAGCGGAGTCGAAGACGGGCGCGCAGCGACCAAACCCGGGATCAAACGATGGACTCGCCCGGATTGCGCTGCGCTCCATCCGGGCTACTCGCTACTGCCAATCCGATCCGGCATCAAAAGCCTGGAATTGCCGGTTCTCGATATTAGCGTACGAGACAGGCCGGGCCACTTTCAATGCCTGACTCGACATAAATGTCGACAAAAACGACATTGGTGTCAATTGATTTGCCGCACCCCCCGGTTGCTGGTATGTCCTGAGTGATGAACAGGGTGGCGGCCCAGACCCAGCGCGGCACGCGGGAACTCTGGCTCGACGCGGCTTACGAGGCGCTTGTCGAAGGCGGCGTGGAGGCCGTGCGCGTCATGCCGCTGGCCGAAAATCTCAGCGTCTCGCGCACGAGCTTCTACTGGCATTTTGACGACCGCGACGCCCTCCTGAACGCGCTTATTGCGCATTGGCGCGACAAGAACACCGGCAACCTGATCCGCCAGACCCGCCTGTTCGCCGAGACGATCTGCGAAGCCGTGCTCAACCTGTTCGACTGCTGGATCGACCCGGACCTGTTCGACGCGCGGCTGGAATTCGCCATGCGCAACTGGTCGCAGAGCTCGGCGGAACTCAAGGAGACATTCCGCGAGACCGACCGGGAACGGATCGAGGCGATCCGCGACATGTTCGCGCGCTTCGACTTCGACCCGTATCAGGCCGATATCCGCGCCAACGCGATCTATCTCACGCAGGTCGGCTACATCTCGATCGAGGCGGAGGAACCGTTGCCCGAGCGTATCCGCCGCATGCCGGCCTATGTCGAGACCTTCACCGGCCGCGCGCCGTCGCAGAGCGAGATCGACCGCTTCATGGCGCGCCATCGGTCACGACTGGACGGGTAGCATCTCCCGGCCGCATTCGGTCCCGCTCCCCTCCCTGCGCCTTAAGAATGTTCGGCGCTTTCCCTCCTGAAAAATTTTCGTTGCCGGCCCCGTTACCGGGATATAGTGTCGCGCCCTTTCTCAACGGAGCGCGTCATGGCCACTGTCGTCTTCACCCCCAACATTCAACGCCACGTCGCCTGCGCCGAGACACAGGCCGCCGGCCGGACCGTGCGCGAAGTGCTGGACAAGGCCTTCGCGGAAAACCCGCAGGCCCGCGGTTACGTGCTCGACGATCAGGCCGGTCTGCGCAAGCACATGGCCGTTTTCGTCGATGGCGAGATGGTCCGCGATCGGACCGGGCTGTCCGACAGTGTCGGGGAGACCAGCACGGTTTACGTCTTTCAGGCATTGTCAGGAGGCTGAGAATGAATGACACGCTATTGGTTTCGACCCGCAAGGGCCTGTTCACGGTGACACGCAACGGCGGAAGCTGGGACATCGCCGATGCCGACTTCCTCGGGGACAATGTCACGCTGACGCTTCCGGATCGGCGCGACGGCCGGCTCTACGCCGCGCTGGATCATGGCCATTTCGGCGTGAAGCTGCACCGCTCGAACGGCGAGGGCTGGGAAGAGGTCGCCACGCCCACCTACCCGCCCAAGCCGGAAGGCCACGAAGAGAAGGATATGTGGGGGCGCGAGCTGGAATGGAGCACATCGCGCATCTGGGCGCTCGAACCGGCCGGGCCGGACGCGCCGGGCACGCTCTGGTGCGGCACGCTGCCCGGCGGGCTGTTCCGCTCCGGCGATGGCGGCGAAAGCTGGGAACTGATCCGCTCGCTGTGGGATCGTCCCGAACGCCGGAACTGGATGGGCGGCGGCGCGGACCTGCCGGGCATCCATTCGGTCTGCGTCGATCCGCGCGATGCGAAGAAGGTGTCGATAGGCGTCTCGGTCGGCGGCGTCTGGTTCACCGGGGACGGCGGCGAAAGCTGGACACTGCGCGGCGAAGGGATGCGCGCGGAATACATGCCGCCGGAGCAGGCGCACGACCCGGCGGTACAGGACGTGCACTGCCTGGCGCAGTGCCGCGGAGCGCCCGAGCGGATGTGGGTGCAGCATCACAACGGGATCTTCGTCTCGTCCGACGAGGGCCGCACTTTCACGGAAATCGCGCATGCCGCGCCGTCGAATTTCGGCTTCGCGGTCGTGACGCACCCGGAGGACGGCGACACGGCCTGGTTCGTCCCCGCGATCAAGGACGAGAAGCGCATTCCCTGCGACGGCAAGCTCGTCGTCAGCCGGACGCGCGACGGCGGCGAGAGCTTCGAGGTGCTGACATCCGGCCTGCCGCAGTCGCACGCCTATGATCTCGTCTTCCGCCACGCGCTGAGCATCGATGACGCCGGCGACCAGCTCGCCTTCGGCTCCACCACGGGCGGCCTGTGGGTCAGCGAGGATCAGGGGGATAGCTGGGCCTGCGTCAGCCACACGTTGCCGCCGATCCATGCGGTACGGTTTGCCTGAGCTCGGCCGGCCTGCCATGCGTCAATAACGTTCCGGCGGCTTAAAAAATCGCCGGAACGCCGGTTTCTCTCGCCGGGCAAAAGCCTAAATCCAGCAGAAGCGCCCCTCATACGCTTCCGGGCGTGGCCCGCGTCGACTCTGCCTTGGAGCGCCGGGCGAGAAAGTGGAAACCGGCTTTTCGCAAACCCGGCGCGACAACCA
>JBKGZY010000296.1:0-2702 GCA_046543175.1 Dichotomicrobium sp.
GCGCGCCAGGCAATGCCGGGCTGGCGGAGATCGGCGAATGTACGGCCGTCGATGTGGACAGGGCGTTGGATGTCGTCGCGTTGTGCCGTGAGCAGGCGATCGGCCTCGTGGTGGTCGGCCCGGAAGCGCCGCTGGTCGCGGGGCTGGTCGATGCGCTCGAAGACGCGGGAATCCGGGCGTTCGGCCCCAGGGCCGCGGCGGCGCGGCTGGAAGGCTCGAAGCGCTTCACGAAAGACCTGTGCGCCGAGGCCGGCATCCCGACCGCCGGCTATGCCCCCTTCGACGACGCTGCCGCGGCCCACGCCCATGTTGCGGATCACGCGCTGCCCGTCGTCATCAAGGCCGACGGGCTCGCGGCCGGCAAGGGGGTGACGGTGGCGCAGACCCGCACCGAAGCCGAAGCGGCCATCGACGCCTGCTTCTCCGGCGAATACGGCGCGGCGGGCGCGCAGGTCGTCATCGAGGAATGCCTGGAGGGCGAGGAGGCCAGCTTCTTCGCGATCTGCGACGGCGAGACGGTGCTGCCGCTCGTCCCGGCGCAGGACCACAAACGCGCCTTCGACGCCGACACCGGCCCCAACACGGGCGGCATGGGCGCCTATTCGCCGGCGAAGATCATGACCCCGGCCATGTGCGCCCGCGTCATGGACGAGATCGTCAGACCGACCGTCAAGGCGATGGCGGCGCGCGGCACTCCCTATCGCGGGCTGCTTTATGCCGGGCTGATGATTACGGCGGATGGTCCCAAGCTGATCGAATACAATGTGCGCTTCGGCGACCCGGAGGCACAGGTGCTGATGATGCGACTGAACTCCGATCTGCTGCCCATTCTGCTGGCGGCAAGCGATGGAACCTTGCGTGACGCGAAGCTGTCCTGGCGCGCGGAGACGGCCCTGACCGTGGTCATGGCCACGCGCGGCTATCCCGGCCGCTACGAGAAAGGCAGCGAGATACGCGACCTCGAAGACGCCTCAAGGATGGAGGATGTTCAGGTTTTCCATGCCGGCACGAAACGCGAAAATGGCCGGCTGGTTGCCGCCGGCGGGCGCGTCCTGAGCGTCACGGCGCTCGGCAGGGATGTCCGCGAAGCCCAGGCAAGGGCCTATGAGGCGGTCGCCCGGATCGATTGGCCGGAAGGCTTTTATCGGCATGATATCGGCTGGCGCGACGTCGCGCGGCGCGAAGCGGAAAAACCGGCGTCCGGAGAGGGAATTGCAGATGGCAAGAAGTGATAGCCAGGATGTTTCGGGCGTGGCGGCTCCCGCGTCCGCGGCCGGCGTTACGGCAACGCCGGAAACACCGCTTCAGGCAGCGTCGGGGATCGGTCTGGCGCTCGGTGGCGGCGGTGCGCGCGGGCTGGCGCATATTGTCGTGCTCGAAGCCTTCGATGAATTGGGCGTACGCCCCGACATCGTGGCCGGCACCAGTATCGGCGCCATTCTTGGCAGCGCCTATTGCGCCGGTATGAGCGGCGCGGAGATCCGCGAATACTGCGTCTCGCTGTTCTCCAACCGCACGCGCGTCATCCGCCGCATTTTGGGGGACAAGAACGGCAAGCTGTTCGCGCTATGGACCCCGCGCCGCCCGGCGATGTTCGATCCGGTTGTACTGTTGCGGACATTGATGCCGCAGGCGGTGGATTGCGACTTCGCCGATCTCGCCATCCCCTTGCGGGTGATGGCCACCGATTTCTATCGTCAGACCGAGTTCGTCATCGACAGCGGGCCGGTTATGCCGGCGATCGCGGCAAGCTCCGCGCTGCCGGCTTTGCTTAAGCCGGTGGAGATCGAAGGGCGCATCCTGATCGACGGTGGGTTCGTCAATCCGCTCCCCTTCGATGCGCTGCGCGACCGCTGCGATTTCACGGTGGCGGTCGATGTCAGCACCGGGCCGGAGGAAGGCGGGACGGAAATACCCTCTGCGCTGGAGGCGATGCTGGGCAGCACGCAGATCACGCTGAACTCGATCCTGTCGGAGAAGCTGCGTGCGGGCGCGCCGGAGGCGCTGATCCGGCCCAAAGTGCGCCAGTACCGGGTGCTCGACTTCTTCAAGATCGGCGAGATTCTGGAAGAGTGCCGGCCGGTGCGTGACGAGGTCAAGCGTGCGCTCGAACACCGGCTTAATCGCGCAACTGCCTGAAGAACCGCTGTAGCAGGTCACGCGCCCGCGTCTCGTCGATGCCGCCATAGACGTCCGGCGCGTGGTGGCAGGTCGGCTGGGTGAAAAAGCACACGCCGTTCTCGACCGCGCCCGCCTTCGGATCGGGGGCGGCGAAATAGAGCCTGCGCAGCCGCGCGAACGAGATCGCCGCCGCGCACATCGTGCACGGCTCCAGCGTCACGTAGATATCGCAGTCGGGAAGCCGCTCGCTGCCCAGAGACCGGCACGCCTCGCGGATGGCGATCATTTCGGCGTGCGCGGTAGGATCGCGCCATTCGAGGGTGCGGTTTCCGGCACTGGCAATAATACCGCGGTCATGACACGCGATGGCGGCGCCCACGGGAACCTCGCCGCGCGCCTGGGCCGCCTCGGCCTCGGCGAAGGCGCGCTCCATCGGGCTGTCGCGGGGCGCATCGGGCATGACCAAACGTCCAGCGCATGATCCGTTCCGATTGAACCGGATCGACCTTCGTCATTGCGAATGCAGTGAAGCAATCCAGCCCCAAGCACACCGTGACTGGATCGCTTCGGCCCGCCGACAT
>JBKGZY010000297.1:0-2702 GCA_046543175.1 Dichotomicrobium sp.
ATCGGCCCGAGCGTCTGGCCGCCGGCCAGCAGCTTCGCGCCCGGCGCCTCGGCCAAAAGGCGCACGGCCTCGTCGAGCCGCGACGGGCATTCGTAGTCGAACGCCGCCGCCTTCATGCCACGGCCTCCGCGCGGCCGCCCGCTTTCGCCGCGGCGATGGCCTCGACGATTCGGCGCGGCGTGACCGGCGAGACGGCCAGTTCCGCCCCGAGCGGGCGCAGCGCGTCGTTGATGGCGTTGGTGATCGCGGCGGGCGGCGCGATGGCCCCGCCTTCGCCGATGCCCTTGACGCCGAACCGGGTGTAGGGCGACGGCGTTTCCATGTGGAAGATGCGCAGCGGCGGCACCTCGGTCGGGCCGGGCAGCAGATAGTCGGATAGCGTGGAGGCCAGCGGCTGGCCCTGCGCGTCGAAGGGCATTTCCTCGTAGAGCGCCGTCCCGACGCCCTGCGCGACGCCGCCGATGATCTGGCCGTCCACGATCATGGGGTTCACCAGCACGCCGCCATCCTCGACGATCACGTAATCGAGAAGCTCGACCTCGCCGGTGTCGGTATCCACCGCGACCGTGACCGCGTGCGCGGCGTAGCTGAATGTGCCCGAGTCCCGCTGGGGCTTGTACCCCGCCGTCACCTCCAGCCCCGCCGGATCGACATCCGGCGGCAATTCCTGCGGCTTGCGGTACCAGGTGCGCGCGATCTCGGCGACAGGGATGCTGCCCGACGGCCCGGCGACCGCGCCGTCTTCCAGCCGCACATCCTCCACGCCGCATTGCAGCAGCGTCGCGCCGATGCGCTTGATCCGCTCGCCAAGCTCTTCGCAGGCCCGCGCCACCGCGCCGCCGGACATCACCATCGAGCGCGACCCCCATGTGCCGGTCGAATAGGGTGTCAGCCCGGTATCGCCGTGAACCAGCTTCACCTGCTCGATGGGCACGCCGAGCACCTCGTTGGCGACCTGCGCCATCGTGGTTTCCATGCCCTGCCCGTGGGAATGCGCGCCGATGCGCAGTTCCAGCCCGCCATCCGGCGTCATGCGCGCATTGCACTGCTCGTGGCCCGGCACCATCGGGATGCCCCAGCCGGCATAGACGCTGGTGCCGTGCGCGGCCTGCTCGCAATACATGGCGAAGCCGACGCCGATGCGCCGTCCGTCCGGCTCACCTTCACGCTGGCGCGCGCGCACCGCGTCGAGGTCGATCTCGCGAACCGCGCGGTTCAGCGATTCGGGATAATCGCCGCTGTCGAAGTGCTTGCCGGTGATGTTGTCGAACGGCATCCATTCGGGCCGCACCATGTTGGCGAGGCGCACATCCGTCGGCTCCAGCGCAAGCTCGCGCGCGAGCGCGTCGAGGATCAGTTCCATCGCGAAGCACACGCCCGTGCGCGCCACGCCGCGATAGGGCAGGATCGGCGGCTTGTTGGTCGCGGCCGAATAAGTCCGGCAGCGATAGGCCGCGAAATCGTACACGCCCGGCAGGATGCTGCCGACCTGCGCCGCTTCGAGGCAGGCCGAAAACGGATAAGCCGAGTAGGCGCCGGAATCGACCGTCGCCTCGGCGTCGATGGCCAGCAGCTTGCCGTCCGCATCGCCGTAGGCCGTCACCCTGTAATGGTGCTCGCGGCAGTTGGCCGAGGCCGTCAGGTTCTCGCGCCGGTCCTCCAGCCAGCGCAGCGGGACGCCGAGCCGGCGCGCGCCCCAGGCGAGGCACACTTCTTCGGGCAGCAGGATACCCTTGTAGCCGAACCCGCCGCCGACATCCGGCGCGACGACCCGGATCTTCCCTTCCTCGATCCCGAGGCATTCCGACAGCCCCGAGCGCACGATATGCGACATCTGCGTGGAGGAATAAACGACGAGCTGCTCAAGCCGGGGCTGCCATTCGGCGACAGCGCCGCGCCCCTCGATGGGCGACATGCACTGCCGCGCCGTGCGGAACTCGCGCGTGACGACAGCGGCCGCGCGCTCGCGGACCGCGTCGATGTCACCGTCGATAAAGGTTTCGAGAAACAGGTTGTCGCCCCATTCCTCGTGCAGCAGCGGCGCATCCGGCCGGCGCGCCTGGAGCATGTCGTGGACGGCGGGCAGTTCGTCGAAATCGACCGTGACCGCTTCCGCGATGTCCTCGGCCTCGGCGCGCGTGGGCGCGACGCACATGGCGATCAGCTCGCCGACATGGCGCACCTTGTCGCTGGCGAGAACGGGCTGCCCGGAGACCTTGAAGCCCTTGAGCGCGGAGCGCGCATAGATCGGGCTGACGCCGCTCATATCGGCGAAGGTAAAAACCCGGTCGCGGTGTTCGTCGGGAACGTGGATCGCCCGGATATGGCCGTGGGCGATGGGGCTGCGCACGAACGCCACGTCCTGCATGCCCGCGAGACGAATATCGCCGACATACTCGCCGCGCCCGCGCATGTAGCGGTCGTCCTCCTTGCGCAGAACGCGCGCGCCGACGCCCGATCCCGTCAAACGCCCCTCTCCCGCGGTTGTGCGCCCCGCCTCGGCCGCTCGGTCTTCTCCTGACGGGCGCGCAAACTTTACCTATTGTTAGAACAATATGACATCCGATGCTACCGGCGGCCCGCGCGCCTTTCAAGCGCAATCCGATGCGTCCCGAAACACTCCGGCGCCGCTCAGGCTCTGTCGTCGTTGTCGCGGTCGAGCAGCTCGATATTGAGCTTCACCAGTTCGCCCGGATAGACGA
>JBKGZY010000298.1:0-2688 GCA_046543175.1 Dichotomicrobium sp.
GGATTCCGTTCCACTCCATCCGGGCTACGCGATATTCGCCGGCGTCACGCGTAGCGCAGCGACCAAACCCGGGGGCAAATGATAAAGTACCCCGGATTTCGTTTCACTCCATCCGGGCTACTCGCTACTCGCTTCGTGATCCTGCCGCTCACGGGCAGCGCCAGATCTTGATCGCCATGCCCGCCATCCAGTTCTGGCGGCGCGCGATCGCCTCGGCGGTCCAGCGCGGCTCGTCGGCTATGGTTCGCGTGATCTCGAGCGCGTCCTGCGCGAAGCTCTCGCGTTTCACCTCGAAGGGCTGGTTGCCGAGTTCGCGGTTCAGGTTGGTGCTCAGCAGCGTCATGTTGCCCAGCCGGTGCACGTATTTTTCCGGCCCGCCGGGGAAATCCTTGCGCTCCACCGTCCAGTTGCGCTGGAAGCGCTTGGGCAGGATATGCTCCAGGTCCGTTATCGCCCGCGGCTCGTCGCCCGGGGCGTCGCGGCCTTCCTCGGTATTGTGCGCATCGAGCCGGTTCAGGATATACCGCGCCAGCCCGTTATACCGGATCGTCTTGCGCGAGAACGCGGAATGGAAGGCGCTGTCGTCGGGATAGAGCGGGGCGAGAAAGCGGCTGAAAATCTCGCGGTGATCGACCCGCCCCGTGTCGCGGATATGTCTCGCCGCGGCGATGAACACCGGCAGCAGCGCCGACGGGCTGAGATTGCAGATCGTGGTGTAGCGGAACGTGAAGCTGATAAGCATGTCGAGCAGCTCCGGAAACGCCTCGCTTTCCCTTTCCAGGGCCGCCAGCAGCACCACGAAAATCTGGTCCGAGCGCAGCAGGCCGAGACACTCGATGCGCTCGCGCAGCCGCGCCTGTCGCTCGGGACCGAACGAGGCCCAGACGCGGCTGTTCGGGTCGCGCAGCGCGTCGTAGTATTCCGAGGCGGCGCACAGTTCCTCGGTGTAGGCAGCGACGGCCTCCGGCGTACTCACCGCCCGCTTGATGTCCGGGTAAAGCCCCGCGCGGCTGGTCATGCCCCGGCTCGACAGCCAGTGATGGCGCACGAATTTCAGCAGCCGCTCGCCGCCGAGATTGCCCTCGATGATCTCCCAGTCGGCCTGGGTGTCTCCGAGGCGCGGACCGGCCGCCGCCAGCAGGTGGTTCTTCAGCAGGTCGGACTCCGACAGCGACAGCCCGCGATCGTTCAGCGTCTCGAACAGCACGAAGGCGTCGTAGTCGCTGCGCACATCCAGCCGAATGATAAAGATTTGCGAGTCGAGCGCGTGAAGCACCGCTTTCGCCAGGTCCGTGGCGGTCCAGCCATCGGCGACAAAATGCTGGAGCTGGCGGTGCATGAAGCAGAAGCAGTCGGCCAGCAGGCGGTTCGACAGCGGCAGGCTGTCGTCGCGGCGCATGCGCATCATGTCGTCCAGCGGGCATTCGCCGACGATATGGCGGTCGTAAAAGCTGCGATCGGCGCGGTTGAGAAGAATGCGCGGTTCTTCGCCGCCCTGCGCCGCGTGGTCGGCGATCAGGAACCGGCGTATCTCGTCCTGCAAGGCCGCGTCCGCGGCCTGCTCATCCAGAACGCTGCGCAGGGCGGCAAGCAGGACAGAGACCGTGATGAGCCGCTGCTGCCCGTCAATAACGATCGGCCCCTCCGGGTCGCCATGCCGGACGACGATGGCACCGAGGAAATATTCACTACCGTTTTCGGCAAAAATGGTGAAAATATCACGCCAGAAAATCTCGACGTGATCTTCGTCCCAGGCGTAGTTTCTCTGAAAACGCGGAACGACGAACGCCTGCTCGCATTGAAGAAACTGGCCGAGCGAGGTCACTTCACTGGAAATGGGCGCCATAACCCAATAACCTTTTAAGAAACGCGAGTCCCGAAAGCGTTAATGATTAGCACAGGCCGAAAGCCTCAGGCGACAAGAAATGCGCAGGCCGAATCGCCTGGGGACGGCCCGTCGATGCGAGTGAATGCGGATAAGGCGTTCCGGACAGCGGGTGAGGCTACTGGCCGTTCAACTGCGCCGTGGCGACGGCGGCGAGAGCGCGCAGGCTGTTCTCCGGCTGGTCTCCGGCCAGGACATAGCGGACCCCGCCCTTGCCCCAGGTCACGGTGGTCACGTCCCGCATCTCGCCGGCCGAGGGGCTGGAGGCGGGACCGCCGGACATGATGTAGAGCGCGACAAGCTCCTCGTCCTCGCCGACATAGCTCAGCTGCATCATGCGGCTGCCGCGATATGCGAGCACCTGCCCGCGGCGGAAGCTCAGCTCGTGCTCGGAAAAGCTCGGCACCTGAACCGGCTGGTTGATGATGCGCTGAAGCTGGAGTTCCACCAGATCGCGGTTGGTCTGGCTTTCCGGATCGGCCGCGACAGCAGCGGCCGTGAAATGCGAATGCAGTTGCGCCACGTCGTCGGCCCAGCGGTTGGCCGCGGCGGGCACGCGCTCGCTGATCTTGTGCACGGCGGCGTTGCTGTTGACCCGCATCCATTTGCCCGCGCCGTATCCGAGGATGGCGGCAAGGACCGAGAGCACGACCGCCCACAGCAACGTTCTTGCCCCGGAACGCCGGCGCGGCGCCGCGTTCGCCCTCGCGGTCCCCGCGTCTTCCCCGTGACCGCCGCCGACGGCCCCGCCCGGCCGCCGTTCCGCGCCCGCGCGGGCCTTTCGCGCGCCGGAGGTGCCGGCC
>JBKGZY010000066.1:0-12689 GCA_046543175.1 Dichotomicrobium sp.
AGGCTGGAGCGTGCCTTCGGGCGCGCCGATCTCGCCCGGGCCGGGGCGGGACAGGTCGTTCCGCCGCCCTTCGCGATAGACCGTGAACGCATTGCCGGACGTCTCGGCTTTTCCGGCGTGTTGCCCAATTCGCTTCATGCCTACAGTTCCGGCGACATCGAGATCGAGATACTGGCCGCGCTCGCCTCCTTCAGCGCGAATCTGGCGCGGCTGTCGGAAACGCTGTTCGTCTGGGCCTCTCCCGAGTTCGGATTTCTCCGCTTCGCGCCGGAATTCACCGGGACGAGCTATGCCATGCCGCAGAAGCAGAACCCGTATGCCTTGCGCCAGATACGCCCGCTGGCGGCGCAGGCGGCCGGGGCATGGCAAGAGGCGATGTCGCTTCATGCCGGCTCGTTGCAGATCGTGGGAAACGGCGTCATTCACCTGCCGAACCGCGTTCTCGACATGCTGGCGACCATGCAGCCGGTGCTGACGCTGCTGGCGGCCGCGCTGCCAACGCTGCAATTCGATACCGAGCGGATGCGCGAGGATGCCGTGCGCGGCTGGTCCGGTATCCCGCAACTCGTCTATCATCTCGTCCAGCAGCACGGCGTGCCGTTCCGCCAGGCGCACGAGGTGGGCGGCAAGGTGGTGCGCCAGGCGATGAGCGACGGGCTGACCCCGGACGACGTGTTGCCGGAGACGGTCCGGGCGCATGTGGCGGACATCACCGGACTGCACATCGAAATGGACCGGGACGAGTTGCGCACTGTTCTGAATGTGGACAGCATCGTTGACAGCCGCACCAATGGCGGGCCGGCCCCCGCATCCGTTCTCGGGGACGCGGAGATATTGCAGGAACGGCTCGACGGCCTGACTTCGCGCATGAGCGCCAAGCGAAGTGAACTCGACCGCGCCGCCGAGCGTCTGGCCAATGAGGCAAGACGCGATTAGAGCGCCGGGCGAAAAAGTGGAAACCGGTTTTTCGCAAACCCGGCGCGACAACCAAAGACTCTACAGCATCGGACGATCCGGATTTATCGCCCGATGCTGTAGGGCGATTTCCGAATAATCGGAACCACGCCATGCCCGGCCTCGCCTCGCCGTCGTCCCGGGTGCTGCGCAGCGCGTCAGCGGTGCGCTGCCAACCCGGGATCGGGATACCGCCAGCCGAAAACGATCCCGTGTCTGCGCCGCGGCACGATGCGCCGCATCGCGCACGGGATGACAGCGGAGCGAAGCCAGCGGCGTCGCTCGCGATGACGAGACGCGATCCGATGGCAACACGCGCTGGCTGACTTACGTGTTGCGGAAATTCGCCTTGCGCTTTTCGAGGAACGCGCTGACGCCCTCGTCGCGCTCGCCGCTCGCCAGGCACAGCGCGAACAGCTTGTTCTCGTAGTCCAGCCCGGTGGTGATATCGACATCGGCGCTGCGCAGCACCGCGTCGCGCGCACACGCCAGCGAGACCGGCCCCTTGCTCTGCCATTTCCGCGCGATCTCGAATGCGGCCTCCATGAGTTGTTCCGGCGGATGAACGGCGTTGACCAGCCCCATGTCATAGGCGCGCTGCGCACTGACCGGCTCGCCGAGCGTGACCATCTCCATCGCGCGCCCCACACCGATCATGCGGGTCAGGCGCTGGGTGCCGCCGCTGCCCGGCAGGACGCCGAGATTGATCTCCGGCAAGCCGATCTTGGCGTTCTCCGAGGCGATCCGCAGCGTGCACGCCAGCGCCATCTCCAGCCCCGCGCCGAGACAGTAGCCGTTGATGCAGGCCAGCGTCGGCAGGCGCAGCCGCTCCAGCAGGAACGGCAGTTCGCGCCGCAATTGCGCGGCGGTCGACAACTCGCCGGTGACGCTGCGCGTCTTCACCTCGTTGATGTCCGCGCCGGCCGAAAACGCTTTTTCGCCCGCGCCGGTTATGACGATCGCGTCCGCCTCGCCCGACTCTTCGAGCTGACGCAGCGCCGCGATCATCTCCTGGCGGATTTCCAGGCTCATGGCGTTGAGCCGGTCCGGGTGGTCGATCACCAGCGTGGCGATGCGCTCGGTAATCTCCACGGAAATGCGGTTGAATTCCATTCCGCTCACCCCTTGTTCGCGCTGATGAACACCGTCTTGAGCTGGGTGTAGTTCTCCAGCCCGGACGGCCCCAGCTCGCGGCCGTAGCCGCTCTGCTTGTATCCGCCGTAGGGCGAAGACGGCGTCAGATAGGCAAACGTGTTGATCCAGACGGTGCCGGCTTCCAGCTTGGCCGCGAAGTCATGCGCGCGGGCGAGATCGTTGGTGTGGACGCCCGCGGCGAGGCCATATTCCGTGCTGTTGGCGAGCGCCAGTGCCTCCTCATCGCTGGAGAACTTGAAGATCGCCGCGACGGGGCCGAACACCTCCTCCTGCGCCAGCTCCGAGTTGGGATCGACATCGGTGAAGATGGTCGGCTCGATATAATAGCCCTTGCCCGGCTCTTCCGGCGCCTTGCCCCCTGTCACGAGCTTCGCGCCGTCGGCCTTGGCGCGCTCGATATAGCCCAGCACCCGGTCGCGCTGATCCTTCGACACCAGCGGCCCGAGCTGCGTGCGCGTCTCCGCCGGGTCGCCGATGCGCATGGTGCGGACATAGCTCGCCATGCGCTCCACGAACTCGTCATGGATGTTTTCGTGCACGAGGATGCGCGAGCCGGCGATGCACATCTGCCCGGCATTGTGGAAGATGCCGAGCACGCCGCGCTTCAGCGCGCCGTCGAGCGCGATATCGTCGAAGAAGATGTTCGCCGACTTGCCGCCCAGTTCAAGGATCACCGGGGTGTGGCGCTTGCTGGCGTTCAGGACGACATCGCGGCCCGTCGCGGTGCTGCCGGTGAAGGCGATCTTCCGGATGCCCGGATGGCCCGTGAGCGCGCGGCCGACGATCGGCCCCATGCCGGTCACGACATTGATGACGCCGTCGGGAATGCCGACCTCGCGCGCGACCTCCATCAGCCTCAGGAGGGTCAGCGGCGTGTTCGGCGAGGGCTTGATGACCACCGTGTTGCCCGCCGCCAGCGCCGGCGCGATCTTCCAGCTTGCCATCATCACCGGGTAGTTCCACGGCACGATCTGGCCGACCACGCCGTAAGGCTCGCGGCGGACATAGTTGTGCATCGCCGGGGTGTTATCGACCGTCGCGCCTTCGCTGCGCGTGGCGATGCCGCCGTAATAGTGGAAGGTCTCGATGGCGTTCGGGATGTCGAAGCCGCGCACATGGCGGATCGGCTTGCCCTGGTTGCGGCATTCAAGCTCGGCGAATTCGTCGAAGCGGGCTTCCAGCGCGCGCGCCAGGTCGATCAGCAGGCGCGAGCGCTGATACGCCGTGAACTGGCTCCAGGTCTCGTAGCCCTTTTCCGCGGCCTTCACCGCGCGCTCGACATCCTCCGGCACGCCTTCGGCCACTTCGGCGATGACCTCCTCCGTCGCCGGGTTGCGCACTTCGAAGTAAGCCCCGCTCGCGGAGGGCGTGAATGCGCCGCCGATGAACATGTCGTAGCGGTACTGCGTCTCGGCGGGACGGTCGGCTCTGGTATCCATGGGGAACCTCGCTTGGAGTCAGGTCAGTTGCGGGAGCTGCGACTTCACGGTCTTGCCGCCGGCGTTTTTCGGGATCGAATCGACAAGCTTGAGAATGCGCGGCTTCTTGAAGTCGGCCAGCAGGCGTGTGCAATGCGCCTGAAGGGTCTCGAGGTCGATCTCGCAGCCATCGCGCGGCACGACGAACGCCGCGACGCATTGGCCCCATTTCGGGTGCGGCGCGGCGGTAACGGCACAATCCAGGACTTCGGGATGGCTTGTCAGGGCGTTCTCGACTTCGGCCGGATAGATGTTCATGCCGCCGCTGATGATGATGTCGCCCCGGCGGCCGACGAGATAGAGATAGCCTTCCTCGTCGAGATAGCCGATGTCGCCGGTGCGGAACCAGCCGTCGAAAAAGGCGCCCGCGGTGGCCTCGGGGTTGTTCAGGTAGCCGCTCATGAGCGACGGGTTGCGGCAGCACACCTCGCCCTGCGCGAGCGGAGGCAGCGTGTTGCCCGCTTCATCGGCGATCCGGATCTCGACATTGACGAAGGGCTGGCCGACGGATTTCGGCTTGCGCCGCTGGTCGTCGGGCTTCAGCACGGTCATGCTGTTGGATTCGGTGGAGCCGTAGTAATCGTAAAGCTGCGGCGTGATGCACTCGAGAACCTCGCTCTTTGTGGCCTCCTGTAGCGGCGAGCCGCAGGTGACAAGCCGCTCGAGCGAGGACAGGTCGCGCGGGCGGCTCTCCTGGCGCAGCCGGTCCAGGATCATCGTCAGCATGGTCGGGACGACCAGGCTCGACGTGACACGCCGCCCTTCCACCAGATCCAGATACGCCTCTGCCGAGAAACCGGGCATGATGTGGATGCGCCCGCCGACATACAGATGCATCAGCGTGAAGCTGAGGCCGGCCGAATGGACCAGCGGCATCGTGCCGACATAGACGTCATTCTCCGACAGGCCGTACAGGATGCAGCCGTGCAGCACCCACAGCATCCGCGCGCGGTGGGTCGCAAGCGCGCCTTTCGGGATGCCCGTCGTGCCGGAGGTGAACAGCAGGCTGAAATGATCGGTCTCGTCTCCCGGCGGAAACGTCACCGGCGGCTCGTCGAGCAGGTCCGCCCAGCACACTTGCTCCGGCTCCGCGGTTCCGCCGCACACGACGACCCGGCTGTCCTGGCCGAGATCGTACAGGGTCGTCCGGAGTGCCGGCAGACGCTCGGCGTCCACGATGACGACTTTCGGCCGGGCCTGTTCAAGGATGGGCGTGAGTTCGCCGGAACGGAAGCGCGGGTTGAGCGGCGAGAAAATGCCGCCCGCGCGGGCGACCGCGAGGACGGTCAGGACGTATTCGATGCAGTTCGGCAGATAGGCGCAAACCACGTCGCCATGCCCGACGCCCAGCTTGCGCAAGGCGGCCGCGACGGAATCGACCTGGCGGTCGAGTTCGGCGTAGGTCAGACGCATCGCGCCATCGTCCAGCGCAATGCGCTCGCCATTGGTCTGGGCCATGTAGCGCCCGATGCGCCCGACATGCAGATCGGTCGACGCTGTCACCGAAACTCCGGTCAAGGCCGCCTCCCTTTCAGCCGCGCCGCGCCAGCAGGGCCTTGAGCCGCATCATGCCGGTCTTCAGCGGAATGCCGACCGGGCAGACCACGGAACAGTTGCCCATGGCGTGGCAGCGCAGAACGCCGTCGGCTTCGCCGACACGCTCGAGCCGCTCCTCGCCCTTCGCGTCACGCTCATCCAGGGCGAGCATGAACAGCCGGGCGAGCGCGGAGGGGCCGAGATAGCCTTCGTGGGTCCGTGTCCACTCGCAGGCCGAGAAGCACGCGCCGCAGGTGATGCAGCCGTTATGCTGCTCGATGACCGCGCGCGTCGGCTCGGCGGGCGGCATGGTCCGAATGTCGCGCCGCTCCGGCTCCTTCGGGATCAGGGCGGTGTGCCCGCGCTTCATGGCGTCGAAGAAGGGCTGCATCTCCGGCACGAGATCGCGCTTCACCGGCAGGGCGCGCAGCGGCGCCACCTCGATGTCAGTGGTGTCGAGGCTTGACAGCGCCGTCTGGCAGGCCAGCCCCTCGCGACCATTGATGACCACGGCGCAGGAGCCGCACATGCCGACCCGGCAGGAAAACCTGAAGGCAAGGCCCGGATCCTGCTCCTGGCGAATGCGCAGAAGCAGATCGAGAACCCGTGCATGCGGATTGGCGGTCGACACCCTGTACACGGACGCGCCGTCGCCGTTCGCGCCGCGCCGTTTGACCGTGACCTTGTATTCCTGCTCTCCGGCGTCCACAGCCTGGCTCGCGGACATGGGCGATCCTCCTAGATGAATGCGATCAGCGCGGCGACCGCGTAGACGATCGTCAGCACGAATGCGGCGCCGAGCAGAACGGCGATCCGCGACGCTGCGCGGGACGAAGCGGTGTAGTCGCGCGAAATGTTGTACAGGCCCGCGAACCCGTGGAAGCTGACCGTTGTCAGCAGCATGAGGTCGATGACGAGCAGGCCCGTGACGCCGAGATTGCCGCTCACCGTCTCGTAATTGATGCCTTCGACGCCGATGACGAAATACTGGTAGAGCACGTGAAAGCCGAGGAGCGGGATCGCGAGCAGCGCGCAACGCCTCTGCCAGCGCCAGACGGTGGTGTATGTCTTCATTCTGTTCCGCCAATCCTTCGCAGGTTCACACCGCGACCGCCGCCGCGATCATGCCGCCCCACAGGCCGAGCCAGCCCAGCACCGTCGCGCGCGAAAGCATGTCGGCCCGTTCCAGCCACCAGCCCCGCTCATGCGCGATGAGCCGGATGCCGTTGACGGCGTGAAACACGAGGCTGCCGAACAGGAGAACGTCGACGAGGAACATCTCCGGCTGCGCGAAGAAGCGCATCGCGGCATCGAACGCCGCCGGTCCGAACAGCATGGCCGTGGAGATCGTGTAGATATGCGCGAGCAGATAGACGAACAGCCCGATGCCGGTGAGCCGGTGGAGCAGGAACAGCACGCTGTCGACGGAGTAAATGCGCCACATGATCAGGCCTCCGTCCGTGCTTCCATCCGCGGCGCGGCCGTCGGAATCGCCGTGTCGCCCAAAAGATCCTCGGGCTTGCGGCGCGTGAACGCCACCGGCGACTTCTCCCAGACCGGCGCGCCGTCGGGCCCGCGCCGCAGGACGATGTTGTAAAGCCCGTCCGGATCGGTTTCCGCGTAATCGCTGCGGTAGTGGCTGCCGCGGGATTCGCGCCGCAGCGCGGCGGCGGCATGCATCATCGTGGCCACGCTCACGAGGTTCGCGGTGTCCAGCCGCTCCAGGAACGCGACATCGCCGGCGCGATTCCCGGGAACGGGCAGCGCGTCGAGCGCGGCGCCGATTTCCTCGAGATCGAAGGCGGCCTTGCTCAGCGACTCCGCGCTCCGGATCACCCCGAGATTCTCCCAGGCCGTCTGGCCGAGCCGGCGGCGCAGGGCGAAAACGTCGCCGGAGCCGCCGCGCGCCTCGTCATATCTTGCCGTGACCTCGCCGAGGTGGTCCGGGTCGATTTCGCGGCGCTCGTGGTTCTGCGCGTGTTCGGCCAGGCTTTCGCCGGCGCGCGCGCCGAACACCATCGACTCCGCCACCCCGTTGCCGCCCAGCCGGTTGGCGCCGTGAACGCCGCCGGAGTCCTCGCCCGCGGCGTACAGACCCTTGAGGCTGCTTTCGCAGCGGGTGTCGATCTGCACGCCGCCCATCTGGAAATGCGCCGTCGGCGTGACCTGAACGGGATTCTCCGCCATGTCGTAGCCCAGCGACAGGCAGCGCTTGTACATGCCGGGCGAGGAATGCAGCAGGAAGTCCTTGCCGAGGTGGCGAACGTCCAGATAGACGCCTTCTTCCGGGCTGCCGCGGCCGGCACGGATTTCCATGAAGCCGGATCGGGAGACCCGGTCGCGCGTCGAACGCTCCATCTTCGCCGGATCGTAGCGCTGCATGTAGCGCTCGCCCTCGGCGTTCAGCAGATGGCCGCCCGCGCCGCGCAGCCCCTCTTCCAGCACCGTGCCGTTCATCACCGATCCGCTCGCGATCAGGCCGGTGGGGTGGAACTGCATCATCTCCATGTCGACGAAGCGCGCGCCCGCGCGCCAGGCCATCGCCATGCCGTCGCCGCTCTTTTCCAGAGAAGCGGCCGTCACGCGGTAGAGCGGGGCCGCGCCGCCGGTGGCGATCAGTGTGGCCTTTGCGTTCACCGCGATGAAGTCGCCTTCATAGGCATCGAGCAGAAGGGCGCCGGCGACGTATTCGCCCGAACGGTCGAGCAGCAGGTCCAGCCCGCGCACCTCGTTGAGCACGGTGATGTCGCGGACGACGACCTGCTCGGACAGCCGGCTCATCAGTTCGATGCCCGTCAGGTCGCCGCGATGGATGGTGCGATTGAAGGATTGCCCCGCCAGCGCGCGCTGATGGATGGAGCCGTCGTCATTGCGGTCGAAATAGCAGCCGTAGCGGTTTTCCAGCTCGTAGATGCGCTCGGGCGCGTCGTTCACCAGCGTCCAGGCGAGTTCCTGGTCGTTGAGCAGCGAGCCGCCGCGCAGCGTGTCGTCGTAATGCTTGTCGAAACTGTCCTCCGGGTTGAGGACGACGTTGTAGCCGCCCTGAACCATGCGTGTGCAGCCACTCTTTCCGAACAACCCCTTGCTGGCGACAACGATGTTCAGCGACGGCGCCTTTTCCTTTGCGCGCAAGGCGGCATAGAGGGCCGCGCCGCCGCCGCCCACGATCAGAACATCGCAATCCATTCGCCTCATCATATTGTTCCATAATAGCGTACGATATTGGCTATTGAATTATCATAAGCCGGTAATCCCCGTATGTCCAACATTTTTGAGCGATCTTTATGTTCCGTATTATGGAACAGGAAGGCTTGGCCGTTCGCCTCCGCTGCAGAACGTGCCGATGTGCAAGGTCACACGTCATGTCTATGAGGGTGCATGCGACAGGACCGCGATATCGCCGCGACAGACACCTATGTCGCCTGGAGCCGCGCGCGCAAGAAGCCCGAGATGCTCTTCGCCCACCTGAAACGCATCCTCAAGCTCGACCCGCCTGGGCCCGAGAGGGACCAAACGGCGCCCACGGCGGGTTCCAGCGCGCACTCGCCTCCCGGAACCTCCGGATTTCGCCCGACAGGATCCGCCGCTCGAGCTCTTCGTAAACGACGGTCGTCAGTGAACGCTGCGCACCTCCAGGATGGCTGTGATGGCGTCCGTGCCACGGGTCGATTTTTCCATGGGAGGCGACGAGACCGCCGCCGGAAGACGACTCAACAGTCAACGTCGACTGTTGACACAGTTGCGGACAACTGCTCGCTAAGGTACGGCCAAGGCGCTCGCTCGCCGGTGCAGGTGCGCCAGCAGCCTGGACAGGTCGGACACGCGGGCAAGGCGCGAAAGGGCGCAATGGAAGACGTCGACTGCGTGGTCATCGGGGCGGGCGTGGTCGGTCTGGCGATCAGCCGGGCGCTGGCCACGGCAGGGCGCGAAATCGTCGTGCTGGAAGCCGCCGACATGATCGGCACCGACATGTCGAGCCGCAACAGCGAGGTGATCCACGCCGGCATCTACTATCCGGCGGGTTCGCTCAAGGCACGGCTCTGTGTTGCCGGACGGCATGACCTCTACGCCTATTGCGAGGCGCGTGGGGTACCGCATAGCCGCACGGAGAAGCTGATCGTCGCGACCGAGCCGGAGCAGGTGCCGCTCCTTGATGATCTGCTTGCCCGCGCCCGCAAAAACGGCGTCGAAGGCGTAAGGCGTCTCGACAAGGAGGAGGCGACCAGGATGGAACCGGCCTGCCGGGCCGAGGCCGCGCTCCTGTCCGAGACGTCCGGCATAATCGACGCGCACGCCCTGATGCTGTCGCTACAGGGCGAGGCCGAAGAAGCCGGCGCGATGATCGCCTTCAACACGCCGTTCGAGGCCGGGGATGCGGGGGACAACCGGATTGTCGTTCGCGCCGGAGGCACGGCGCTGCGCGCCCGCACGCTCATCAACAGCGCGGGGCTGGCCGCGGTCGAGGTGGCCGGCCGCATCACCGGCATGCCCGAGCGCGCCCTTCCGCCGCTGCAACTGGCCAAGGGCACCTACATGGCGCTTTCCGGCCGCGCGCCGTTCGGGCGGCTCATCTATCCCGTCCCGGAGCCGGGCGGCCTCGGCATCCACCTGACGCTCGACCTCGGCGGCCAGGCACGCTTCGGCCCGGACGTCGAGTGGGTCGACGAAATCGACTACCGGCCGGACGACAGCCGGCTCGACGGCTTTTATGCCGCGATCCGGCGCTACTGGCCGGACCTGCCCGACGGCAGTCTGCACCCCTCCTATTGCGGCATCCGACCGAAGATCGGCGCCGATCCGGCCACCTTTGCCGACTTCGTGATCCAGGGAGCGGAGACGCACGGGGTTGCGGGGCTCGTCAATCTCTTCGGGATCGAGTCGCCGGGCCTCACCTCGTGCCTCGCCATTGCCGCGCATGTGCGCGACCTGACGGAGCGGACGTGACGGAAGTTCCTGACCTCGCATGTGACTGTCACATGCATGTCTTCGGTCCGCCGGACGTTACCGCCGGCCCCGGGGGCAGCCTACCGGCCGCGGGAAATGGGGCTGACCGCCTATCTTGCGCTCGCCGTGAGCTCGGTCTCCAGCGATGTGTCTTCGTCCAGCCGAGCGCCTACGGCACCGACAATCGGTGCATGCTCGAAGCGATGCAGGCCCGCGACAGCGGTCGCTGCCGCGGTGTCGCCGTGATCGGCGAGGAGACGTCGCGGCAGGAACGCGAACGCCTGCACGCGGCGGGCGTGCGCGGCGTCCGGCTCAATCTCGGCAGCCGCGGCGCCTACCGGGGCTCCGACCGCGAGCCGGAGTTCGTCGAGGTCCTGCCATTCATGTCTGCCCGCATTCGGGGCCGGTGGCCGCAGGGGCGTCTACCGTGACATCTCCGTCGGGACGCTCCTGGACCAGCTTCAGAGAGCGGCGGGGGACGAGGCGACCTGCCGGCTTGTCCTCGTCGAACGAGTGATAAGGATCGCCAGCGGGGGTTGCGCTCGGGGCGCTGTGACCACTCAGCGACGTTCCGCCGGGCTGCGAGACTTGGCATTGCCACCAAGTGCGCGCTTGCCTGCTTCGGCCCAAAATCGGACTATCGCTCGCATCGTACAGCCGTGGCACATCGACAGACCAACCAGGCAGGATGCAGTCAACCACCGTGCATGCGCTCGAATACGCCGTCATGGCGGTTTATCTTGTCGTCACCTTCGGCTTCGCGCTCCATTACGGCCGCCGGCGCGCGTGCGAAGGCACCACCGGCTACTTCCTCGCCGGGCGGGCGCTCCCGTGGTACCTGATCGGTTTGTCGTTCTACGCCTCCAACATGTCGGGGGCCAGCTTCGTGGGCCTCATCGGCGCCTCTTACAGTCACGGCCTGACAGTCTTCCACTACGAATGGACCGCGGCGCTGGTCCTGGTGCTGTTTGCCGCGTTCATCGTCCCGGTGTTTTTGCGCAACCGTATCGCGACCGTGCCGCAATATCTCGAGCTGCGTTTCGACCGCCGGACACGGATTGTTTATTCGCTGTTCACGCTGTTGACGCTGCTGTTCATCGACATGTCCGGCGCGCTTTATGCCGGCGCGATCGTGATGCAGACGGGCTTGCCGGGGGTCGATCTTTGGACAGCCTGCATCGTCATTTCGCTGCTCGTCGGAGCGTATACGATTTTCGGCGGCTTGCGCGCGGTGGTGATTACCGACGCGATCCAGGCGCTCGTGCTGATCAGCGGTGCGGCGGCGGTCGCGCTTTACGGTCTTTATGCCGTCGGTGGATGGGGCGCCCTGACGGCGCGCCTCGACGCCAGCCACCTGAGCGTCTTTCGGCCTCCCGACGACGAATTTCTCCCGTGGCCGGGCATCGCCGGCGTGGTCATTCTCGGTCTCTACTACTGGACATTCAACCAGTACTTTGTTCAGCGGGCCCTTGGCGCCGAGTCGCTCGAAGCCGGCCGCAAGGGCGCGCTGTTCGCCGGCCTGCTGAAGCTACCGAACCTGGCCCTGATGATCGTGCCCGGCATGGTCGCGTTTGCGCTCTATCCGGCACTGGAAAGCCCGGACAAGGCGTTCCCCACGCTCGCCTTCGAACTGCTTCCCGTCGGTCTGCGCGGCATTGTCCTGGCGGCCATGCTCGCGGCGATAATGTCGAGCCTCGACAGCGCGTTGAACGCGGCGTCGTCGCTGGTCACGCTTGATCTCGTCAAGCCGCGCTGGCCGCATCTTTCCGAGCGCCGGCTGCTCGGGATTGGCCGGATCGTCACGGGCGCGTTCATGGTCACGGCGGCGCTATACGCACCGCTGATCGCCTCGTTCGGCTCGCTCTTCGAGTATTTTCAGGCGACGCTCGCCTATCTCGTGCCGCCGATCGTCGTCATCTATCTGGTGGGCCTGCTGAGCCGTCGGGCGAGCCGCGATAGCGCCTTCTGGGCGCTGATCATCGTGGTGCCGCTGGCGATCCTCGCCTTCCTGACGAAGGAAGTCGGCGGGCTGTGGGCGGCGGCGGGCCTGCCCGATCTGCATTTCACCTATATGGCAGTGGCGATCTGTGCGATCACGCTGGCGCTGCTTTGCCTGATCACCGCCCTGACAGGGGACGGGGGAAAAGTCGATCCCGCCGTCACCGCCACGCGCGCCGATCTGCGCCCGGAGCGCGGCGCGCGGGCCGGAACGCTTTCCGACTACCGCGTCACTGCCGCGCTGCTGATCGCTGCAACCGGTGTGCTATTGGCTGGTCTTGCCGCGCTCTGAGCTTTGGTGCCGACGGTTCCTGGCGAAAGCCGATGTCTCGAATCAGCAGGAAGTCGGCGGCCTCTGGCGCGGCTCCGGCGGCTCGCCTTACCGTCAGCGGGATAGGCTTGGCGCGCATGCACGCGGACCTTCATGTTGCCCGATACCGTGGCGCAGTGGTCGCTGACGCCGCCGGGGCATCCATTTCACGCCGACCGTCATGTTTTTCCCGGAGGACGATCCCGGGGAGGTGCCAGCGCAGGGGGCCGCGGCGATCACCGGGGCATTTCGCAACATGTTATTCAATTTTATGAATTGGATGTTGCGCGCGCGGATCGTAGTGCGCTACAGTT
>JBKGZY010000299.1:0-2669 GCA_046543175.1 Dichotomicrobium sp.
TACGAGGCGCCGGTGCTGCTGGCCTATTCCTCGCGCAACCGTTCGGCGTCGTGCCGCATCCCGCACACGGCGAGCCCGAAGGGCAAGCGCGTCGAGGTCCGCTTCCCCGATCCCTCGGCGAACCCGTACCTCGCCTTCTCGGCGATGCTGATGGCCGGCCTTGACGGCATCCAGAACCGCATCCATCCGGGCGATCCGATCGACAAGAACCTGTATGACCTGCCGCCGGCGGAGCTTGAGGGCATCCCGACGGTGTGCGGCAGCTTGCGCGAGGCGATTGACCACCTCGACAAGGACCGCGAGTTCCTGAAGCGCGGCGGCGTGTTCACCGACGACCAGATCGACGGTTATATCGAGTTGAAGATGGAAGAGGTCGAGCGCTTCGAGCAGATGCCGCACCCGGTCGAGTTCGACCTGTATTACAGCATCTGAGCGTTGCGGCGAAAAGGAAGCTCCTCCCCGAGGGCGGCCCATCCGGGCCGCCCTGTCTTGTTTGGGGGATACACGGGCGTCGTCCCCGTGCTCTGAACGTTCGGTGCAGATCGACGGCGATATACCGGAATTTAAGCCCTTTAAGGCGTTCTGGAGAGGAGCCGTCCGATCGGACGGCGTGGTTCCAGGGAAGAGGGCGAGCGATGCTATTCAGCTTGAAACAGGTTGCGGTTGCCGCGATAGTCATCGTGGGGCTGGCGACCAGCGCCCGTGCTGACGACCGGTACGACAAGTGCATGCAGGGCGCCGAGACCAACGCCGAGTTTGGAAAATGCGGCGAGGAATGGATCAAGCGGGAAGATGCCAAACTGAACGCGACCTGGAAAAGGCTCCACGGCGCCGCCACCGGGCAAACGAAGAAGGATCTGCTGGCCGAGCAGCGTCTCTGGATTGCTTTCAGGGAATCCGCCTGTAAATTCTACGCCAACGGCGACTGGGGACGTGAAAGCCAGGTTATCGACGCTCTCGCCTGCCAGGCCGGCCTCATTGCCGATCGAACCAAGGAACTTGAGGAATACTTAATGGGGATTTCTGGGGAGTGATCCCACGCTTCCCCGTTCGGCAGTGGTAGCGACAGGCCTTCCGGGCTGGCGTCCCGAATTCATTCATTGCGGAAATTCAAACCGGCAAATTTCCATTCTGACGGATACTGCTTTCGTGACAAACGTCGTCGCCGAGATAGCGCCGTTCCGGGAAGCCGATTTCGCGCGGCTCGACGAGATACGCGCGCGTGCGTTCGCGCCCGTCTTTCGCGCGCTCCGGCAACTGGTCGGTCCGGACGTGGCGGGCGTGGTGTTCGCCGATGCCGAGGCGGAGCAGGGCCTGCTCCTTGAAAGGCTTTGCGCCCCCGAGTCGGTGGAGCGGGTATTCGTGGCGCGCGTTGACGACAAGGTGGTCGGCTTCGTGTCGATCCTGCTCGATGACGCGCAGATGGTCGGGGAAATCGGTCTCAACGCCGTCGATCCGGACTACGCGGGTTGCGGTATTGGCACCCAGCTTTATGCGTTTGCCCTGGAGGAAATGCGCGCCGCCGGCATGAAGGTTGCCGCGGTGAGCACCGGGGCGGACCCGAGCCATGCCCCCGCCCGCCGCGCATACGCAAAAGCGGGGTTTTCCTGCGCGGTGCCCAGCCAGTGGATGTACAAGCGCTTGTAGCCGGCATCGCACGACGGGTGGGGCAGCGTTTCATGCGACTCGCAAGTCCTGCGAAGAGAACACTGGCGCCGAGGCTGCGAGGCATTGACAAGTCTTCCCCCACTTCGCGCTCAAGCCAGGCGTTCTCCTGCGCGGGCTGTTCAGCCGGCGAGTGCCTGCGCAGTCAGGATGCAGCCCGAGATCACCAGCAGCACAAGCACGACGCGCTGAAAGGTCTGGTGCGAGACGCCGACATAGAGCCGCGCGCCGCTCCACGCCCCGAGCAGCGTGGCGGGCAGGCACAGCGCGGCGATCCACAACACGTCCGCCGTGATCTGGCCGCTGATCGCCATGCCGAGGCTCGCCAGCGCGAGCACGATCAGGTTGAACGGCTGATAGGTCGCGCGCTGGCCGTCGCTGCTGCCGCCGCGCATCTGGAGCCAGATCAGCGGCAGCGGTCCTGACAGGCCGGCGAAGCCGCCGAGAAATCCGCCGCCGATCCCGACGGCACCGTCGGCGCGTTTCCCGCCCCACGCACCGATCCGGTATGGGCGCCGCTGTAATAATTGATAGCCGGCGTAGCAGATGAGGAAGACGCCGATGGCCGTCCTCAGCAGGAGCGGCGACGCCGCGGCGAGCGCCCACACGCCCAGCGGCACACCGATGACGCCGCCCGCGAGATACGGCAGGGCGCGGCTCCAGTCGAAGGACTTGCGCACGCTGACAAAGCCGACGATCTGGGCGGCGACCGACGCCATCGCCACCAGCGGCGGCACCATCGCCGCGGGGAGCGCGTGAAACCACAGCCCGGACGCCGCCAGGCCCGTGCCGAAACCGGCGAACCCGGTGATGAACCCGGCGACGAGGGCGCCGGCGACAACAATCGCCAGCGTGGCGGGATCGAACGGGGCGGCGGGCATGGAGGAGGGTTTTCCCGGTGTCTGGGGACGCGGCGGGGGCAATCGCCTTCTTCGAGACGTCCCCGGTACCGCCCCCGATGGCCGAAGTCAACGCGCGTTGGGGCGCCGGGCGAAAAAGTGGAA
>JBKGZY010000067.1:0-12642 GCA_046543175.1 Dichotomicrobium sp.
GACGCCACATATCTCATCAGTGGCGATTGGCCTCCGGCACTAATTGGCAGCATAAGTCAGACAGCCATTTCTGTCGTTAATGATCAGATACGTGCAATCCCCAATCTTAGGGTGGTCAGAGCATACTATGATCTGGCGCAGGCCGAGAATAGGGAGATGATCCATTGGCTCGTCGGTGATCGCGCGGATGATATCCGCTTCAGGCTGCGCGAACTTCTCTGGTCTGACGAAGTTCTAAATTCCTATAGCATGGTGATTATTGATTGTCCGCCCCGCTTCACGACCGGTGCCATTCAGGCGATTGCGGCGGCAACCCATGTCCTGATCCCGACGAAACTCGATTCTCCCTCCACCGATGCCGTGGTCACATTTGGCCGGCAGATTGAAATACTGCGTGACGCGGGAGTTTGTCCGGATATCAACTATGCCGGTGTTGTGGCGACTATGATACGCGGACCTGTCAACTATGAGCCAGACAGGCTGGCCCTGAACGATAAGCTAGCTCAAACCTGGGATGCGGGCGGGCTCAACGCCAAGACGGCATGTCTACCAGACGATTTCGATATTTCGGAAAGTGTGGCTTTTGGAGATGCGGCTGACAAGGGAATCGCCTATCATGTGCTCGGCAACAAGCAACAAGATAGAACTCTTAAAGATCAATTTCGCAGGCTCGGACACACGGTAGCAGTGAACATGCACCTGCCGCCCGCATTCCAAGGAATTGACACTAATGCGACTACACCAACTCGGGCAATGGCTTGACCAGCATATTCGCGTTCTCGAGAACGCCTGCGCACAAGCCGACAACACGCAACTAAAAGCGCTCAGTGCGCTTGCCAAGAAGCACGGCAACACAACGGTCAAGACGTTAGCGTCCACTATCGAGACGGCCATCGCTGAAAAAGGCTCGGGAACCAGTTGCCGGCAATTAAGCGATACCATCAGCGCCATGGTCGGCGCGACGAGAGATATCGGCAAAGCCGACGCTGTCAGATCACTCGACGCATTCGCGCGAGCTTTGTCGAAACGGAAAGACGAAAGTTTCTCCGAGCTTGTCTCGGCACTGGAGCAGCAATTGGCAACAGCCGCGCGGAAGCCCTCTGCCCGCACAAGGGCAGGATCGCTGAGTGAAGGAGACATCGAAGCACGCGTGCAAAAGCTGGAGTCCGCGCTCGGCGACGAGCCCCAGTTTGATCGGGTTTTTCAACATATAAAAAATGATAAGAATGTTAAGGCGCAGGACGCCAAGAATATCGCCAGAAAGTTTGTCGGCAAGGCCGGAAGCTCCAAAACCGATGCATTTCGGTTGATCTATGAACGCCACTCGTCGTTGATTGAGTCTCGTGCGCGCGCCAAGTCGACGGGAGGGCGCTCCGCAGCTTAGACATCGTTGTGGTGCAAGCTAGGGGCGGCTCCCTAGCCAATCCCAATGATGCACCTTAAGTACCGAGCGATGTCGGATGCCGCATCGGATCGCTCGAGATGAAAGGGCTGCTCCAGATTCTGTCTCCTAATACCCAGGGGCGGGCATGACGCTGCTCGCCTTTGATACGAGCATGGCGGCCTGCTCGGCAGCCGTCTGGCGGCCGGACGCAGGCGTTATCGCGCATCGCTTCTCCGCGATGGAACGCGGCCATGCCGAAGCGCTTTTCCCCATGATCCGCGAGGTGATGGCCGAGGCGGGCGCCAGCTTTCCTGATCTGCGCGCGATTGCCGTGACGCGCGGGCCGGGCAGCTTCACCGGCATCCGTGTCGGCGTGGCGGCGGCGCGCGGCCTGGCGCTGGCCACGGGCAAACCGATCGTCGCGGCGACCAGCCTGGAAGCGATCGCGGCGGGCGCGATGCGCGGACTGTCGCCCGAGCAGGCGCGTGAGCCGTTCGTCGTGGCGATGGATGCGCGGCGCGGGCAGCTTTACTGCCAGCAGTTCGCCGGTGGGCGCGCCGTTTCCGACGCGCAGGCGTTCACGCCGGAGGCCTGCGCCGATACCCTGCCGCATACCGAATGCGTTGCGGTAGGCAGCGGTGCCGCCGCGCTCGCGCGGGCCTGCGGCAGCGAACGCTCCCTCACCGTCGTTCAGCCCGGCATTCTGCCCGAAGCCGCCGATCTGGCTGCGATCTGCGCCGAACGCGCGCCCGAGAGCGAATTGCTCTCGCCCCTGTATCTCCGGGAGCCGGACGCCAAGCCGCAGGACGGTTTCGCGGTTGCGCGGCTCGGCCGGTGAGGCACCCGCAGGCGGGGGAGCCGCCTTTTTCCATCGACCGGCTTTATGCCGGCGACTGTGGCGATCTTGCCGCCCTGCACGCGGAGGTGTTCCCGCGCGGCTGGTCGGAATCCGAATTTCGCGGGCTGCTCGCGGGCGCGGGCGTGTTCGGTCTTACCGTACGCGTCAGCCCGCTTGCGGGCTTCATCCTGTCGCGCGTGGTCGCGGACGAGGCCGAAGTGCTGTCCTGCGGCGTCGCGCACGATTTCAGGCGCCAAGGGATGGCGCGCGGCCTTCTGATCGCGGTGCTGAGCGAAGCCCGCAGTCGCGGGGCCGAACGCATGTTCCTCGAAGTGGCCGAGGACAACCACGCCGCGCTTGCGCTTTATGAAGGTTCGGGCTTTTTTTGCGTCGGGCGGCGCGAGGCGTATTATCGTGGCGCGGAAACCGGCCCCGTCGCCGCCACGGCGGCGCTTGTGTTACGCTGTAACCTGTGCGACGCGGCGGCGCAGGCGAACGAGCGCACAGGCGCGCAAGACTGTCGAGGATACGATGCCGGCTAATTCATCGCGCCGGAGCAGAATTGAACAGCTTTGCCGGGACAAGGGGCTGCGCATGACCGAGCAGCGCCGGGTGATCGCGCGCGTCCTGTCGGGCGCGGCGGATCACCCGGACGTCGAAGAAGTCTATCGCCGCTCCAACATCATCGACGAGCGCATTTCGCTCGCCACCGTCTACCGCACCGTGCGCCTGTTCGAAGAAGAGGGCATTCTGGAGCGGCGCGATTTCGGCGACGGCCGCGCGCGCTACGAAGAGGCCGAAGGCAGGCATCACGACCATCTCATCGACATGGACACCGGCAAGGTCATCGAGTTCCGCGACGACGAGATCGAGCGGATTCAGGAACGGGTCGCGCGCGAGCTGGGCTACCGGCTGGTGGGGCACCGCATGGAACTCTACGGCGTCGCGCTGGACCGCGAGCCGGATACGCAGGAGGGCGCAAGCGAGCATCAGGACGAGGAAGTCGATGCCTGACGCGCGCCGCGGCCGCGTCTCGGCCATGCGCATGGGAGTTCGCTGATGGATCGCCTGCGCGCGGCGGTGCTGCTTTGCGGGTTCTTTCTGGTGACGGTGCTCGTCATGCCGGTTCAGGCGCTGCTTCTGGCGACGGGCAGCCGGCTGAGCGAGACCGTGCCGTATTATTACCACCGCTTCATCTGCTGGCTGCTGAACGTGCGTGTTCATGTCAGCGGCGAGATCGCCCGCGACCGGCCGGTGCTGCTTATTTCCAATCACATTTCGTGGCTCGACATCATTGTCATCAGCACGCTGGCGCCGCTGCACTTCATCGCCAAGCGCGAAGTGGCCGACTGGCCGTTCTTCGGACTTCTGGCGAAGCTTCAGCGCACGCTGTTCGTGGACCGGGACCGGCGCACGAGCGTCAAGAACACGGCGCACGAAATCGCCGCGCGGCTGCGCGCGGGCGAGTGCATCGTGCTGTTCGCCGAAGGCACCAGCAGCGACGGCAACCAGATCCTGCCCTTCAAGAGCGCGCTGATCGGGGCGGCGGCCCTGGCGGCCGAAGAAGGTGGCGACGGCGCGGAAATCCAGACGCTGGCGCTGGCCTATACGCGGGTGCACGGCGTGCCGATGGGCCGGATGACGCGCACGAACATCGCGTGGTATGGCGATATGGACATGGTCAGCCATGTCTGGGGGCTGCTGCGCCAGGGGCCGCTGGATGTGCAGGTGCGGATCAGCGCGCCGTTGCGGCTGGAGAATATCCGCGACCGGAAAAAGCTCGCCGCGATCTCGGAGGCGCAGGTTCGGCGCAATTTCGCTGAGATGCTGACGGCACGCACGGCGGCGGAATAAGCTGTTGCGATTGTGCAGCCGCGTTGCAATATGCGAAGGATGATCCGCGCGCAGGAATCGATCGCAAAAGGGTGACGATAATTGTCTGAACGGCAAGATCCATCGGCGAACCGTAAAGTTTTCATCAAGACCTTCGGCTGTCAGATGAATGTCTATGACAGCGACCGCATGGCCGAGGCGCTGGCGCCGATGGGCTACGCGCCGAGCGAAACGATGGACGAGGCCGATCTTGTCATCCTGAACACATGCCATATCCGCGAGAAGGCGGCGGAAAAGGTTTATTCCGAACTCGGCCGCGTCCGGGCCGCGCGCGACCGCCGGCGCGAGGCGGGCGCGGGGGACACCATGATCGCCGTTGCCGGTTGCGTCGCGCAGGCCGAGGGCGAGGAGATCATCCGCCGTGCGCCGGCCGTGGACATCGTTATCGGTTCGCAGAGCTATCACCGTTTGCCGGAACTGGTGGGCCGCGCCGGCACGGGCGAAAAGATCGTCGAGACCGATTTCCCGGAAGAAGACAAGTTCGGGCATCTGCCCGCACGGGCGGTCACCCGCCGCCCGAGCGCGTTCCTGACGGTTCAGGAGGGCTGCGACAAGTTCTGCACCTTCTGCGTCGTGCCCTATACGCGCGGCGCCGAATTTTCCCGGCCGGTCGAGGATGTGCTGAGCGAGGCCCATCGTCTCGCCGAATCCGGCGTGCGCGAGTTGACGCTTTTGGGCCAGAACGTCAACGCCTATCACGGCGAAGGCCCGGACGGCGCGGACTGGTCGCTGGCCCGGCTGATGCATGCGCTCGCGGAGGTGCCCGGCATCGAGCGGCTGCGCTATGCGACGAGCCATCCGCTCGACATGAGCGACGATCTCTATGCCGCGCACCGCGATCTGCCGCAGGCGATGCCCTATCTGCATCTTCCATTCCAGGCCGGCAGCGACCACATCTTGCACAAGATGAATCGGCGCCACACGGCAGATGACTATCGCCGCGCGATTGACAGGCTGCGCGAAGCGCGCCCGGATATCGCGCTTTCAACGGACATTATCGTGGGCTTTCCGGGCGAAACCGATGCCGATTTTGAAGCGACCATGACGCTGGTGCGGGAAATCGGCTTTGCGCAGGCCTACTCGTTCAAATACAGCAGCCGGCCCGGCACGCCCGCGGCAGACATGTCCGCGCAGGTGCCCGAAGACGTGAAACTGGAGCGGCTCCATGCGCTGCAGGCGCTGTTGAACGATCAGCAGCGCGCCTTCAACGAGGCGACGGTCGGCAAGACGCTTCCGGTGTTACTCGAATCCGACGGGCGCAAGCCGGGCCAACTCCTCGGGCGCTCGCCGTATCTCCAAGCCGTTCACACGGAGGCGCCAAAGGAGGCGATCGGGCAGATCAAGGATGTGTACATCGCCGAGGCGGGCGCGAACAGTCTAAGGGGTGTCATAAATCCGCTGTGAAAAGCCGATACGAATTTTTATCAATTGGCATGATTTTTCGGGTGATGCGTCGTGACAGACCCGAATGGAGAGGTGGCCATAGCGCATGCCGCAGCAGCGATCGTCTCTGAAAGCGCATCCGACAGTGCCCCCGCAGGATCGTTTCCAGCTCCGTTTCGAAGACAACCGCCTTCTGGCCGCATTGCTCGGCGAGTTCGACTCCCATCTGGTCATGCTCGAGGACAAGCTCGGCATCGAGGCCGTGGCGCATGGCAACGTGGTCATGCTGGACGGGCCGCCGGGGGCATGTGAACTGGCGCGCGATGTCCTTCAGGGACTTTATTCGCGTCTGGAATCCGGTGGTGAAGTAAATGCCGGCGATGTGGACGGCGCGCTGCGTCACGCCCGCGCCGGCCGCAGGGCACAGCAGGCGGCCGAAACGCAGGTGAAATCCGAGGCGCCGCAAAAGGGTCGGCCGGGCGAGATCGCCACGCGCAAGCGCGTCATCACGGCCCGCACGCCGGCCCAGTCCGCGTATATCAATGCGCTGCAAAACTGCGATCTGGTGTTCGGCACGGGACCGGCGGGTACCGGCAAGACCTACCTGGCGGTCGCGCACGCTGCGGCCATGCTGGAACGCGGCGAAACCGAGCGGCTGATCCTGTCGCGCCCGGCCGTGGAAGCCGGCGAGCGGCTCGGTTTCCTGCCGGGCGACATGCGCGAGAAGGTCGATCCGTATCTGCGCCCGCTCTACGACGCGCTTTACGATGTGCTGCCGCCGGAGCGGGTTGCGCGCGGCATCGAAACGAACGTCATCGAGATCGCGCCGTTGGCCTTCATGCGCGGACGCACGCTGAGCCATTCCGTCGTGATCCTGGATGAAGCCCAGAATACGACAACGATGCAGATGAAAATGTTTTTGACTCGTCTCGGCGAGGGCAGCAAGATGATAGTCACGGGCGATCCATCCCAAGTCGATCTCCCGCCGGGCCAGACATCCGGCCTTGCGGAGGCAACCGCCGTTCTGGATGGCGTGAAAGGCATCGACCACATCGCCTTCGGCAATCAGGATGTGGTCCGCAGCGAATTGGCCGCGCGGATCGTCGAGGCCTATAATAAAGCCCGTTGACACCATGAGCGACCCTGATCCTGGGCAAAGTACCATCGACACGGCGGCGCAGTCGTCTGCGGCCGGCGTGGAGAGGTACGCTATCGACGTCCTCTTACCCGAAGATCAGACAGAAGACGAGGCAGCGCGCGCGCTTGCCGAACGCCTGCGCGGGGCGGCGCAGGCAGCGCTGGATGCCGCGTCGGTCGCGGCCGGCGCGGTGACGGTCGCGCTTACCGACGACGAGGAGATGCGCGCGCTCAACCGGCAATTCCGCGGCGCCGACAAGCCCACCAACGTCCTGTCTTTCCCCGAACCCGCGGACGCGCCCCGCGACGTGGCGGACACCCGTTTTCTCGGCGACGTGATCCTGGCACGGGAAACCGTCGCGCGTGAAGCAGAGGCTCAGGGCAAGACATTCGCGGACCATGCCAGCCATCTGGTGGTCCACGGTGTGCTGCATCTTCTCGGCTACACGCACGACGCCGATGCGGATGCCGCGCGCATGGAGGCCGTGGAAATCGCCGCGCTCGCCCGGCTCGGCCTCCCCGATCCCTATGCGGAGACAGACCTTGTGGAATCCTGATCAGCAAAACACTTTTTTCCGACGATGAA
Source organism: Dichotomicrobium sp. (assembly GCA_046543175.1). Taxonomy (GTDB): domain Bacteria; phylum Pseudomonadota; class Alphaproteobacteria; order Rhizobiales; family Rhodomicrobiaceae; genus Dichotomicrobium. The sequence goes on from JBKGZY010000067.1 coordinate 7,222, forward strand.
CGACACCTCACACGCCTCCGGCAACAGCAACGGGACGCCCCCTCATGCCGAGGACGACACCGCCGGGAACGGCACGAACTTCATCAGCCAGTTCGCCCAGCGCCTCGGCTTCGACAGCGATGAAAATCTCCGGACGCGGCTTGAACGCGCGCTGAAAGGCGAGACGCGCGAAGCACAGGCCTTCGACCGCCAGGAGCGGACCTGGCTGCTCAATACGCTCCATTTCAGTGCTCTGCGCGTCGAGGACGTCATGGTGCCTCGCGCCGATATCGTCGCGATCGACGAAAGCGCGCCGCTGTCCGATCTCATCGCGCTGTTCCGCGAGGCGGGACATTCGCGCATGCCGGTTTACCGCGAAACGCTGGATGCGCCGACCGGCATGATCCACATCAAGGATTTGTTGACCTGGATCGCGGCGCAGGCGGAGACAGCGGCCGAAGGCGAAGCCGGCGAAGGCCGGCAGACGGCGCTCGATCTCGGCGCGGTCGACCTGTCGCAGCCCATCGTGTCGTCGCTGCTGGTGCGCGACGTGCTCTACGTGCCGCCGTCCATGCCGGTCGTGAGCCTGTTGCTGCGCATGCAGAGCCAGCCGGTCCATATCGCCATCGTCGTCGATGAATACGGTGGCACCGACGGTCTGGTCACGATCGAGAATCTCATCGAGGAAATCGTCGGCGATATCGAGGACGAGCACGACACCAACGGCGATGTGGAAATCCGCGAGACGGCTGACGGCTTGCTCGCCTCGGCCCGCACGCCGATCGAGGACCTTGCCGAGCGGCTGGGTGGCGTCGAACTGGTCGCGCCGGAACACGAGGACGAAGTGGATACGCTGGGCGGGCTGGTGTTCACCCTTCTCGGGCGCGTGCCGCTGCGCGGCGAACTGATCCCGCATCCCAGCGGCATCGAGTTCGAAGTGCTGGAGGCCGATCCACGCCGGATCAAGAAGCTCAAGGTTCATCTGGGCAAATCGGGCGAGGCCCGTCGCGCGCGGCGCGTCGCCGATGCCCCGCAGACGACCGATAACGCGAGCACGGATGCGGAAAGCGACGCCTGATCTGGAGGTGTGGACGGCCCCGCTATCCGGTATCGCAATGTGCCGTATACGGGGTCGTTACCTGAATGCCACCAGGAGGGGAGCCGTCCACGACGGGAGTAAAACTGATCGGTGTTGATTCGGCAATCCGGTAAGCAAAGCCACGCAATCCGGCGGCAAACATCATCCCTCTCTACGGAGGCGCCTCGCCTGCCTTATGAGACGAATCCGGCGTGACTGGGCCCGGGCGGAGCGCCGCTGATCCGGGATCGTCCGCAGAGGTTTTCGCAAGTTTCAGGTCCCGTGTCTGCGCCGCGTCATTGCATGCCGCGCCGCGCACGGGACGACAGAAAACCGCGCAATGACAGTTCGCCATGTGTCGTCCCGGGCGCTGTGCAGCACGTCGGTGCTGCGCTGCTGACCCGGGATCGTCGGGAAACGCATCGAAAGCGATCCCGTCTCTGCGGAGCGGCGCGATACGCCGCATCGCGCGTGGGATGACGGTGAGGCAGGCACGGGCATAACGTGCTTCCGACTGATCGGACGGTGTTCAGGCCGTGTCCAAGGGATTGCGCGGCGGCGGTCTACACCTCGACGACCGGATATGTCACGCCGGTCCCGCGGATGCCGCAATACCCGGCAGGGTTCTTCGCCAGATACTGCTGGTGATAGTCCTCCGCGAAGTAGAACGCCGGCGCGGGCGCGATTTCCGTGGCGACCTCGCCCTTGCCCTTGTCGTTCAGCGCGCGCGCATAGGCGTCCCGCGAGGCGATGATAGCGTCCTTCTGGCCCGGCGAGGTGTAATAGATCGCCGAGCGATACTGCGTGCCGACATCGTTGCCCTGGCGCATGACCTGCGTGGGATCATGGCCTTCCCAGAACACCTGGAGCAGCGCATCGAGTGAAACCGTCCCGGGATCGTAGGCGACGAGCACCACCTCGTTGTGCCCGGTCATGCCGGAACAGACCTCCTCGTAAGTCGGGTTCGGTGTGTAGCCCGCGGCATAGCCCGCCGCGGTGACGTAGACCCCCCGCATCTGCCAGAACAGGCGCTCCGCGCCCCAGAAGCAGCCCATGCCGAAGATAATGGTCTCGATCCCCTGGGGATACGGCCCCTTTAGCGGGACGCCCTTGATATAATGGAGCCGTGCGGTGCGGATCGGCTCGTCGCGGCCGGGCGGCGCTTCTTCGGGGGATGGCATGGAGAGCTTCTTTCGCGGCGTGAACAGTCCCATGATATGTCTCATTCGGTGTTGACCGGCTCCTATAAGATGGTTGGTTCGCCGCGATCGTCAAAGCGCGTGCCGATCACTTTCGTGTTGACCGCTTCTCGCTCCCGACGCAATTTGCTTTGAACTTCGCGATTGGCGACGGAGACGGGGCAATGGCGCAAGCGACGGCATCGGGCGAGCTTCCCGCCTACACGCATGGGCGCGGCCTGCGTGTCATACTGAGCATCGGCTTCTTCCTGTTCCTGCTGTTCGTCATCAACGCCGGCGCTGGCACGGTCTGGCTGGCGACCCACAATCTTCCCGGCACGGCGGTCGTTTTCGGGCTGATGTTCGTTCTCGGCCTGATCATCCTGCTTTACCTCGGCATTTTTTTGTTCGCCGCGTCGCATACCGAGTTGCATCTCGGCTCGGACAGCGTGCGCATGGTCCTGCCCAACTGGCGCGGACCGATGCCGATGTTTCCCTATACCGAGGTCGAGATCCCGTATGACGAGATTGCGGCGGTCGAGACGCGCGGGGAAATCTACCGCTATCTCGTCATGCCGACGCTGTTGCGTTCGGTCAGCATTCTGCGCAAGGACGGCGAACGCTTCACGCTTGGGTATATCCGCGAGAACGCGACCGACCCGGCCGTGCCGTTCAACGAGGTCGCCCGGCGCGTCGCCGAGCGCGCCGGGGTGAACGTGAACCAGCGCGGCGTGGTGGATTGCGGCAACCGTTTCCGCGTGATGGTCCAGGACGAGCCGAGCTGGGATTCGGCCGAGTGCGATTCCGCGGATGTCGAAAAGGTGCGCAAACGTGAGAAATGGCTCTGGATGCTCGCCTTCGCCGTTTTCGCGCTTGCTGTGGTCGCGGCGATCGGGTTCCAATTCGTCGAGCTTTACGGGCTCGGCGCCGCCGGGTGAACCGGTTTCCTAATTCGTGAAGACGTCCAGCTTCTTGCGCCTGTAGCCCAGCAGGTAGACGAGCGCGCCGAGACCGCCGATCACGAGCCAGGCGGGCAGCAGCAGGATCGTGACGATCACCGGATCCCAGAGAAACGGCGCGACATGGCGCTCGATACCGGCCTGTGCCGTGTTCAGGCTGGCCGGATGAATGGAATACCAGTGCTCGCCGAGCGAGGTGAACACGAATCGCCCGTTGTCCGCGAGCATGCGCGTGCCATCATAGACGAGCGCCACTACGGCCAGCAGCATCAGCCAAATGCCAAGCACCCTGAGAACCAGCATCACGGCTCCTTCTTGTCGCGCCGCCCCCGGCGAGCATCTGCTGTTGTTTAGGACGTTGCCGGTTCGCGTTCAAGTCCGCCTAAGATGGTCCCGCCGCGCGGCGTTCACGATAGGTCAAAAACGGGCGTCTTGCCTGCCGGCCCCGCTTCGTTATATTGCGGGCGCCGCGTCGGAATGATTATCTTCGGCGTGAGAGCCGATTATGCGGAGGGGTGGCCGAGTGGTCGAAGGCGCACGCCTGGAACGCGTGTAGGCGGGCAACCGTCTCGAGGGTTCGAATCCCTCTCCCTCCGCCACAATCCCGTATTTATCGCTTATGTAACCGGCGCTTAGGCTATAAACAGATTTCTGCTTTCCCTACCATCCCTGGTTGAACGGCGCACCTCTCTCGGGTCAGCATCCACCTGCGTGTCTGGCCGTGTGACAACCGGCATCGCGCTTCCTCCCGATTCGCGAACCAGGACGGCATGGACGCAAGGAAAACGCGACGGTCGTACTGGTTTCAGAAGTCCTGTTGAGGAATGATGTAGATCGGGCTGGACCATGCCTGGTGCCCGTCGGCCTGGGTCACGCAGACATAAAACGCGTCGTCGCGCGCCGGGTTTACCGGGAGCCGGCGTTCGAGCGTGACGTGCGTGTGCGGATTGACCTCGGGCATTCGGAAGACCCGCAGCCGCCGTCCAAGCCCGCCCGCACCGAAGACCGTATCGTCAGGGCCGATCTCGGCAACGGGAAGCTTGCATTGCACGAGCGGCGTTTCGATTTCGAGCATTCCCGCGTCCCCTGCGGCCAGCAGCGCATCGAACCCCGCGATCCCGCCGGTCGTCATGGATTCCCATCTCAGCCGGGTATCGTTGACTTGATCCAGTGTCTTGTCCTTGTTCCAGAAGTTGATGGGCGTGGCCTGCTCGAAGGCGTTTCCCTCCAGTTGCGCCGTTCCGTCCCACCGTGTCTGCCGTCCGCGGCCGCGATACTCGGAACCTTCCCAGATGACCCGGATGCGCCGCCCCAGCTCCGCTTCGGAATAGGGTTTGAAAGTCTCCAGCACCTCGAGGCCGTTGCGGATCTCGATGCGTTCCACGGGCGCCGATCCGACGACCTCGATCACCAGCGTCAGCCCGTCCGCATTTGTGGAAACGATATCTCCCATGAACGCCTCGGGAACGGGCTCGCTTTGTGCCGGACCCGTCTGCGGATCGTAGCTGAAACGTTCCAGCGTTCCGTTGCACGACGTTCGCACATCGAGGTAGAGGCGCGCGCCCGTGGTACCGTAATGGCGACGCTTGCGCCAGCAATCGAAGATCGCATCGCGGGTGAGTTCCGGCGCAAGGAAACAGGTGAGCCCGCCATACGACCCGAACATCCCCGCGCCCGGATAGCTGGCGCCGGGCCGCCCCTTGTGGCCGTCGGAATTGGCGACGATGCCGACCCGGTAGCCCTGTCTCAGCGCATCTTCGAGGATCCACTCGAACGTTCCCCAGGCCGAGTGGACCTCCACCGACGGCTCAAGGGCCGGGTCGTGTGCGCGTGTCACGTCGGCGTAGCGCCCGCCGACATGCGCAAGGCACACGCAATCCTCGCCGGCCGCCTTCAACGCCGCGAACAGGTCGCCGGCCGTGTGGCAGTCGGTCTCGATGTCCGACATGTCCTCGACAAGCACGTGGGACGAGCGCCGGATCGGACGTCCTTCCTCGCGGAACATGACATTGCGGTCGCCGCCCAGCGCCGTGTTGCCCGACCACTCGTAGCCCGGAACGGCCACGAAGCGCCCATCCTCGTTGAATTCGCGGGTGAGCTCGTTGAGATGGCGCCAGAAGTCCTCGGTGATCTGGAAGTCGTTGCCCTGATGGCAGGTGACATCGACGAAGCCCCGATCGCGCGCGAAGGCGAAATAGGCGCGCGCCGAGTTGGTGCCGATGGTCTC
>JBKGZY010000300.1:0-2652 GCA_046543175.1 Dichotomicrobium sp.
TCCTTGATGTCGCAGGTCTTGCAGTGCACGCAGTTCTGCGCGTTGATCTGGAAGTGCATGCCGTTTTCCGTCGACACGACCTCGTAGACCGCCGCCGGGCAGTAGCGCTGCGCCGGCTCGTCGAATTTCGGCAGGTTCTCCTCGATCGGGATCGATTTGTCGCTCAGCACCAGGTGGCAGGGCTGGTCTTCCTCGTGGTTGGTTCCCGACAGGAAGACCGATGACAGCCGGTCGAAGGTCAGCACGCCGTCCGGCTTGGGATACTGGATCGGCGTGCATTCCGAGGCCGGGCGCAGCGTCGCGTGGTCCGGCTTGCCGTGGCTCAAGCTGTAGCTCAGGAACGGCATGGCGGTGTTCAGCCACATCTCCGCGCCGCCCAGCACCGTGCCCATCAGCGTGCCGAATTTCGACAAAAGCGGCTTGACGTTGCGGACCTTCTTCAAGTCCCTGGCGATCGCGCTGGATTCATAGGCGCGCTCGTAGCTCTCCAGGCGATCCCCGGCCCGCCCTTCGCTCAGGGCGTCGAACACCGATTCGCCGGCCAGGATGCCCGACAGCATCGCGTTGTGGGACCCCTTGATGCGCGGCACGTTCATGAAACCGGCGCCGCATCCGATCAGCGCGCCGCCGGGAAAGCTCAGTTGCGGCACGGACTGGTAGCCGCCTTCGCTGATGGCGCGCGCGCCGTAGCCGACACGCTTGGCGCCCTCGAACATCGGCGCGATGGCCGGGTGGGTCTTGAAGCGCTGCAACTCGTCGAACGGCGAGATGTACGGGTTCTCGTAGTTCAGGTGAACGACGAAGCCCACCGAGGCCAGGTTGTCGCCCCAGTGATAGATGAACGAGCCGCCGCCGGTCCTGTCGTCGAGCGGCCAGCCGAGCGTGTGCTGGACCAGCCCCGGCCGGTGCTTGTCCGGCGCCAGCTCCCACAGCTCCTTCAGCCCGATGCCGTATTTCTGCGGTTCGCGGCCTTCGTTCAGGTGGAACGCGCGGATCAGCCGCTTGCTCAGCGAGCCGCGCGCGCCCTCGGCGATGAGGGTGTATTTGCCCAGAAGCTCGATGCCGCGCTCGAAGCCGGGCTTGGGCTCGCCGCCCGCGTCCAGCCCCATATCGCCGGTCGCCACGCCGATCACCGCGCCCTCGCTGTCCGTCACCAGTTCGGTGGCGGCGAAGCCCGGATAGACTTCCACGCCCAGTTCTTCGGCCTGTTCGCCCAGCCAGCGGCAGACATTGCCGAGGCTGACGATGTAGTTGCCGTGGTTGTTCATCAGCGGGGGCATGATGAAATTGGGGATGCGGATCTTGCTTTTCTCGCGCAGATACAGGAAACGGTCGTCCGTCACGGGCGTGTCGAGCGGCGCGCCCTTGTCGCGCCAGTCCGGGATGAGCGTGTCCAGCCCGACCGGGTCGATGACCGCGCCCGAGAGGATATGCGCGCCCACCTCGGAGCCCTTTTCGAGCACGACGACGGAGATGTCCTCGTCCTTTTCCGCGGCAAGCTGCTTGAGCCGGATCGCGGCGGACAGGCCGGCCGGGCCCGCCCCCACGATCACGACGTCGAACTCCATCGCCTCGCGTTCGGGCAGCTGCGTGTTTTGCTCGCTCATGGAAACTCCTTTTGGACGCACGGACATACTGCGGGTGCGCGGAAGCGTCAATGCGTCATGTCAGCTTGCACAGAGTGCGCTGTTCGCGGCAGATTAACCATGCGACGGGAGGCGCGACGTGCAGGTTGCGACACCCTCTTGTCACGATGACGTCCTCGCCGCCTCGAACCCGCCGGTGAAATCATGGCCGAGACGACCCGATCCGATACAGCCCGCGCGGTGCTTGCCTGGTATCAGGCGATGGGCGTCGACGAGGCCGTCGCGGATGCGCCGCTCGACTGGGCCGCGGCGCGTTTCGAAGCATCGGCCCCGGCCGAGCCGACCGGAACACGGTCCGCCAAGTCTCCCAGCGCCCCGCGCGGCGCTCCCCCCGCGCAGCGGCAGGAAACGGCTGCGGGCGGCGACCTCGCGCATATCGAAACGCTCGACGCGCTGCGCGCCGAAGTCGCCGCTTTCGAAGGCTGCGGGCTGAAACGCACGGCGAAGTCGCTGTGCTTCGCGCGCGGCAGCCCGGAGGCCCGGCTCATGCTGATCGGCGAGGCGCCGGGCCGCGACGAGGACTTGCAGGGGCTGCCCTTCGTCGGCCGCGCCGGCCAGTTGCTCGACCGGATGCTCCGCGCGATTTCGCTCGATCCCGAGGAGGTCTATATCACCAACACCGTCTATTGGCGCCCGCCGGGCAACCGCAACCCGTCGCCGCAGGAGGTCGAGGCCTGCTGGCCGTTCCTGACCCGACAGGTCGAACTCGTCGCGCCGGAGATCATGGTCCTGCTCGGCGGCGCCGCGGCGAAGCAGATGCTCCAGACCAGCGAGGGCATCATGCGGCTGCGCGGCAAGTGGCGCGACATCGCGGTCGGCGGTCACGCGTGCCGGGCGATCGCCACGCTCCATCCGGCGTATCTGCTGCGCAACCCGCTGGGCAAGCGGCTGGCATGGCGCGACCTGCTGGCCATCCGCGACGCGCTGGACGGCGCGTGAGCTATCCCGCTTCCGGGGCAGTAAGCACGTCGTCCCGTGCGCGGATTCTTAGCTTTTCGAGCCACAT
>JBKGZY010000301.1:0-2635 GCA_046543175.1 Dichotomicrobium sp.
GACCTGCTCGCGCCCGAAGGTCTGCCCCTGCAGGGTAATGTTCGCGACCTGTCGCACACCGCCGCCGCCACGGCCGTCACCCTGCGCGCCGCCCGCTGATGCCCCGCCTGAGGCCCGCGACGTGCTGCCGCCACCGCCGCCGCCTTTCGTGGTCCGCTGGATGGTCGCGATCTCCGCCGCGCCCGCCGCGGCCGCGGCCGCCGCATTCGCCCAGCCCCAAGGCGTGGCACCATGAACCGCCAACGTCCGCGTCACCGCCTGCGCCGTGTTGATCACGGCCTCGGCGATGGCCCAGCCCTTCGACTCGCCGAATATCCGGCTCATCGACCCGGCAACATTGCCGGCCAAGCCGGCATACTCGCTCGCCACCATCAACGCCGCGCGCTGCTGCGCCTTGTTCCACTTCTCGGTGTTGCCGATGCCCTGGTCCTGCGCCGCCTTGATCGCCGCGATCTGCTCGCGGTAGCGCTCCATCGGGGTGATCGCACCGTCCATCAGCATGATGCCGCGGTTGACCTGGTCGTTGAACATCGTCGCGGATTCGACCGTCTCGGTGTCGAAGCCACCGACGCCTTCGCCGTCCTCGCCGCCGCGCGCGACCTCGTTGGCCTGCTGCTCGAACTTGAGCCGGCGCTGGCTCAGCCCGGTGATGTGCGCGGCCAGCTCGCGCTGCTTTTCCAGCTTCTCGTTCAGCAGCGACTGGAGGTTGCTCATCTTCTCGGTCGCGCCCATCTGCGCGGCCGGCCCCTGGCCTTCGCCGGAGCGCAGCTTCGCCATCTGCTCCCGGATCCGCGTGATGTCCTTTTCCGTCTCGCCGAGGATGCGCCGCGCGTCGGTGAGCGGCAGCTGCTGCACGTCGCGCAGGCTGAAAAAGAACTCGCGCACGGTTTTCATCATCCGCGCAATGCTCTCCTGCAGGTCGACGTTCTCCTTCATCATCTGCGAGACCATCGCGCTCCAGTTCTGGCTGATCTGCTCGGTCGCCACCCCCATGCGGTTGTTCAGCTGCGACATGTCGTCGAGCACGTCCTGCCCGATGATCGCGTTGAACCGCCGCGCCTTCTTCGTGGTGCGGTCGAACACGTCAGATCCCTGCTCCATGATGCGCAGCATCTGCATGTTCGCCTTGGAGAAGGCCGCCGCTGTAAGCGCGCCGCGGTTCGCCGCGTCCGATTCGCGCCGTGTCGCGTCGGCCAGCAGGCGCATCGCCTCTTCCTGGCTGCGCGTGTTGCGGATGGCCTCGAACAGGTTCTCGTCGTACTCCTTCAGCTTGGAGGCGAGCGGGCCGAGGCCGAGCCGCGCCTCGCCGACGCGCTTCAGCAGCGTCTCGAGCGACTTTTCCATCCGCTTCTGCTCGACGCCGGCCTCGATGGCCGCGAACTTCAGCGTCTGGAAGAACTCCGCGGACACGCCGGCGGTGCGCGCCTTCTTGTTCAGCATGTCCATGTTGTCGGCCACGCGCGACGCCGCGCGGGCGACGACCCCCGCGCTGGCGAGCGCGCTGGCGCCGAGCCCGGCGAACGCCTTGCCCATCCGTTTCGCCATGGAATTGGACGCACGGCGCGCACGCCTGGTGTTCTGGATGAACTTGCCCACATCCATCGCGAGGCGCACGCGCAGCGCGCCGATCTCAGCCTGGCCAGCCATCTATCGCTTCCGCTTTTTCATCTTGCCTTCCGCGCGCCACTGCCGGACCTGCTCGACCAGCGAGTCCGCCTGGGCCTCGCTCAGCCGGCCGATCTGGCGCGCCGGCTTCTTCTGGTCGATGAGCCACCACGCCTCGCGCGGGTTCAGCCGCCAGAACTCCGACGGCGCGAGCGAGCCCGAGCCGACGATCGCCTTGTAGAGGCTTTCGACGAACCGGACGCCTTCGGCGGGTCCGTTTTTTTTTCTCCCGGAGCGACATCCGCCGCCTCCTCGCCGGCGCCGTTCAGCGCGGCGGGGGGTAGCATCAGGCTCATCAGGCCCTGCAGGGCGAGGACCGCCGCTTCGAAGAAGTCGCCGTCGGAAAACATCCCGGCATAGACCTCCTCGTCGCTCACCTTCGCGCCGGCATAGCGCAGCAGCGCGCCGTAGGCCGCCGACAGCCGGCCGAGCGGGACGGATTCGCGCGCGCACATCGCCGTCAGCTCGGCCAGCGTGATGACCTCCTCCACGGCCGCGATCGCGCCCATGCGCCGGTCCGCCGGGATGGTGTAATCGACACCCCGGAATTCGAGCGGAAAGTCGTCGAACACCCCCGCCATTACGCAGCCGGCGTGTAGGTCACGGCGCCGCTGGTCATCAGCGTGGCCTCGAAGGTGATCTCGCCGTCATGCGGCCCGGTCTCGGTGTAGCCGCTGAGATAGGCGTTGCCGCTGATCTGCGCGCCGTCGTGGAACTCCAGCGTGAACGCCTGCAGGCGGTTGTCCTCGTAGGTGTCGGCGCGCAGCGTGTCGTCGTCGGCCACGCCCGAGATGGAAATATCCACGCTCCTGGTCTGCGCCTTCGACAGCAGCGTGCGCCAGCCGTCGTCGTCCTTGTCGGTGACGTCCACCGCCTCGCCGGCGAAGGCAATGCCGTGCTCGCGCACGCCCGCCACCAGCGGCTGCGGGCTGTCATCGCCCCAGTAGAGCTTGATCGCCCGTCCCGTATC
>JBKGZY010000068.1:0-12484 GCA_046543175.1 Dichotomicrobium sp.
CTTTGACGCATTCATTCGCTCCCGGACTCGCTGCTTGGTGAAGCGAATGAATGCGCCGATGCACTAGGTGCTGGTGTTGGCCTCTTCGCGCGTGTGCCGCTTCGTGTCGGCCTCGCTGCCGGCGTCATGCTCTATGGATTTGTGGGTCGTCGTTTCGGCCTTCTCCTCATCCTCGGAGATGCCCTTCTTGAAACTCTTGATGCCTTTGGCGACATCGCCCATCAGCTCGGAGATCTTTCCCCGGCCGAACAGCAGCACCAGCAGTACCACCACGATCAGGATTTGAAACCAACTCGGCGCCATGCGTGTGTGTCTCCTAAACGCGCTTCGTCACGTGGGCGTGCGATGCACGCTCCCAATATACCATCACTTAAACAGAAAGGCTGCATAGCTGCAAGAACGCTCGCCGGCGCCTACCTGTCGATGCTCGCCCGGACCTGATTTTCCGCCGGGAAGATATGCACCTTGTCCGCCGGCACGCGAATGCCCAGCCACGCGCCCGGATCGGCCTCGCACGGCTCGCATATGCGCGCCAGCAGCGGCGTCTCGACCGCCTCGACCGCGAGTTCGACGACCGTTTCGTCGCCCAGGCACCGCTTGCCGATGACTTTCGCGGGCGTGGCGTTGGCGTCCTCGCTGAAACGCACCACGCGCGGGCGGAAGCATAGAAGCCCGTCGCCCGTGACATCGGCGGCGGTGGGAAACGTGCCCAGCGGCCCGCGCGCCGCCCCGCCCGCCACCTTGCATGGCACGACGTTGATTTCGCTCATCATCTCGGCGACGAACAGATCCGCCGGGTGGTTGAATATTTCCTGCGTGGTGCCCGCCTGGACGATCTCGCCCTTGCGCATCACGGCGATGCGGTCGCCCATCAGCATCGCCTCCTCGGCCTCGTGCGTGACGATGATACAGGTCGTGTGGGTTTCGCGCAGGATGCCGAGCGTTTCCTCGCGCATGGAGGTGCGCAGGCGCGGGTCGAGGCCCGAGAACGGCTCGTCCATCATCATCACGCGCGGGCGCGGCACGATGGCGCGGGCCAGCGCGACGCGCTGCTGCTGCCCGCCGGACAGGACATGCGGATAGGCGCCGGCATAGGCCGAAAGACCCATCCGCTCCAGCGCCCGAGCGGCTTCTTCCAGCGCGTTGCCGCGCTCCATCGCCTGAAGTCCGAAGGCCACGTTCTCAAGGATCGTCATGTGCGGGAACAGCGCGAAATCCTGGAACATCAGGCCGACGCCGCGCGCTTCCGGCGGCACCAGCCGCGCGCCACCCGACATTTCTCGCCCGTCGATCAGGATTCGCCCGGCATCCGGCGTCTCCAGCCCGCTGACGAGGCGCAGAAGCGTCGTCTTGCCGCAGCCGGACGGGCCGAGCAGGCAGACGATCTCGCCGGGTGCGATGTCGAGCGACACGTCGCGCACCGCAACCAGATCGCCGAACTTGCGCCAGACATGGTCAATCCCCACGCTTGCCGGGAACGAGGCGGTGGCGCGGCGGTTCGTGTGGGATGTCAGGCTGATCCCGGGGTCGGCACGCCTGGCGAACATGGACTGCGATTTCAACGCATCACTCCTAACAACGCTCTGCGGAGGCGGCTCAGCCGGCGCTTTCGCCCGAGCCGGTGGCCGGGCGGCGTTCGCCCGCCTTGTCGTCTCCGGACGGGTTTTCATCATCTTCGCCGAGCGGTTCGTCTTCGTCATACTGCGCGCTTTCGTCCTCGCCGTCGTCTTCCAGCGGGTCTTCCTCCGCTGTCAGCGTCAGCGAGTCGTCGGGCTGCGGCACTGTAAACCCGGGCGGCAGGTTGCTGTCCAGCAGCCCCGCGCCCTTCAATTCGTTCAGGCCCGGCAGGTCACGGATGCTGTCGAAGCCGAAATGCTCCAGAAACGCATTCGTCGTGCCGTAGGTCACGGGACGCCCCGGCGCGCGGCGTCGTCCGCGCATCCTGATCCAGCCGGTCTCCATCAATACATCAAGTGTGCCCTTCGAAGTGCTAACGCCGCGCACTTCTTCGATTTCCGCCCGCGTTGCGGGCTGGTGATAGGCGATGATCGCCAGGGTTTCCAGCGCCGCGCGCGAGAGCTTGCGCTGTTCCACCGCGTGGCGCTCGAGCATGAAGGCCAGGTCTTCGGCCGTGCGAAAGGCCCATCCGCCCGCGACCTTGACGATATTGACGCCCCGTCCGGCGTAATGACCCTGCAACTCCGACAGCAGCGCGTCGATATCCTCACCCTTGTCAAAATATTGTCGCAGCGACGCAATGTCCAATGGCTCGGTGGCGGCGAACAGCAGGGCTTCGAGAATGCGCAGTTTCTCGCGCCGCTCCGCCGATGGCAGCCGCATCACGTTCGACGGCAGCGACAGCGGCAGCATTGAGGCTTCGGCGTTTTCGGTGTCGTGGCTCTGGTCGTTGCTCAAGCGATCTTCTCCGTTTGATCGGCAGGCGTGGCGGTGTCCTCGTCTTCGCGTGGCGGCTCACACAGCCAGCGCACATGGAGCGGGCCGAACGGTGTCGCCTGGCGCAGTTCGAGATAGCCTTCGCGGGTCAGCTCCAGCGTCGCGCCGAACGTGCTGGCCAGCGCGGAGCGGCCTTCCTCGGCGCGCGGCAGGTAATCGGCCAGATACTGCTCGATCGGCGCCCATTCCGCCACGGGACCGACGAGGCGGCTCAAGAGCTGGCGCCCGTCGCCGATGGACCAGACGGTGCGCCCGCCGGCCTGATGCGGCGTCGTGGTGGTGCGCCGGCGCTGCTCGGCATAGGCCTTCAGCAGATCGTAAAGCGTGGCGGTGTAGCGCCCGGACCGGATCGTGCGGATGCCTTCGGGCATGCCGCGCGCGAACACCTCGACGCCGAGCTTGTTGCGCGCCAGAATTTTCTTCAGGGATTCGCGCATCGCCTCCAGCCGCTTCAACCGGAAGGCAAGCTGGGCGGCCAGTTCCGCGCCGCTCGGGCCGTCGGACTTCTCTTCTTCCTTGGGCAGCAGCAGACGCGATTTCAGATAAGCCAGCCAGGCGGCCATCACAAGGTAGTCCGCCGCGATTTCCAGGCGCATGCCCCGGACCTGGGCGATGAATGCCAGGTACTGCTCGGCGAGCGCCAGCACGGAAACCTTCGTCAGATCGACTTTCTGCTTGCGCGCCAGGCTCAGCAGCAGGTCGAGCGGGCCTTCGAAGCCGTCCAGCTCGACGACCAGCACCTCGCCGGGCGCGCGATCGTCGCCATCCTCGTCGCCCCACCCGCCGGTCTGGGATGCACTGTCCGCCTGGGCGGCAGCGCCCTTGTCGCTTGTCATCAGGTTATCCCGCTTGCGTTCGTGCCCGCTTGACTCCGCGATTCGCCTTTATTCTGGCCGATTCATGCGCTCACGGCCAGTGCTTCCCGCAAATAGGCCTCAGCCTGCTGTGTATCAAACGCCTCGGCGGGGGCGATACGGGCGCGGGCGGCGTCGAACCGCTGAAGCGATTTTCCGCTCAAGACGGGCGTGATTGCGGCCACGGCTTCCATCTCGCGCCGCGAGCCGTTGCAGTGCAGGACGAGATCGCAGCCGGCCGCGAGGACGCGCTCGGCCTTGCGCGCGACGCGCCCGGTGAGCGCGCGCATCCCGATATCGTCGCACATCAGCAGCCCGTCGAAACCGATTTCGCCGCGGACGATCCGGCCGATGACATCCGGTGAAACGCTGGCGGCGCATTGCGCGTCGATCGCCGTGAGCAGCACATGCGCGGTCATCGCCAGCGGCATATCCCGCAGAGCGACGAACGGCGCGAAATCGTGACGGCGCAGGGAGTCGAGATCGGCGTCGATGCGCGGCAGCGCCTTGTGGCTGTCCACGCGTGCGCGACCGTGTCCCGGCAGGTGCTTGACGACCGGCAGAACACCTGCGCGCAGCAGCCCCTCCGCCACGGCGCGGCCCAGCGCGCCCACCTGTTCGGGCGTGTCGCCATAGGCGCGGTCGCCGATGATGTCGTGCGCGCCCGGGACGGGGACATCCAGGACCGGCGCGCAGTCCACGTCGATGCCGAGCGCGGCCAGTTCGCGCCCCATCAGCTCCGCGCAGGCCCGCGCGGCGGCCAGACCGGCTTCGGGATCGTTGCGATAGAGCGCGGCGAAGGCGCGGGCAGGCGGATAGGCGCGTCCGTGCGGGGGTCCGAACCGCTGGACGCGGCCGCCTTCCTGGTCGATCAGGACGAACGCCTCAGACGAGCCCACTGCATCGCGGAAGCTTTCGCTCAGGGCACGGATCTGCTCCGGTGAGCGGCAGTTGCGCTTGAACAGGATCAGGCCGCATGGCCGCGCGTCGCGGAAAAAGGCGCGCTCGCCCGCGCGCAGGCGTTCGCCCCGGCAGCCGCAGATGAAGGCGCGCAGGTCCGAGCTTGTCTTCATCGTCCTCAGCGCGCGCTCAACCGGTGTACCGGCCTATTCCGTGCGCACGAAGCAGCCGCCGAGCCCGGCCTGTTTCAGCTGACCGCAGACATCCTGGGCATTGCCGCGGCTGTCCATCGGGCCGACCCACAGGCGGTACCAGATGCCCTTGTCGCCCAGATCGGCCTTCTTGATCGTCGGGGCCAGCCCGTCGAGAATTTTGGGATAGCGCTGCTGCAAATCGGCGAAGGCTGCCAGCGCCGAGGTCTGGTCGCGGCGCGCGGCGATCTGAACGAAAAACGGATTGGCCGAGGCCGTGGACTGCTGCGCGTCCGTGGCCGTCGTCGGCTCGACCGAGGCGACCCGAGTCGCTTCCGGCTCCTCCGCTCGCGGCTTGTCGGCCTGGTCGTCCGCTTCGGCGCTTGCCGTTTCCTCCTTTGAGGCTGTCTCGCCGCCGGTCTCTGTCTCGGAGGCAGCCGAGCCGCCGGTTTCCGCTTCGCTCGTTCCCGATCCGGTCGTGCTGACGATGCCGGCGGTCGTCACGGTCTGCGACTCATCCGGCTGATTTTCCATCGTGTTCGCCTTCTGCGCGCGGGCCGGCACGACCGAGCCGTCGGGACGGACGGTCAGCGTGCGGACCGGACGCGGCGAATCGGTGTCCGTCGCGGCTGCGGAACTCGTGCCTTCGTTTCCCTTGCCGGATTTGCGCAGCGCCGCGGCGATGCGTTCGTCCAGCGTATCGGCCGGCGCTTCCGCGCCAGTGGTCACGATGCCGGGGACGGTCGCGGTGCCCGACTCGCTGTCGCCGCCGGCATCCGCTTCCTCGACGGGTTCGGCCGGATCGCCGGAGAGGCGATCATAAATCTGCTTGTTGCCGTCGGGAAATTCCTTGCCGCCGGGATCGGACGGCTCGCCCTTCACCGGCTGATCGTCGGCCAGCAGCGTCGGCGCGTTGCCGTTCATCAGGTTTCCGTTCTCGAAATTCTTGTAAAGAAATGCTGCTGCACCGCCTGTCGCGACGGCGGCAACCAGCACGCCCGCCACCATCAGCGTCCGCCGGCTCTTCGGCGGTTCGGCAGGCGCACCGAGGTCATCCGGCTCGTCGTCGAGGAAATCGGCGTCGACATCGTCTTCCGGATGCAGGTCCGGGTCGTCGTCATAAGGGCGGTACGGGTCCGCATAGGCGCGCGCAGGTGGAGGCGCAGCGGCTTGCGGCGCGACCATGGGCGGATCGTCGTCATAGCTGTCCCAGCTATATGGGTCGTCGTATTCCGGCGCTCTGGCGGCCCCCCGGCGCGGGTCGAAGTCGAAGACGTTGTCGCTCGGCGCCGCGCCGGCGCGTCCGGCGTACGGATCGTCCGGTCCCTCGGCGCGGGAGAAAAAGCGATCACGCAACTCGGCCGGATCGCGGCCGAGGTCGTCGCCGAACGGATCGGCGGCATGGGAATCTTCCCGACCCGCTCCGGTCAGCGATGCCAGATCAGGGTCCTGTGCCGAGCCGTCGATGCGGCGGAACAGGCTGTCATCGCGCATGGTACGACGCGGCGTTTCGGGCTCGGCCTGGAAGGGGCTGTCCGGCTCGGCCCAAGGGTTGCTGCCGAAGCCTTCCTCGTCGTAGCCGTCATCGCCCCAGCCGCTTTCCGCGGGTGGTTCCGGTGCATCCCAGTCAAACGGGTCGTCGGGCACGTCCTGGTGGCTCCATGACGGCGCCGCGGGCTCGCTGGGAAAGTCCTCCCGGCCGCGGGGGGCGTCGAAATCCATGTCGTTTCGCGGCGGCCCGCTCTGCCATTCATCGGCAAAGGGATCGCGGGCCGGCTGCGTGTCGTAGTCGTCGTAATCCTGGGCGTAGCGTTCCGAGGGGTCGGGATAACGCCAGTCGCGGCTGCGCTCACCACGCGCCCATTCCGGCGCGGTCTGTTCCCGGCGGCGACGCCCTGGCGGGAATCCGTTCGAGTCATCAGATCGTGGCATGTGTTCTTCCCTCGCCCTGAAAACGGGTTTCAGATTTGCGGCCGAGTCATTGGACGCACCCGGCGAAGCGCGGCGGCTCCAACAGATGCGACACTGCCGTTAACGCATTTCATTGACGGCTTCGACGCCGAGAATTCCGAGACCGGTGCGCAGCACATCCGCGACAGCGGATACCAATGTGAGACGCGCTATGGTTACATTTTTGTTACTATCAAGAATGAATCGTGATTGTGGCGACTCTTTGCCACGATTCCAGAGCGCATGGAAGTCGCTTGCAACCTCATGTAGATAAAAGGCGATTCGATGCGGCTCATGCGCGTGGGCGGCGGCCTCGACCGTGCGCGGAAAATGGGACAACCGCTTGATGAGCGTTAACTCCATCTCCTCGCTCAAAAGGGTGAGGTCGGCGTTCAGCAGGGCGGCCCGGGAGATGTCGAGATCGGGCATGTCGGCGCGAGCGTTGCGGAACACCGACTGCGCGCGCGCATGGGCGTACTGGACGTAAAAGACCGGATTGTCCTTCGACTGCTCCTGGACCTTGACGAAATCGAAGTCCAGCGGCGCATCGTTCTTGCGGAACAGCATTATGAAGCGCATCGACGGCGCGCCGACCTCGTCGACCACGTCGCGCAGCGTGACGAAAGTGCCGGCGCGCTTGGACATCCTCACCGGCTCGCCGCCACGAAACAGTTTCACGAGCTGGCAGAGCTTGACGTCGAGTTCGCCTTCGCCACCCGTCAGCGCCTTCACCGCCGCCTGCATCCGCTTGACGTAGCCGGCATGGTCCGCGCCTACCACGTCGATCATCTGCTTGAAGCCGCGCGCGAACTTGTCGCGGTGATAGGCCATGTCGGCGGCGAAGTAGGTGTAGCTGCCGTCGGCCTTGACCAGCGGGCGGTCTATATCGTCGCCGAATTCGGTGGCGCGGAACAGGAGCTGTTCACGGTCTTCCCAGTCCTCGGGCAGCTTGCCTTTCGGCGGCTCCAGCCGGCCGCGATAGACGTAGCCTTGCGCCTCCAGCTCCGCGATGGTCTCGGCCACCCGGTCCGCCTCTTCGGTCAGCGTGCGCTCGGAGAAGAACACGTCGTGATGGATGCCGACCGCCGCGAGGTCGTCGCGGATGACATCCATCATCATGGCAATAGCCTTGGCGCGCACGACCGGGAGCCACTCGCTCTCATCGGCGCCGCGCAGGGCGTCGCCGTGCTCCTTCGCCAGGGCCTGCCCCACCGGCACGAGGTAGTCGCCCGGGTAAAGTCCCTCCGGGATGTCGCCGATGTCCTCGCCCAGCGCCTCGCGGTAGCGCAGGAAGGCCGAGCGCGCGAGCACGTCCACCTGCGCGCCGGCATCATTGATGTAGTATTCCCGCGTGACGTCGTGGCCGGTGAAGGCGAGCAGATTGGCGAGCGCGTCACCGAACACCGCCGAGCGCGAATGCCCGACATGCATCGGCCCGGTGGGGTTCGCCGAGACGTATTCGACATTCACCTTTTCGCCGCCGCCGATGTCGGTGCGGGCGAAATTCTCGCCTTCTTCAAGAATGGCGCGGACGATCCCGGTCCAGAAGCTGTCTTCCAGCCTGAGATTGATGAAGCCCGGCCCGGCGATCTCCACCGACGCCACGCCTTCGCCCGCTTCCAGCCCGGTCTTGAAGGCTTCGGCCAGGTCGCGCGGCTTCAGCCCGGCGGGCTTGGCAAGTACCAGTGCGGCGTTGGTCGCCAGATCGCCGTGGCTCGGGTCGCGTGGCGGCTCGACGGATATGCCGGAGAGATCGGCACCGGCGGGCAGCACGCCTGCATCCTGCAAAGCCCCAGCCGCGCGGGCCACCCGCGCCTCGAAATGGCTGAAAATGTTCATCGGATCACGATTTCCCAGAGGCTCCGGTTCGGCCCGAGCCACGGTTGGTGCATGACTGTTGTCAAAGATACCCGCCCATACCGGGAGGCCCCGCACTGGCCCGTCCGAGATTGTCCGCCGCTCGGGAAAGTCGGTTATCGCAAATCCGCCGGGCCGTCAAACAGGCGCCCGTGCATGTGCAGGGCGAAACGGTCGGTCATGCCCGCGATGAAGTCGCAGACGCAGCGGGCGCGGTCGCGCGGGGCGGCGTCGATCGCCAGCTCCCGCCAGCCGGCGTCCAGATCTTCCGGGTGGTCCATGTAGTGGGCGAACAGGTCGGCCAGCACGGTCTTTGCGCGCGCCATTGTCTCGGCGATACGCGGGTGACAGTAAAGCTCGGCGTGCAGGAAGCCGCGCAACGCCGCGATTTCGCTCAGCATCGCCTCGGAAAAACCGGCCACCGGCGCGCCCGCGCGGCGGATGTCCTCGGCGCTGCGCGGCGCCAGTTCGCTCAGCCGGCGGCGCGTTTCCTCCAGCAGGTCGAAGATCATCACGGTGATCAGACGCCGGTTGACCTCGTAGATCAGCCGGTCGGCGGCGAGCGCGGGATGGTCCCGCCTCACGGCCTCGATCAGGCGGCCGACAAGCGGGACTTCGCCAACCCTGTCCAGCGTGATCAGCCCGGCGCGCAGGCCGTCGTCGATATCGTGGTTGTTGTAGGCGATGTCATCGGCCAGCGCGGCGAACTGGGCTTCGGCGGCGGCGTGGCTCTCCAGCTCCAGGTCATGCGCGCTGCAATACACGGCGATGGCGTGGGGCAGATCGGCCGTCGCGACGTCCGCCTGGCCCGGCGGCAGCAGCGGGCCATTGTGCTTCACCAGCCCTTCCAGCGTCTCCCAGCTCAGGTTCAGCCCGTCGAAGGCGGCATAGCGGCTTTCCAGCAGGGTGACGATGCGCAGGCTTTGCGCGTTGTGATCGAAACCGCCGAACTCCGCCATTGCCGCATTCAGCGCGTCCTCCCCGGCATGGCCGAACGGTGTGTGGCCAAGGTCATGCGCCAGCGCGATGGTTTCGGCGAGGTCTTCGTCGAGGCGCAGGGTGCGGGCCAGCGTGCGCGCGATCTGCGCGACCTCCAGGCTGTGCGTCAGCCGCGTGCGGTAGTGATCGCCCTCGTGATAGACGAACACCTGCGTCTTGTAGGTCAGGCGACGGAAGGCGGCGCAGTGGATGATGCGGTCGCGGTCGCGCTGAAAGGCGGTGCGCACCGCGCTCGGCGGCTCCGGATGATAGCGTCCGCGCGAGGCGGTGGCGTCGCTGGCATAAGGCGCCAGCTCGTGCGGGTAAGCCAGCGGCGCATGGCCGTGCTCGGCATAATCAACCATCTGCATCGGCGCTCACCGCTTGCGTGCGTCCGGCTGCGCCGCGCTGCGGACCGGGCTGGCTGGGCCGCCGAATGTTGACATGATCTTGCCCCCTATCCATTTTAACTATCGGGTACCGGAAATGAATGAGACCTGAAGCGCCATGACGGCTATCGACCAAGCTGGCTCCAATCCTGAAATCGGCGTGTCCGCGCGCGCGGCCAAGCGCATCGCGCAGATCGTGGCCGCCGAGCCGGAAACGCCCATCCTGCGGGTCAGCGTGGAAGGCGGTGGCTGCTCCGGTTTCCAGTACGGTTTCAACCTCGTCTCCGCCCCCGAGGCGGACGATCTCGTCATCGAGCGCGACGGCGCGACCGTGGTGATCGATCCCGTCTCCCTCCAGTTTCTCGGCGGCTCCGAGATCGACTTCGTGGACGACCTGATCGGCGCGGCCTTCACGGTGAAGAACCCGAACGCCACGGCCTCCTGCGGCTGCGGCACGTCCTTCTCCATTTAGGGCAGCGATCCGGCACTGGATCGCGGCTGCACGCAATTTCGCTGTGGCCTTTTCATCTCACCTCTAGCGCGGCGCTCATACTAGGTCTAGTGTCGCTGCGGTGTTTGCGGGCCGATTTGCGCGATTATACCCGCCCGCCTGTGGAGAGTGTCGTCGTTTCGTCATGAAGATCGCCACATGGAACGTCAACTCGATCAAGGTCCGGCGCGAGACCGTGCTGCGCTGGCTGCGCGAAGCCGAACCGGATGTCGCCTGCTTGCAGGAGCTGAAATGCGCCGACGAGGCCTTTCCCCGCGAGCCGTTCGAGGATCTGGGCTACAACATCGCCGTCCACGGGCAAAAGACCTATAACGGCGTGGCGATCCTGTCGAAATATCCGATGGAAGACGTGTCGCCGGGCCTGCCGGGCGGAGACGGCGATGATCAGGCGCGGTATCTGGAGGCTGTGATCTCGCGCGAAGGTGGCGTGGTGCGCGTCGCGTCGATCTACCTGCCGAACGGCAATCCGGCGGGCGGGCCGAAATATGACTACAAGCTCGACTGGATGAGCCGCCTCAAGGACCATGCGCGCGCCCTGCTGGCCTACGAGGAGCCGCTCGTGCTGGCCGGCGACTACAATGTCATCCCCGCGGATGAGGACGTGCACGACCCCGAGGCCTGGCGCGACGATGCGCTGTTCCTGCCTCAAACGCGCGCGGCGTTTCGTGCGCTCGTGAACACCGGCTTCACCGAGGCCTGGCGCGCGAGCAGCGACGAACCGCACCGCTACACGTTCTGGGACTATCAGGGCAACGCCTGGCCGAAGAACCACGGCATCCGCATCGACCACCTGCTGCTGTCGCCGCAGGCAGCGGACCGGCTGAAAGCCTGCAACATCGACAAGGCGCCGCGAAGCTGGGAGAAGCCATCGGATCACGTGCCGGTCTGGGTGGAGCTGGCGGCGTAGGGCGCCGGCCTTCTTGGGAACGTGCCGAACCGGTCCGCTCCATATTTGCGAGCCGAGCGAAACCGAAGGCCGGCGCAAAGCGACAAATGCCACGAAGCAATTCCGGACCCGAGAGCCGCGTCGCGGGATGGCGCGCCGC
This sequence comes from Dichotomicrobium sp., assembly GCA_046543175.1. Classification (GTDB taxonomy): domain Bacteria; phylum Pseudomonadota; class Alphaproteobacteria; order Rhizobiales; family Rhodomicrobiaceae; genus Dichotomicrobium. Next base: position 11,131 of record JBKGZY010000068.1, read on the forward strand.
CCACCAAGTTTGCTGGGGACTGGAGAATGGAGGCGGGCCTTGCCGTTATCCGTCATCCCGTGCGCGATGCGGCGTACCGCGCCGAGACCCCGTTGTCATCCCGTGCGCGCCGCGGGATGCAATCCTGCGGCGCAGACACGGGATCGCTCTGGGCTGGCACAACTCGGTCCCGGGTCGGCAGCGCACCACTTCGTGCTGCGCAGCACCCGGGACGACGGACGGGAATGAAGTTCCGGCCTGAAGGGGCTGTGCAAGGACGTAGTTCTGGCTGAGCGGATTCCGCGCCCGATCACACGTCCAGATTCGCCACTTCCAGCGCATTCTGCTGGATGAATTCGCGCCGCGACTCGACCACGTCGCCCATCAGCGCGGAGAATGTCTCGTCGGCCTCGTCGAGTTCCTGGATCGAGACCTGCAACAGCGTGCGCGTGTTCGGGTCCAGCGTCGTTTCCCAGAGCTGGTCCGGGTTCATCTCGCCCAGCCCCTTGTAGCGCTGCATGGAGATGCCCTTGCGCCCGGCCGCATAGATCTCGCTCAGCAGGCCGCGCGGCCCGTGGATCGGCGTTTCGGTGTCCTTGCGTCGCAGCGTCGCGGGCGAGCCGAAGATTTCCGCCAGATAGTCCTGCATCTGCGCCAGCTTGCGCGCATCCGCCGAAGACAGAAGCGCGTGGTCGATGACATGGACCTCGCGCACACCGCGCACCTCGCGCGCCAGCATCAGGCCGTCCTCGGTGACACTGCCATCCCAGCCGCGCTCGGTTTCCTCCGACCAGCGGTCCAGCCGTTCGGCGATGTCCGCGGCCAGCCGCTCGCCGGCGGGGATGTCGTTCAGCACCTCCGGCGTCATCGCGCCGGCGATCGCGGCCTGCTCGATGACGAAGCGCGCATAGCGGCTGTGGATGCCGTCGATCACCTGCGCGGCGGTGCGCGCCTTTTCGCAGGCATGGCGCAGGTCGTTGCCGGCCAGCGCCTCGCCGGAACCCAGTTCCAGCACCGCGTCCTCGATGCCGGTGCCGATCAGGTAATCCTCGAAGGCGCGCTCATCCTTCAGGTATTGCTCCGAGGAGCTGCGCTTGACCTTGTAGAGCGGCGGCTGGGCGATGTAGAGGTGCCCGCGCTCGATCAACTCCGGCATCTGGCGGTAGAAGAAGGTCAGCAGCAGCGTGCGGATATGCGCGCCGTCCACATCGGCATCCGTCATGATGATGACCTTGTGATACCGCAGCTTCTCGATGTTGAAGTCGTCGCGGCCGATGCCGGTGCCGAGCGCGGTGATGAGCGTGCCGATCTCCTGGCTGGACAGCATCTTGTCGAAGCGCGCGCGCTCCACGTTGAGGATCTTGCCGCGCAACGG
>JBKGZY010000069.1:0-12415 GCA_046543175.1 Dichotomicrobium sp.
TCCGACCGTATGCCGGCTCGTACTACGTCTCTTGGTGCTTTCGCGGGAGGCCTTATGGGACAGATTCTTCACGGCAGCGCCACGACCACGCACGCAGTCCGAGCGGCAATACAGCGATCGCAAGCTACAGCCGAGACGCATCGTCACGAGCTGGGCGCCAAAGGACCACAGCGCCGTGCTCGCCGCGCCCATCAGGAACGAGGCGCTGATCAGCCGGAGAACGGGGCCGCTCAGCGGGGGCAGGCCGGCTGCACCGTTGCCGCCCCGTCCGGTCGGGAGGGTGGGCGCCGCCGCAACGATCAGAATCACCGCCACGGCGGAGAAGGCGCCGAAACCGAGGCGCCACTGGCCGGCCAGCGCGAGGGCGATCGGGCCGGAAAGCGCGACACCTGCGCTGGTCCCAGCGTTGATCGCGGTGTTCGTCGCGTCCTGCCGCGCGGGCCAGATGGCGGCCGTGACCGCCGCGGCCATCGGCGGCGAGGCGAGGCCGGTACTGGACCCGGCCAGCATCACCGCCGCTGCGAGCCACAAATGCGACGGCACAAGTGCGATCCCGGCCATGCCGACCGCCGCGAACATTGCCTGCGTCGGCCGTTATCGCGCCGTTCTTGCGGGCGAGGCTCCTCGTGTGCCCAAACGTTTTCCCGGGATCCAAGTAGTGGCCTCCGTGACGTCCGCGGCGGCCAGTTTATGGCCGGCTGAGATCTCACGGAAATCGAAGTGCGCGCCGCGGGCTATAAGGGCATCCGCTAGCGCTGGCGCATCGCGGGCAAAGGGATCGTCACGTCCACTAAGCAACAGAACGTTGGTTTCCGAGAGATCCGCAACTGGTGGATTCTCCAGTGCCTGGATGCCGCGCAGCAGAATTGCGCGGCGCACAAGGCCGGGATGAAGTTGGATGACTGCCGCCAGAAAGTTTGCGCCGTTGGAGTAGCCTAGGAAGATGATCCTGTCCGAGTCGAGCCCGTAACCGGCCACGGCGCCTTCGACGAAGGCCGAGAACGCCTCGGCTTCGCTACGGATATCCGCCTGATCGAAAGTCGTGGTGTCGATCCGGCGGAACCAGCGACTGGTTCCTTCCTCGGTCGCCCGGCCGCGCACCCCCAAAAGCGTCGCATGCGGTGCAATACGGCGCGCCATCGGCATCAAGTCGGCCTCATTTCCACCGGCGCCATGCAGCAGCACCAATGTCGTGCCGTCCGGGTGCTGTGGCCGGTTGAATCGATGGATGAAGGGGAGGTCGCGAACAGGGAACCGCTCCTCGCCGGGCATGGCAAACTGCGGCAGCATTGCCCTCAGGTCTTCCGCGCGGCCAAGATCCTGCGGCGGCAGAAACAAGGTCTGGCCAAGATTGTCGGGCGCTTCGTCGACGGTCATGCCGGGCCCGTCCGTCGCGTATTCCATGAGAATCCCGGCGGGATCACGCACATAGAGCGACAGGAAATACTTCCTGTCATGAACCTCGGTCGGTCCATGGTCCTTGAGTGACAGCCGCATGGACCTGACTGCATCGGCATCCTGCGTGCGGAACGCCACATGGTCCGGCACGCCCGCTCCCGGCACGGACGGCACGAAGCCCGATACGTCCCGGACGTCGACGACATCGGTGTCGGACACCATGCGTTGCGTCAGGCCAGCGTGCTGCGCATTCCTGTAGCCGAGCCGCGTCAGGAACTCTGCGGTCTCTGCGGCCTTGTCCGTGAGGACGGTGACGCCTCTGAGCCGGGTAGGCGCGTCTGGAAGTGGAGCCGGTGTCGGCAAGTCGATGCCGACCAACTTCACGATCAACCCGTCCGGGTCCTTCAACCGCAGGACTGGCTCTCCGAACTCGCGAGAGGGTCCCTCGAACGGGACGTTTGCCGCGAGGGCCTTGGTCAACCAGTCGGCAACGGACACCGGCGAAACCGCAAGCGCCACTTCCGATACCTGTCCAATCCCGGTGCGGCCACGGCCGGTGGCCTCCCACACCAGGAACGTCAGCAACGATCCAGGGCTGCCCAGGCCGTCGCCGTAAAGAAGGTGCAGTTGCTCGGCATCCGCATAGCCACCGGTCCGCTTCACAAGCCTGAGGCCCAGGAAACCGGCATAGAAGTCGACGTTTGCCTGCACGTCGGCGGTGATGCTGGTGACGTGGTGAAGGCCACTTGTCATTCCTTCGATGGCACTCGTGGTCACTTGCCTGTCTCGCGCGCAAGGACCTTCTGTACCGCCGGATCGGCAGCGATCCTGTCATGCAGCGCCCGCACGTTGAGATAGTCCGTCAGCCCGCTCGGCAACAGCTTTATTGCCCAGCGGATCATCGGGAAAGCAGAAGCATCGATCACCGAGCGCCCGCCATCAAGGATGTACTCCCGCCCGTCGAGGCGGCGATCCAGAAGGCCGAACTGCTTTGCGACCAGCTTGTGCCCTGCCTCGACCACCGCCTGTCGGGCCGCGTCGCTTTCGTCGGTCGTGTAGCGAGCCGGCATGAAGATCGGCCAGAACGAGGTGTGAACGTCCGACGTGAAGAAGGCCGACCAGCGATGCGCCTCCGCCCTGGCGCGCAGGCCATCGCCGCCGGCAAGCCCCGCCTCGGGGTGCTTGGATGCCAGGTAATCAAGGATCGCGCCGGCCTGTGTCAGAAGCCAGCCATCGTCTTCGCGCAGGGTCGGCACCGCGCCGGCCGGATTCACGGCGAGCAGCTCATTGGAGCCAAATTGCACCTTGATCGCCTCGTAGGGTGCGCCGATCCATTCGAGAGCGATGTGTGGCGCCAGCGAACAGGCGCCGACGGCGTAGTAAAGTGTGGGCATGCTGTCTTCGTCCTTTCGGATTTTGCGACCGAGGCCGGATGCTTCATGGCATCAGATCAGGATCGTTTGGTCCCTGCGGGCCCGCGCGCTGGCGCGTGCCCGCAGAATCTGGCGTCACTCCGATGGGACGAGCGCGCTTGCACCAGTCCGTTGCGCGGCTTCTGCCGCGCCCTTGGCCGCCTTATCGATCACGTCGGCGACGGCCCTCGGCTGGGTCAGGAACACGACGTGGCTGCCGGGCACCTCGGTCGTCTCGGCGCCGATCCTGTGGGCGGTGCTGCGCAGGAGTTCCGGCGCGATGGCGCCGTCTTCGGTGGCGACGACGTACCAGCTGGGCTTGGTTCTCCAGGCGGCGACGGTCACGGGTGCTGCGAGCGCGGCCATCGCGATCGGCACCTGCGCATCCCGCAGGAACGCCGCGTCGGCCTCGTCGGTATCCCCGGCAAAGCCCGCGCGGAACCGATCGGCATTCAGATAGGCAAAGCCGTCCGGCTGTTCCTCGGGCACGAAGTCGGGCGGCGGCGGGATCTCGGCGTACTGATCGAGCGTCGATTGGCCGACCTCGGGCGCGAAGGCCGCAACGTAGACAAGACCCGCAACCTTCGGATCGGCGCCGGCCTCGGTAATGACGCTTCCGCCGTAGGAATGGCCGACGAGGACAGCCGGGCCATCCTGCCGGTTCAGCACCCGCCGGGTCGCCGCGACATCGTCGGCGAAGGAGGTCAGCGGGTTCTGCACGATACTGACGAAATAGCCGCGCGCGGTCAGTTCATCGTAGACCCCGCGCCACCCGGATCCGTCGGCGAAAGCGCCGTGAACAAGAACAATGTTGCGGACGGGTTCGGCACCGACGCCAAAGGCGACACCGCTTGCGGCCTCTGGAGTTGCGGTAGCTTTGAAGGGTGTGGTCATGGATTTCTTTCCATTTCAGGTTGGGATGGTGGGGGCACACGAGGGTCCAGCTCGAACTGTGGGTCGCCGTTGCGAGGCTCGGCCCACTGGCGCCTCAGCTGGTCACGAACTCCAGAAGGTCGGCGTTCAGCACGTCGGCGTTCACCGTCAGCATGCCGTGTGAGAACCCGGGATAGGTCTTCAGCTTGCCGTCCTGCAGTATTTCGATCGCCTTCAGCGCCGAGGCAGCGATCGGAACCACCTGGTCGTCCTCACCGTGCAGGACCAGCGTCGGCACGGTGATCGCCTTAAGGTCCTCGGTCTGGTCGGTTTCCGAGAAGGCTCTGATGCCGTCGTAATGCGCCTTGGCGCTGCCCATCATGCCCTGCCGCCACCAGTTCTGGATCACGCCTTCATGGACCTTGGCGCCTTCGCGGTTGAAGCCATAGAACGGACCCGCCGGAACGTCGCGGAAGAACTGTGCGCGGTTGGCAGCCAGTGCCGCGCGAAAGCCGTCAAACACCTCGATCGGTGTGCCTTCGGGATTGTCGCCGGTTTTTAGCATCAGCGGCGGAATGGCGGCGACGAGAACGGCCTTGGCGACACGGCCCGCAGGTTCGCCATGCCGCGCCACATACCGGGCCACTTCGCCGCCCCCAGTGGAATGGCCGATGTGAACCGCGTTCTTCAGATCCAGTGCCTTGGCGACGGCAAAGGCATCGGCCGCGTAGTGGTCGATGTCGTGACCATCGGCGACCTGGCTCGAGCGTCCGTGGCCGCGCCGATCATGGGCGACGACGCGGTAGCCCTTCGACAGGAAGAACAGCATCTGCGCGTCCCAGTCGTCGGAGCTGAGCGGCCAGCCATGGTGAAAAACGATCGGCTGGGCGTCCTTCGGACCCCAGTCCTTGAAGAAAATCTGTACGTCGTCTTCGGTCGTAACAAAGCTCATGGTGTGTTCTCCTTTTGATACGTCGGTGGTGGCAGAGCCAGAGCCCGGCTGAATTGGTTGCAGGCGCGGGCTATGGTGGGATTGGTTCGCTACATCGCGGCGCCCCGTGTGGCGGTCAGGGCGGACCAGGTCATCAAGGCTCCGAAGGCCACGAAGATGATGCCGGTCAGCATCCGTCCGCGCCTCGCATGCTCCGGGTTGCGGAGCAGTCGGACGAAGTGTCGGGCTCCGAAGGCATAGCCGCCGAGAACGATGAACTTCACGACGACGAAGGTCGCAACCAGAAGGGCGAGGACGGACGGTCCGCTCCCCACCGGGAGGAACTGGGGGAACAGCGCGGTGAAAAACAGGATGGCCTTCGGATTGCTGATCCCCACACCAAAGGAGTGGAGCCAAAGCCCCAACCCACTTTCCCCATGAGCTGCCTCCGTAGCTGTCGGGTGCGCTTGCGGCGCGGCAGGGCGAAGAAAGCTCCATCCGAGCCAGATGATGTAAGATGCGCCCGCAAGGCGCAGGGCGAGGAAGGCAACCGGATAGGCCATAAGCAGAGCACCCAACCCGATGATGGAAAGCGTGGCCAGCAACGCGATCGCGACCAGATCTCCGCTCAGGGCGGCCAGCGCGCGGCGCCAACCGTAGGCAATGGCGTTGTTCACGATGAACACCGTGGACGGACCCGGCGTCGCGGCCTGGGTCGCGCTGACGAAGAGAAAGGTCAGATAGGCTGGGAGTTCCATTCTCGCATCCTGCGCCGACGCTGACATGGACGATCTGGACAGGTCTGACTCAGCCTGTCCGCTTTGCTGCGTGATCTCGGGAGAAAGAGGTCCCGGAGATCGCGCGGAGGGTGACCACGTCCTCCTCAGGCCACGGCGCTTCGCCACAGCTTCCGCGCGAGGGGCTCTCTGACGTCGGCGCAGAAGCAGGCTGACGAGGCTCGATCGACTCCCGGAAGTAGCGGGCGTCGTCTCGGGCGCCCGCCGTTCCGGCTCAGATCACGCTGCGGTGCTCGGCACCGGCGTGTTGAGCAGTTGCTGCTCCCACAGATAGGCGATGGCGCTGCCACCGAGATGGTCCCTGAGGGCGTCGTTCAGGGCGGTCGCCGTCTCGGCCCGGGCCCAGTCGCGCTGCCATTCCGACGCCAGGGCCAGCCACGTCATCATGTTGATGCCGGCTGCGATCATGCGCTGAATCGCGACCTCGTGGGCCTCGAGCGACGTGCCGCCCGACGCATCGGTGATCACGGTCACCTCCCAGCCCTCGCCCGCGGCCTGGATCGCCGGCATCGCCACGCAGATCTCGGTCCACAGGCCGGCGATGATCAACTGCTTGCGGCCCGTCGCTCTGACGGCGTCGACGACCTTTTGATCCTCCCAGGTGTTGATGAACGTCCGGTCGATGACCTCCTGGTCGGGGAACACCTCGGTGACGTGCGGGAAGATGTCACCGCCGCGGGCGGCAACTACGCTGGTCAGAATCGTGGGGACGCCGAACACCTTGGCCACTTTGGCGAGCGCGGTCGTGTTGTTCACTACCGCCTGCGGATCGTGACTGTTCAGGTTCGCGAGCTGGTAAGGCTGGTGGTCGATTAGAACGAGGACCGAATCTTCAGGACGAAGAAGCGAAGCAAGGCCGTTACGAAAGGTCATGAAATAATCTCCAATGCCGCTGCGGGTGAGTCCCGGCTGCCGCCATGACAGGCGTTCCATGCCGCCGGCGATCGGAAAAAATTACGCGCTCACATGATCAGCGCATCCGCATCATTCCGTCGCGGACCACTATCAAATCCGCGCAGGGCGAATGCACTGTTCGATTCTGCGATTCTCAGCCTGAAATTGCTGCGGAATGCTTCAGCTTGTCCGGTCGCGTCGCCATGCCCCCGGTGCCGCTCCAGTGAGCTTCCGGAACGTCCGCCCGAAATGCACGGCATCAGCAAAGCCGGTGGCCTCGGCCACCTGGTCGAGCGAGGCGCGGGGGTCGATCAGCAAGGCTTGGGCGCGCCGGATCCTCGCGTCGAGTTGCCAGCGATAAGGCGCCATGCCGGTCGAGGCCTTGAACGCCCGACTGAAGTGCGATTGCGAGAGCCCAGCCAGCGCCGCCAGATCCGCGAGGTCGACACGCTCAGGCAGGCGCGCCTCCAGATAGTCGACGACGCGCCGAAGCTTCCACGGCGCCAAACCACTGCCGTCGGTGGCCGACTGGGCTGGACCGGCCTGCGCCGGATCGGCCAAGAGCCGTGCCATGATCGCGGCGGAGAGTCCGTCACCATAGAGTTGGGTCGATGGATCGGGGTCGTTCACCGCGTCGGAGAGCAGCTTGACCAAGGGCCAGATGCGGTCGTCGGAAAAGCGCAGGCGTGGCGTGGCGATCGCGTCGGCGTCGATTTTCGTCTCCAGCCTCTCGCCGAGCGCCGCGAAATCGAAAGCCAGCGCCGCGTCCTTCACGAAGCGCGCGTCGTCGCTATAGCCCCACATCTCCATGCCGGCAGGGGCGAAGTCCATGTGTCTGGGTGTATAGCCGACGGGGCAAGGCTGGTTCTCGCGCAGCCGTGGCTCACAGGGACTGCCGACCTCTTTGAGCAAAGTTACCAGGCGGGTTTCTGTCTCGTGGGGAAACCTGTGGGATACCCTGCCGGCGCCCTGCCATTCGCTGACCTCTACACGCACGCCGTTCCACGCCCGCCGCGATACCGAAAAGTCGAGAACGTTTTCGGGCAGAGACGTCATAGTGTCTGTGGAGACATCCACGAATGACCACTCCGGTTATCGAAACCACGTCAAACATCGTATTCGAGAACGCCAAATGGGGAGGCAATCTCAATAGGGCAACGGCAGAATTGCTGCACCCAAGCATAGCGGATGCGGAAAATCCTGTCGCCATTCATGTGTCTATACCCGGCGGCGGAGGTATCGCAATGTGCCACAACCGCCCGGATTCCGGGAGATAGCTGAGCAGAGGCCAGGACCCGCAAGCGGCTCTGTTCGCAATTCCGTGGCGAATTCGGACTGCTATTCGCAGAATCGAACAGTGCCATCCGCAGGCCAGTGCGGCAGGATTCTTTCGACCGGACAGGCGAAGAAGCCACGCTGGCGCCATCGCCTTCTTTCTCTCGCCTCGCCAGTCGCCGCCACAGCCCGGGAGCCCTCGAGGCGAAAGGAAAGGCGTGATGCCGGTTCGACACTGCCTGATGCAAGCCCCTGGCGGCCAGAGCCTGGAACAGGGCGGCGGATCGGGCGCCGCTGCCGCCCGGGAACTCCCGCTCCCTGCGGGGCGCACATCTGATGATGACTGGAGAGGAGCCATATGACCACCACGTCGGCGCCCATCCGTATCGGGTATTGTCTCTCGCTGACGGGGCCGCTCGCCGGCAACAGCCGGTCGGCGCAGCTCGCCCATGAAATCTGGCGGGACGACGTCAACAACCGATGCGGCCTGCTGGGCCGCCGTGTCGAGCTCGTCTGCTATGATGACCATGCGGATGCTTCACGTGTTCCCGGCATTTACCAGCGGCTGATGGATGAAGATCAGGTCGATCTCGTCATCGGCGGCTACGGCACCAACAGCCTCCTGCCGGCGATGCCATTGATCATGGAGCGGGAGCGCTTTTTCGTCGGGCTCATGGGCCTCGGCGTGAACAACACCTTCGGCTATCCGAACTACTTCGCCATGATCCCCACCGGGCCGGATCCGAACGCGGCGCTGACCGAAGGATTCTTCGGGCTTGCCGCCGCGCAGATGCCTCGGCCACTTTCCGTAGCACTGGTCTCGGCGGATGCGGAGTTCTCGCGCAACCCCATCCTGGGCGCAAAAGCCAATGCGGACAAGCACGGCTTCCGTATCGTCCACGAGGCCACCTATCCGCTGACGACCGGGGATTTCACACCGGTCATTGATGATATCGCCAGAAGCGATTGCGATTTGTTGTTCCTTTGCTCCTACCTTGCGGACTCTGTCGGGCTTGTGCGGGCGATCCACGCACATCGCTTCAGACCCAAAATGGTGGGCGGCGCAATGATCGGTCCACAAAACACGTCGATCAGAACCACTCTTGGCCCTCTGTTGAACGGTCTCGTCAACTATGAGTACTGGGCACCTGTTCCCAAGATGATGTTTCATGGCGTGCGCCGGATGATCGGCGCCTATCAGGAGCGGGCCGGCGAAGCCGGCGTCGATCCGCTTGGGCACTACATGGCGCCACTGGCCTATGCCCAGATGCAGGTTGTCGCGCAGGCCATCGAGGCGACTGGTGGCCTTGACGATACGATCCTGTCGACCTTCACCAGCGAGGCGATCTTCAACACGGTCATGGGCGACATCCGGTTCGGCAGGAACGGGGAATGGGCGCAACCGCGTGTCCTGCAGGTTCAGTTTCGCGACGTAGCCGGACACGAGGCCGACCAGTTCAAGGATGGATCGAGACAGGTCGTTGTCTCACCGAGCACGCTGGCATCGGGCCAGTTGCTCTTTCCCTATGCCGAGGCGCTTCGATCTGTCCGGTAAGCACCCGGCCGCCGCCCGCAAGCCCAGGAGAGGATGAAACGCAATGAGTTGGAACCCAGCAATCGACCCCGGCTGCCCCGATGATGTCGGCATGGACGCGATCGAGACGCTCATAATTCCGCGGGCTCGGGATCTTGGGGGCTTCGAGGTTCGGCGCGCCCTGCCCGCGCCGAAGCGGCAGATGGTCGGGCCGTTCATCTTCTTCGATCAGGCAGGGCCGGCCGAGTTGCTGACCGGCCAAGGCATCGATGTCCGGCCGCATCCGCATATCGGGCTTGGCACCGTGACCTATCTGTATCGCGGCGACTTCCACCACCGCGACAGCACCGGCGCCGATCAGATCATCAGCCCCGGCGCGCTGAACTGGATGGTCGCCGGACGCGGCGTGACCCATTCCGAGCGGACCTCCGCGGCTGCCCGCAGCGGGCCGAACAGCCTATTCGGGATCCAGACATGGCTGGCACTGCCCGACACCCATGAAGACATGGCGCCCAGTTTCGAACATCACGGCAAGGAAGCGCTGCCGATGATCGGGGACAGCGGCGTCTCTGTTCGGCTGATCCTTGGCAGCGCCTATGGCGCGACTGCTCCCGCGACAATGCTCTCGGAAACCTTCTATGCCGACGTGAAGCTCGAGCCGGGAAGGCGCCTGCCGATGCCGGACGATCACGAGGACCGCGGCATCTACATCGTCGATGGGTCCATCTCGGTTGCGGGGCAGGATTTTGACGCGGGGCGGATGATGGTCTTTCGCCCCGGCGACAGGATCACCGTCGCCGCCGGCGAGCGGGGCGCGCGGCTCATGATCCTTGGCGGCGCGACATTTTCCGGCCCCCGTTACATCTGGTGGAACTTCGTCGCCTCGTCGCAGGAACGCATCGAAGCGGCCAAGGCCGAATGGCGCGCCGCAAACTGGGGCAAGGGGCGCTTCGATCTTCCGGCCGATGACCGCGACGAGCACATCCCCCTGCCGGATTGACCGGCGCTCATGGAATGATTGGCGGGGCACGACCACGGCGATCCACGACCATATGACCGACACCCGCAAGCGACAGATACTGGAAGGATAAGACGCGCAATGAGCACCAATTGGCCCCAACTCGACTACCTTGGATGGCGCGAGACCTGTTCCGCCCTGCACCTCTATCTGCAGATCGTCGGAAAATACAGGCTGGCGCACACGCCGTGGCTCAACCATTCCTGGAATGCGACATTCTATGTCGTACCGACCGGCCTCACATCCTCGCCGATACCGGACGGTCCGGGCATCGAGATCCGGTTTGATTTCCGCGAGCACATGGTCGTGGGGACATGCGGGACCGGCCGCACCGCGAAGTTCGCGCTCGGGCCGTCCACGGTCGCGGCGTTTCGCACAAACTTCGTGCAGCTGATTGCCGATCTCGGGGGTACGCCGACATTCAGCGACACTCCGAACGAGGTGCCCAACCCCGTCCCGTTCAGCGAGGATCATCGCGACCGGCCTTACGACCGCGAAGCGGTGCAGCGCTATCACCAGGCGTTGGTGGCGATCGACAGGGTATTCAACCGGTTCCGGACCTCCTTTCTCGGCAAGTCCAGCCCGGTTCACCTGTTCTGGGGGGCCATGGATCTCGCGGTCACCCGCTTCTCGGGACGGCGCGCACCGCTTCACCCTGCCGGAATTCCATCCCTGCCGGACGACGTGGCGCAGGAAGCCTACGACCGGGAAGTCTCCTCGACAGGTTTCTGGCCGGGCGGCAACGGCATCGACTATCCCGCCTTCTATGCCTACGCCTATCCGACGCCGAATGGTTATCGGGGCGCGCCGGTCCGGCCCGATGCGGCGTTCTGGCATGATGGCCTGTCGGAATTCATGCTGCCCTACGATGCCGTGCAGTCTGGCGCCGATCCCGATGCGGCGCTGATGGCGTTTCTCGTGTCGACCTACGAAGCCGCTGCGGACCTTGGAGTGTGGGACCGCGATCTGCTCGAATGGTCGCCGGGACAGCCGCGCAAGGTGCGGCCGCCGGATGCCGAACGGCCGAAGGATTCGCCCGCGGTCATCGACGGCACGGTCGAAAGGGAAGATGGCGCATCGAAGGGGCGCTACCGACTGGTCATCGATGGCGTCGAGGCAGAGATGACCTACAGCCGCGCGGGAGACGGGCTGATCATCATTGACCACACCGAAGTTCCTGCGGCCCTTCGTGGTCGCAAGGTCGGAGAGAGGCTGGTGCGACAGGCGATAGACGATGCGCGGCGTGAAAAGGTCGCCATCGTACCGCTCTGCCCGTTCGCTAAGGCACAGTTCGACCGCCATCCGGAATGGCACGACGTGTTGCGTCAGTCGAAGACCTGACGTCCGATGAAGCGGGCCTTGCAGGGCACACGCCATTCGAGACCACGGGCGAGACCCTGCCTCTACCTCCGGTCCATGAGTTTCACCGCGCTAACATCAACGCGGGATTGAAGCCGCCGGACTGAAGGAGCCATCGCCAGCCGCCGGCGGGCCCCGGCTGCTGGCATCAAAGTTGAAACGACGCCTCGCGCTGCCGCGCCCCAGCGTTGCAATTTGAAAGGGACGAGCCGGTGGCCGCAGAAGGATTGGGGCCGACGGTCGGCCCGGTGGTCGTGCTGTTGGGGGCTACGGTGATTGCCGTGCCGTTGTTCCGGCGTCTGGGGCTGGGGTCGGTGCTGGGGTATTTCGCCGCCGGAGCGCTGTTGGGGCCATCGGTGCTGGGGCTGTTCACGGACCCTGACACGATCCTGCATTTCGCCGAGTTGGGCGTGGTGATGTTTCTGTTCATCATCGGGCTGGAACTGCGCCCGCAAAAGCTCTGGGCGCTGCGCGGGCAGATCTTCGGGCTGGGGCTGGCGCAGGTGAGCCTTGCGATTGGCCTGCTGACCTTGGCGAGCGTGGTGGTCTTTTCGCTGCCAACGGTCACGGCCTTTATCGCGGGGGCCGGTTTCGTGCTGTCCTCGACCGCCGTGATCATGTCCACCTTGCAGGAACGCGGCGAGATCGCGATTCGATGCCGCCTCATTCAGCGGCAGCGGCGTTTCCTTCGGCCGATAGCAGCGTGGTTCCGTCGCCCGCCTGGAACGCGCTTGCGCATTCTTCAAGAAAGTCGGCCGATTCACCGAGCCGCCGGCTGAGCACCGCGCAGATCGACTGGATGGAAAGCTGAGCGCTGTAGACCTCGTCCGGATTGGTGTTATTGACCGTGTTCAGGGACAGAACACGAATGGCATCGACGAGAATTAGCGCAGATGCCGTATTCCTAAGGTGTATGTCGAATTC
>JBKGZY010000302.1:0-2609 GCA_046543175.1 Dichotomicrobium sp.
GTCACCTTGCCGACCGGCTCCTGTACCGGCAATCCGTATTCCCGCCCGGCCAGCGCCAGCAGGCACCAGAGATAGTCCGCATGCGACCAGCGGATGGTGAGCGCGAAAACCTCGGGCACCGCATCCGGCTCCAGCCGCAGCACGGCCGGCACGCGGCCGAACATCGATCCCTTCACCTGGCCGCCCTGGAAGACGCGCGGGTGCATGTCCAGCGTGGTCAGCTTGCCCAGCAGATCGCGGGCACGCGCGCCGGACACGCCGATATCGGTATAGTAGTCCGAGACATCCACCAGCTGATAATGCGTGTCCGCGCAGGCATCGCGGATCGCCCCGGCGAGCGAATGGCCGTGCCCGTCCGCCGGCAGGATCATCCATTCGTCCGGCCCCAGCCAGAGCGTGCGCGCCGCCTCGCCGGCGGCCATCATGCAGGCCGTTTCGGGCAGCGCCACGCCGGCGTCTCGCAGCTTCGCACCGATGACCCCGGCATTGCCGCGGAGAATGAGGCGCGGGCCGCCGCCGAGCGGGTTCAGCGCCGCCGCGCCGCCGCCGCCTGAAATGGCCTCGCGGTGCCCGAGCGGTCCGCGTATATACGGCCCGGACGGGGCGTGCGGAATCCCCTTGGGGTTGTGCTGGACCGGACGCGGCTCCGGCCGCGTCGCGTCCTTGAGGAAGTCGGTTTCCGTGACCGTGACCCGCTTGACCGGCCCCTTGCCCCAGCTTGCATACAGCGTCTCGCCGATCCGCTCGCCGCCGCGCTCGACCAGCCCGAGCGCGAACGCGCGTTTCAGCACGGGGCTGTAATACGCCGACGTGACATGCCCGGCCTTCTTCACCGGCGGCGGACCTTCTTCCGGCGTGTCGCGCAGATGCGCACCCTCGACGAGCACTTCTTCCGGGTTTTCGCTCAACAAGCCGACAAGCTGCCAGCGGTTGCTGCGCGCGGTATCCGCGCGGAACAGCGAACGCCTGCCGATGAAGTCGCCCGTCTTCTTCACCGCCCAGTCCATGCGCAGGTCGTGCGGCGTCACGGTGCCGTCGGTGTCCTGGCCCGCGATGATGAAGCCGACTTCGGCGCGCAGCAGGTGCATGCCCTCGGTGCCGTAAGGCGTCGCGCCGTATTTCGCGCCGGCGGCGAAGATGCGCTCGAACAGCCAGTTGCCGTAAGACGCGGCGATGTTGATCTCGTAGGACAGCTCGCCCGAGAACGACACGCGGAACACGCGCACGGGAATGCCGTCGATATGCGTGTCCTGGAAGCTCATGAACTTGAACTTCTTCGGGTCCGGGTCGATGTCCGGGCACAACTCGCCCACCAGGCTGGCCGAATGCGGGCCGCAAATGCTGGCGACCGCCCACTGCTCGGTCACGGAGGTCAGGTAGACGTCGAGGTCCGGCCATTCGGTCTGGAGGTAATCCTCCAGCCAGCTCAGTACGCGGGCCGCGCCGCCGGTGGTCGTGGTCATGTGGAAATGGTCGTCGGCCAGGCAGACGCTGACGCCGTCATCCATGACCATGCCGTCCTCGCCGAGCATCAGCCCGTACTTGGCGCGCCCCGGCGCGAGCTTGGTCCAGCTATTGGTGTAGACGCGGCCCAGGAATTCGCGCGCGTCCTTGCCGCGGATGTCGATCTTGCCCAGCGTCGAGGCGTCCAGCACGCCGATGGCCGTGCGCGCGGCGTAGCATTCGCGTTGCAGCGCGTCCTGGAAGCTCTCGCCCTCGCGCGGATAGACCCGCGGGCGCAGCCAATCGCCGACCAGTTCGAACTGCGCACCGTTGGCCACATGCCAGTCATGCGCGGGCACGGTGCGGCGCGGCTCGAACAGGTCGCCGGTGTTCTGCCCCGCGATCGCGCCGAACTGCACCGGCTTGAATGGCTGGCGATAGGTTGTCACGCCGATTTCCGCGACCGTCTTGTCGAGCGTGTCGGCCAATAGACCGAAAGCATTGACGCCGACCACCTTGCCCTGATCGGTCCCCATCCCGGTCGTGGTGTAGCGCTTGGCATGCTCGACCGATTTGTAGCCCTCCTGGACCGCCAGCTTGAGATCCTTGACCGTCACGTCGTTTTGCAGGTCGACAAAGGCGCGCTGCTTGTGCGCCGGTTTTCGCGAGACCGGCGACCACGCCGCGCGCACCGCGTAGGCCAGTCGGCGAAACTCGGGCGTATCGATCTCCGGGACCGCCGCGGGGCTGGCTTCAAAACCGGCCGCGCGGGCGGCTTCCGATCCGGCCTCCGCGCCTTCCTCCAGGCGTCTTGCCAGTTCCATGACGCCGTTGCAGCGGCCCACGGAGCGTTCCGCCTGCCACGACTTGTGCGGGCGCATGGCCGCCAGTTCGTCGTCATAGCGCAACTGCCCGCGCGACTGCGAGAACAGCGCGGCGTTCGGGGACCAGCCGCCCGAGACCGCCAGAAGGTCGCACGCTACGTCGTTCGCCTCGCCGGCTGGCGCGCCGTTCTCGTCCAGCGGCTGCACGCAGGCGCTGCCGATCCGCTTGCGACCCTGCGTCCCGTCCACCGCGGCCCCCGCGTGAACGGGGATCTCCAGTTCCTCGGCGGTCGCGCGCAGCACCGGCTCGATGTCGCGGCGCAGATCGACGATACCCGCGAC
>JBKGZY010000070.1:0-12367 GCA_046543175.1 Dichotomicrobium sp.
CGCTCCGGCGGCCGCCACCCGGCCAGCGTCTCTGACCGCGGCCGGTACACCTCCACCCGCAGCGGATAGCAGACCGCCGCATCGCTCGAATGCTCCGCGCCGCAATCCCCGCCGGGACAGGCCGACAGCCCCGCCAGCAGGTCGATCTCCGCGAAAAACTCGATGAAGTCGCCGGTCCGCGCCGGGCTGGCCTTCATGAAATACTGGTGCGTGTCGCGCGTGAAGCCGGTGCACATGAACACGTTCAGCACGTCATGCACCAACGGCTCGGCTTCGCCGGGCGTCATCCCCGTCGCCGCGGCCAGCGCGCGCAGCAGGTTGGAGTGGCAGCAGCGGTCATAGTCCGTCCCGCTGAGCAGCTTGTTCGTATAAGGGTCGCAGCGCGTCCCGATCACGTCATGCACGCCGGCGCCGTCCGCGTCGAAACCATACCAGGCCAGCGTGTCCCGCGTGATCGTCGCCATCGGGCGCAGATAGGGCAGGTTGCTCCACAGCCGGTCGCCCTTGGTGACATGCGTGCCGTGCAACGCGCGGGTCTTGCCGGAGAAGAACCGCTCGGCCATGTCGGCCGCGTTCCACAGGTTGAGATCGCCGACCTGCGGGCCGTCGCCGGTGACAATGCGGAAGAAGTGCCCCGCCGGCACCCGGAAGGCGCGCGCTTCGCGCGGCGGCACGGTCTCGGTTGCGATGTGCTCCGCCCCCTCGCGCGCGGCGTCGTAGAACGCGGCGTCGAAAGGCGGCAGGCTCTCCCGCGGATAGCAGATCACAGGCGTCGCTGCCCGGCGTGCCTCGGCGTCGGCGGGCGGGGCGTCATATGCTGTAGTGCTCATCTGCCCCATCAATATCGTTGAGCTGCCGTCCCTTTTTGGACATTTTTTTCTTGCGCCCCCACGAAAGTCGGCCTTGATCATTGGTAAACGGGGCTATAGCGTATCAATGATCTTGATGCCACCGATAAGCGCGGTTTCTAATCAGGGTATGCGACACTGGGCGAACGATCCGCTCCAAGGGGATCGTCGTGTTCAGACGGGCAAGGGCGAAGGACGATTCAAGCGGAGGGCAAAGCCGACGTGGACCAGCTTTCGACAGTTACGACAGCCGCGACCGAACAGCCGACCAAGGACGAGACATACGTCCATTTTGATCATGTCCAGAAGAGTTACGACGGCGAGACGCTTGTCGTCCAAGACCTGAACCTGCGTATCGCCAAGGGCGAATTCATTACCCTGCTGGGGCCGTCCGGTTCCGGCAAGACCACCTGCCTGATGATGCTGGCCGGCTTCGAGCCGGCAACGCATGGCGAGATTTACCTCAACGGCAGTCCGATCAACAACGTGCCGCCGCACAAGCGCGAGATCGGCATGGTGTTCCAGAACTACGCGCTGTTCCCGCACATGACCGTGTGGGAAAATCTCGCGTTTCCGCTCCAGGTGCGCAAGCTGCCCAAACCCGAGATCGAGCAGAAGATTACCCGCGTGCTCGACATGGTCCAGATGGGCCAGTTCGGCAACCGCCGCCCGGCGCAGCTCTCCGGCGGTCAGCAGCAGCGCATCGCGCTGGCGCGCGCGCTGGTGTTCGAGCCGCAGCTTGTGCTCATGGACGAGCCGCTCGGCGCGCTCGACAAACAGCTCCGCGAGCATATGCAGTTCGAGATCAAGCACATCCACGAAGACCTGAACGTGACGGTTGTCTACGTGACCCACGACCAGTCCGAGGCGCTGACCATGTCGGACCGTATCGCGGTGTTCAACGACGGCGTCATCCAGCAGCTTTCGACGCCGGATGTGCTCTATGAAGAGCCGGAAAACAGCTTCGTCGCGCAGTTCATCGGCGAGAACAACAAGCTGAACGGCACGGTGAAATCGTTCCGGCAGGATGGCTTGTGCGAGGTTGAGATCGAAGGTGGCCTGGTCGTCGAGGCGCTTGGCGTCAATGTCAGCGATGTCGGCCAGAAGACCACGCTGTCGCTGCGCCCGGAACGCGTCGAGATCAACCCCGCCGAGGGCAGCACCCGCAACCGTATCGACGGGCGCATCCAGGAGTTGATCTATCTCGGCGATCACATCCGCACGCGCATGAGCGTGGCGGGGCATGACGATTTCATCGTGAAGGTGCCGAACACCCACGGCCACAAGATTCTCAAGGAAGGTGAAACCGCGACGGTGGGCTGGGCCAGCCAGGATTGCCGTGCGCTCGACCCCATGCCTCTTTGACGGCCCGGACTGACTTACCGCTGGCGCCACGCGCCATTTTCGCAGAACAAAAACAGGAGATTGCCAGGACATTGGCCTTCGAGACCCGGAATAACAAGAAGGCGGTCAACGCCCGATTCTTGCCCACCCGCGTGGTGAGCAATCACGCGTGTTCCATGCGACAACTGTTGCTCGGAAGCGAAACCTACCCTCAAGAAGACTCGTGTATTCGATTGGTTCACAGGAGGATCTGACCAATGAAAATGAAGAGCTTGGGCTTGCTCGCCGCAGGCGCGCTCGCCGCGTCCACGGCTATGGCCAATGCGCAGGACTCCCTGACGATCGTGTCCTGGGGCGGCGCCTACACCAAATCCCAGGTGCGTGCCTATCATGAGCCCTACACCGAGAAGACGGGCACGGAGATCCACAACGAGGACAAGTCGGCCAATGCGCTGGCCGGCATCCGTTCGCAGGTCGAGGCCGGCAATGTAAGCTGGAATGTCGTCGATATGCTCCAGGCCGATGCGCAGCGCGCCTGCGACGAAGGCCTCGTCATGCAGATTCCGCACGACGAATGGCTCGCGCCCGCGCCGGACGGCTCGCCGGCCACCGAGGACTTCATCGAAGGCACTCTGGGCGACTGCTACGTCTCCACCATCCTGTATGCGACGATGTTCGCCTACAACACCGAAGCCTTCGACGGTGAGGGACCGCAGACGATCGAGGATGTCTGGAATGTCGAGGAGTTCCCTGGCACCCGCGCGCTTCAGAAGATCCCGCAGAAGAATCTCGAATGGGCTCTGATCGCCGACGGCGTGGAACCGGATCAGGTTTACGAGGTCCTCGCCACCAGGGAAGGTCAGGACCGCGCCTTCGCCAAGCTCGACGAGATCAGGGATGACGTGATCTGGTGGTCCGAAGGCGCACAGCCGCCGCAGATGCTCGCCGACAAGGAAGCCGTTATCGCGACGGCTTACAACGGCCGCATCTTCAACGCGCAGGTCAACGAGGACCAGCCGTTCGAGATCATGTGGGACCACCAGATGTTCGAGGCTGACGGCTGGGTCGTGCCGGTCGGCAATGAAGACAAGCTCGACCTGATCAAGGACTACCTGAAGTACTCCACCGATACGCAGCGTCTGGCCGACCAGGCGAAATACATCGCCTATGCGCCGGCGCGCAAATCGTCAGCCGAACTCGTCGGCGACCATGCCGACACCGGCGTGGACATGAAGCCGCACATGCCGACCAGCCCGGAGAACTTCGAGACGGCGTTCCGTTTCGACCCGGAATTCTGGGCGGACTACGGCGACCTGCTGGAAGAGCGTTTCAACGCATGGGTCGCTAAGTAAGACCGCCGCGTTCGATCTGAACATTACGGAAAGCGGCCGACACGGTCGCTTTCCGCTACCGGAAATCGACAAGACACACCTTGGGGTGGCCGGACCATGCAAGACAAGACACCGAATGACGCCGCGCCAGCCAAGTTGGAAACGCTGACCACGGCTGACGGCACGCCCCTCAAGGAAAGTATCCGTAAGTCCGAGCGTCGTGCGCGTATCCGCGCCTTCCTGCTTGTGACGCCGCTTCTCGCCTTTCTGATCGTCACGTTCATCGTCCCGATCATCGCGATGATGACGCGATCGGTGTACAACCCCGAGGTCGTGAATTATCTGCCGCAAACGGCTGAAGCCCTCGATGCGTGGGAGTGGGAAGGCGTTCCCGACGAGGAGGTGTTCGCCGCGATGGCGGCCGACATGCGCCAGGGGCTCGAAGACCGAACCATTGGCCGGGTCTCCGCCCGGATCAATCGGGAACTGGCTGGTTCCCGGGGCCTCATGATGGGCACCGCCCGGCAACTGGACGAGATGGAGCCGCCTTACAAGGAAGCGTTTCTCGCTCGGGACGAGGACTGGGCGAATCCCCAGTTCTGGGGGATCCTCAAGCGCGAAACACGCCTGATCACCCCCAGTTATTACCTTCTGGCTGTTGACTACGAGTATTCACCCACGGGGCAAATTCAGGAACGCCCGGAAGTTTACCAAGTCTACACCGGGTTATTCTGGCGCACTGCGTGGATGAGCACGCTCATCACTGTGCTTTGCATACTGCTGGCTTATCCGGTGTCCTATCTTCTGGCGACATTGCCGCTCAGATATTCAAACCTCCTGATGATACTGGTTCTTCTGCCGTTCTGGACATCGCTGCTCGTGCGAACATCGGCGTGGATCGTGCTCCTGCAGCAGCAAGGGGTCATAAACGAATTCCTCGTCGGTCTCGGAATAATTGGCGATGACGGCCGATTGCGCATGATCTACAACCAGATCGGCACGATCGTCGCAATGACGCATATTCTTCTGCCGTTCATGATTCTGCCGCTCTACTCGGTGATGAAGACGATCAATCCGAGCTATCTGCGCGCGGCGCGATCGCTCGGCGCCAATCAGCTCGTGGCGTGGTTCCGTGTCTATTTCCCGTTGACCCTGCCGGGGCTGGCCGCCGGCGTCATGCTGGTCTTCATTCTCGCCATTGGTTACTACATCACGCCCGCGCTGGTTGGCGGCGAGACCGGCATCTTCATCTCAAACCTGATCGCGAGCAACATGCAGGGCTCCAGCGCGCAACTGAAGCTGGCCGCGGCGCTGGCGACGATCCTGCTGGTCCTGGTGATGATCTTCTACTGGCTGTTCAACAGGCTGGTCGGCGTGGAGCGGCTGAAATTCGGTTGAGGCTGCGGCCAGCCGACGGGGCAGAACCGAACCAAACAGGCGACGGAAAGACACAATGGCACTTCCTCCTTATGCGAGCCGGCTCGAACGTGTCTGGTACTACACCTATCACGTGCTGTGCGGTCTGATATTCCTGTTCCTGATCTTTCCCATCCTGGTCATTCTGCCCCTGTCGTTTAACGCCAGGCCGTATTTCACCTTCACGGTGGAGATGCTTCAGTTCGATCCGGCCGGTTACTCCTTGCGCTGGTACCAGGCCCTGCTCAGCAGCGACGAGTGGCTGAGTTCCATCCGCAACTCATTCTTCATCTCGATCAACTCCACGATCATCGCCACGACGCTGGGCACGCTCGCCGCGCTGGGCCTGAGCCGGCGTCACATGCCGGGGCGCAGTTTCATTACCGCCCTCCTGATATCGCCGATGATCGTGCCGCTGATCATCACCGGCGCGGCCCTTTTCAGCTTCTACGCCCGCATCGACCTGTCGCAGACCTTCTTCGCGATCATCCTCTCGCACGTCGTGCTCGGCACGCCGTTCGTGGTCATTACCGTGACCGCCGCGCTCGCCAGTTTCGACGAACAGCTCATTCGCGCCTCATCGAGCCTCGGCGCCAACCAAACGACGACGTTTTTCAAGATCATCCTGCCGCTCGTTCTGCCGGGCGTGATTGCCGGGGCGTTGTTCGCCTTCGTCACCTCGCTGGATGAGGTCGTTGTGGTGTTGTTCCTGGCCGGGCCTGAACAGACGCCGATGACCGTGCGCATGTTCTCCGGTCTGCGCGAGGAAATCAGCCCCACGATCCTGGCGCTTGCGACCATTCTCGTCGGCATCTCCATCGTGCTGTTGAGCACGCTGGAATTGCTCCGCCGTCGTGGCGAGCGGATGCGCGGTCTTAGCCCCGGCTGACCTGTAGCCAGCGGGGGCGCGGTCTTCATCCTCATCGTGAACGGTGAATTGCGCGAGCGCGTGCGCCGGTCTAGGCTATCGAACCATGCCCGACGACATCCCGAGGCCAGCGAACATGAACCGCGAGCCCGTCTTTCAATGGGACGATCCGCTGTTGCTGGACGCCCAGCTTTCCGAAGAGGAGCGCCTCGTCCGCGACACGGCACGTGCTTACGCGCAGGAGAAGCTGCAGCCGCGTGTGCTTTCCGCCTTCCGCGAGGAGCGTTTTGACCGGGAGATTATGACCGAGCTGGGCGCGCTCGGCCTGCTCGGCGCGACGCTGCCGGAAGAATACGGCGGCGCCGGCGTCAACCATGTCTGCTACGGCCTTGCCGCGCGCGAGATCGAGCGCGTCGATTCCGGCTACCGCTCGGCGATGAGCGTGCAATCGGCGCTGGTCATGCATCCGATCTACACCTACGGCTCCCAGGCGCAGCGCGACAAGTACTTGCCCAGGCTGGCCACGGGCGAGTGGGTCGGCTGCTTCGGCCTGACCGAGCCGGACCACGGTTCCGACCCGGGCAGCATGGCGTCCCGCGCGGAAAAGGTGTCCGGCGGCTACAGGCTGACGGGCGCGAAGACATGGATCACCAACGCGCCGATCGCTGACGTGCTTGTTGTCTGGGCCAAGCTGGAGGGCGTGATCCGCGGCTTCATTCTCGAGCGCGACATGGACGGCCTAGAAACGCCGGCCATCGAGGGCAAGCTCAGCCTGCGTGCTTCCGAGACCGGCGAAATCGTCATGGACGACGTTTTCGTGCCGGAGGACAATCTCCTCCCGGACGCTGCTGGTCTCAAAGGCCCGTTCGGCTGCCTGAACAAGGCGCGCTTCGGCATCGCCTGGGGCGCGCTCGGCGCGGCGGAGTTCTGCTGGCACGCCGCGCGCGCCTACACGCTGGAACGCGAGCAATTCGGTCGCCCGCTCGCCGCCAACCAGCTCATCCAGAAGAAGCTCGCCGACATGCAGACCGAGATCGCGCTGGGGCTTCAGGGGTGCCTGCGCGCCTCGCGGATGCTGGACGACGGCGAGTGCGCGCCCGAGACGATTTCGCTTCTCAAGCGCAACTCATGCGGGAAGGCGCTGGAGATCGCCCGCGCCGCGCGCGACATGCATGGCGGCAACGGTATCAGCGACGCGTATCACGTCATGCGCCACATGCTGAACCTGGAGACGGTTAACACCTACGAGGGGACGCACGACATCCACGCGCTGATCCTCGGCCGTGCTCAGACAGGTCTGCAGGCCTTTACCGGGTGATGGTGCCGTGGTAGTATTGCAAACGTTTCCGCAGATGCTCCTATACAGTAACATATTGTTTTATAATGATAATTTGCGCCAGTTATGCGCCAGGGGCTGCGAAAGTTCAATGCGGCGCACAATGTTAATTCCTTGAAGCCCTCGCCGCCCTGTGCCAACAATAGCCGCTGTCAAAAAAGCCGCGAACCATGATGGGAGGAAATTCATGAAACCATTTACGAAGTGGTCGCTTTCGGCGCTCGCTGCCGTGGGCCTGCTGGCTGCGCCGCAGATCGCCAGCGCCCAGGATTGCGATACCATTGAACTGGGTGCGGCAATCTCGCTGACGGGCAAGTATGCCACCAACGGCATGCACACCCAGAACGGTTACGAGTTCGCGATCCAGAAGATCAAGGACAATGGCGGCGTCCAGGTCGGCGACAAGTGCTACAACTTCAACGTCACCTATTACGATGACGAGTCCAAGGGCGACCGTGCCGCCACGCTGGCCGAGCGCCTGATCCAGCAGGACGACATCCAGTACATGCTTGGCCCGTACTCCTCGGGCATGACCAAGGCCATCGCGCCCGTCACCGAGAACTACAAGATCCCAATGATCGAGGCCGAAGGCGCTTCGCGGTCCCTGTTCAACAAGGGCTACAAGTATCTCTTCGCCGTGCTGTCGACCTCCGAGCAATACCTGGCCGAAGCCATCAATCTGGCCGCCCAGATTGCCAAGGACGAAGGCAAGGATCCCTCCGAGGTCAAGGTGGCCGTGGCGGTCGAGAACGATCCGTTCTCCCTGGACATCCGGGCCGGCGTTCTTGAAGACGCCGAAGAGTACGGGATGGAAATCGCCATCGACGAGAAGCTGCCGCGCGACTTGTCCGACATGAGCGCGATCCTGACCAAGGTGTCGCTTGTCAAGCCGGACGTTCTGATTGTCTCCGGTCACTCGAAGGGCGCGGCGACGGCTGTCCGCCAGATCGACGAACAGGACATCGAGACGCCGATGGTTGCGATTACGCATTGCGAAGCGGCTGACGTGGTCGGCAATTACGGCGACGCGGCTGAAGACATTCTGTGCGCGACGCAGTGGGCCGAAACCCTGAAGTACGAAGACCCGCTGTTCGGCACGGCGAAGAACTACGAGCAGGAGTTCAAGGAAGCCTACCCGGATTACGCGGATCAGTCGGTGCCGTATCAGGTGGCGCAGGCATCAGCGGCGGTCTACGTGTTCAAGGATGCCTTCGAGCGCGCCGGAACGCTCGACAAGGAAGCCGTGCGCGACGCCATCGCCGAAACCGACTTGGATACGTTCTATGGCGGCGTCAAATTCGCGGATACCGGCCAGAACATCGCCAAGCCGATGGTGCTGCGCCAGATCCAGGATGGCGAGTACAACGTGGTCGCCCCGGCGGAGTTCGCCTCGCACGAACTCGTCTATCCGCGCAAATAGTCCAAGGCTTCTGCGCATGGTGACGGCCGGACGCCCCTGAGGGGCGCCCGGCCATCGCCGCACCCACCCTGCCGTTCCAGCGTGAGGACAACCCGGGCGAGCCGATGGACCAGTTCATCTCCAATTTCTACCTTCTCTTCCAGTTCCCGATCGTGAATCTCAAGGTCATCATCGACGGGATCATGGTGGGCGCGATATTTGCGCTGGCCGCCTACGGGCTGGCCCTCGTCTGGGGCGTGATGAATGTCAAGAACCTCGCGCAGGGGGACTTCGTGATCGCCGGCGGCTACGTCGCCTGGTATTCCAGCACGCAGATGGGCGCATACAGCATTCACCCGCTGCTGGGCGTCCCGCTGGCCTTTATCGTCATGGGCGGCATCGGCTGGGTCTGCTACAAGCTGATCATCAACCGCGTGATCGAGCGCGACCTGTTCACCTCGCTGCTGGCCACGTTCGGCCTTGCGATCATGATGGCGCAAATCCTGAACCTGCTGTTCGGATCGGACACGCAGAGCATCCAGTTGCCTTACGAGAAAATTCAACTGTTCGGCGGCGTCGTCGATCTGCCGATCGCCAAGCTGATCGGCGTCGGTCTCGCGGCCGTTCTTGCGCTCGGCGTCATACTGTTCATGCGCTATTCGCGCATGGGCCAGGCAATCCGGGCGACTGCTCAGGATCCGCGCGCGGCGCGCGTTCTCGGCATCAATACGGAAAAGGTTTACGCCTTTACGTTCTCGCTGAACGCGGCGATCTGCGGCGCGGCCGGCGCCATCATCGTCATGGTGTGGGTGATTCAGCCGTTCTACGGGATCGTCTACTCGATCCGCGCCTTCGTCGTCGTCACGGCGGCCGGTCTTGGGAATCTGCCCGGCGTTATTGCCGCAGGGCTGGGGTTGGGCGTCCTCGAACAGTATGGCGCGCTGATCTTCGGCATCGGTTACCAGCAGGCGATCGCCGTGATCCTGCTGCTCATCGTGCTGTGTATCCGTCTGGCGCAACAGCAGCGCGTGCGCCAGGCACTCCAATAGAGCGGGCAAAGCAACATGACCAAGACACTGCTCTATATCGTGATCCTCGCCGTCAGCGCGGCGGCGCCGTTCCTGTTCCCGGATTACAAGACGCAACTGGCTACGCTGTGGCTGATGATCATCGTCGCGCTGTCATGGGACATGACCGGCGGGCAGATGGGCTACAACTCGCTGGGCAACATTTTCTTCTACGGCACCGGCATGTATGTCGCCGCGGTGGTCGGTATCGCCATCCCGTTTGACATGGCAAGCTATGTCGATGCCTCGGGCGGCGAGATCTTCAGTTTTACACCGACGCAATATTTTACCGGCTTGTTCCTCGGCAGTTTCGTGGCGGGGCTGTTCTGCGCCGCGACAGCTTTCATCATCGGCGCCGTCACTTTTGGCCTGCGCGGCCCTTATTTCGCGATCGGGACGCTCGGGGTCGCGGTGGCGGCCGGGGAAATCGTGTCCAACTGGGACTTGCTCGGCGGCGGGCAGGGCATCTCGCTACCGGTCTTTCCTTATGGCCAAGATCACGGCAAGACGGTCTTCTACTTCATGTTCATGGCCGCGGGCGTCGCGTTGTTCGCGTTCCTGGCATGGTTTTACACGACGCGGTTCGGCAAGGCGCTGAACGCGATCCGCGATGACGAGGAAAAAGCCGAGGGAATCGGTATCGACACGCTGAGTTACAAGCTCGTCACCTGGTCGATCGCGGCGTTTTTTGTCGGCATCGCCGGCGGCATCTCGGCGTATCAGCTCATCCATTTCGAGCCGCTGGAATCGGCGTATCAGACCATCAATCTGGGGATCTTCATGGTCGTGGCCGTCCTGCTGGGCGGCAAGGGCACGCTCTGGGGGCCGGTGGTCGGCGCGGTGCTTTTCCACGTGTTCAAAGAAGTGACCTGGAATTACCTGCTCGGCTGGCAATGGGTCGCGCTCGGCGCGCTCATCGTGGTCACGGTCGTCTACTTCCAGGAAGGCATCGTCGGCTGGGTCAGGCGGCAGAAACCCGAATGGTTCGGCATCGTCGTCGATGAGGACAGCATCAAGAGCGACAAGGGCGCGCGCGGCCTCCCCGCCGGCCCGCAGCCTGCGGGAGCGGCGGAATGAGCGGCAATATCATCGAGGTCTCCGACGTTTCCAAGGCGTTCGGCGGTGTCCAGGCCAACCAGGACATCTCCATGACAGTGGAGGAGGGCCTGATTACTGGTCTGATCGGGCCGAACGGCTCGGGCAAGACCACGCTGTTCAACTCCATCGTCGGTTACCACCCGATCGACAAGGGCTCGATCCGGTTCGAGGGCAAGGAAATCTCCAAGCTGCGCGTCCAGAAGATCGCCCAGCTCGGCCTGCTCAGGACGTTCCAGCAGACGCGCATCTTCAGGAACATGAATTGCATGGACAACATGCTCATTGCCATCCCGCACCGGAAGTTGACGATGTGGGACATGTTCCAGCGCTCCGAGGCGGAAGAGCGCGAACGCGCGGAAATGCTGCTGGATTTCGTCGGCCTTTACCAGAAGCGCCTGCTCACGGCTGGCAGCCTGTCCTTCGGCCAGCAGAAGCTGCTGGAGTTCGCGATGGCTCTGATGAACGAACCGAAGGTGCTCCTGCTCGACGAGCCGACCGCGGGCATCAACCCGACTCTCATCAACGGGCTGATCGACCGGCTCAAGAAGGCGAACTCCGAGTTCGGCATCACCCTGCTGATCATCGAACACAACATGCGCGTCATCATGAACATGGCCGACCATGTCTATTGCCTCGCTCATGGCAAGCTGCTCGCCTCCGGTCCGCCGGACAAGATCCAGAACGACCAGCGCGTGATCGACGCCTATCTGGGAGCACATTGATGGCCAGCAACGACAAATCTGCGGCGGACATAGCCGAAGAGGCCGCGCAGAAGTCCGAAAGCGTCGCGGAAGCCGAGGCGCGCCGGGCCGCCGCGGGATATCACACGGGCGGCGTGGACACCGTGCTCTCCGTCGACGATGTGACGCGGGAAGCCCGGTCGCTCGCCGAGGAGGTGCCGGTCAGCACGCTCGACGCGCTGGCGAACAACAACCCCTACCTGTCGCTGGAGAACCTGAACGCCGGTTACGGCAAGATGCAGATCCTGCACGGTATCAACCTGCGAGTCGCACGGGAGCAGTCGCTCTGCCTGATCGGGCCGAACGGCGCGGGCAAATCCACGATCCTGCATGCGATCTTCGGCTTCAACACGATCTATTCGGGCAAGGTGCTGATCGGCGACGGGCCGGACAAGCGGGACATCACGAGGCTGTCGGCCAACGAGAAGCTGCGCCAGGCCGGCATCGCCTACATCCTTCAGGACAAGTCGGTGTTTTCCGGCATGACGGTCGAGGAAAACCTGCTGATGGGCGGCTTCCTCATGGACAAGCCTTCGCAGGCCAAGGCGGCGGCCGAACGGGTGTTCGACAAGTATCCGCGTCTCGCCGCGCGCCGCAAGCACCAGGCGAAGGTGCTGTCGGGCGGCGAGCGCCGCTTGCTGGAGATTTCCCGCGCACTGGTGATGAACCCCGAGGTGCTGCTGGTCGACGAGCCGTCGATCGGCCTGGAGCCGCGCTTCATCGACATGGTGTTCGAGATCCTGTACGACCTCCAGCACGTCGAGGGCAAGACCATCGTCATGGTCGAGCAGAACGCCAAGAAGGGGCTGGAGTTCGCCGATATCGGCTATGTGCTGGTCTCCGGCGAGATTGCCATCGCCGGCAAGGGCGACGAGCTGCTGGACAACCCGAAGGTCGGCCAGCTCTTCCTCGGGGGGTAG
>JBKGZY010000071.1:0-12367 GCA_046543175.1 Dichotomicrobium sp.
TGTTCTGAGCCATCGGACAATGCCTCAGACGCCGTAGAAATCGCGGTACCACGCCACGAAGCGCGGAATGCCCTCCGCCAGCGGGGTCGATGGCCGGAAGCCGACATCGCGCGCGAGATCGTCGACATCGGCATAAGTCTCCGGCACGTCGCCGGGCTGGATCGGCAGGAAGTTTTTTTTCGCCTCCTTGCCTACGGCGCGCTCGATGGTCTCGATATAGGTCATCAGCGGCACAGGCTGGTTGTTGCCGATATTGTAGAGCCGGTAGGGTGCGCTCGATGTGGCCGGGTCGGGCGCGGCGCCGTTCCATGCCGGGTCGGGCGCGGCCACGCGGTCGAGCGTGCGCACCACGCCCTCGGTGATGTCGTCGATATAGGTGAAATCACGCGCATGCCGCCCGTGGTTGAACACGTCGATCGGCTCGCCCGCGATGATCTTTTTCGTGAAGATGAACGGTGACATGTCCGGCCGGCCCCACGGCCCGTAGACCGTGAAGAAGCGCAGGCCGGTGACCGGGAACTGGTAGAGATGGGCGTAGGTATGTGCCATCAGCTCGCCGGCCTTCTTGGTCGCGGCATAGAGGCTCAAGGGGTGATCCACGTTTTGATGCACGCTGAAGGGCATCTTCGTGTTCGCGCCATAGACCGAGCTGGACGAGGCGTAGACCAGGTGCTCGATCTCGCCATGGCGGCAGCCTTCGAGCACGTTCAGCAGGCCGAGGATGTTGGAATCGGCATAGGCGTGCGGGTTTTCCAGCGAGTAGCGGACCCCCGCCTGCGCGGCGAGGTGAACCACGCGGTTGGGCCGCTCTTCCAGGAAGATTTCCGCGGTCGTCTCGCGGTCGGCGAGGTCGGCGCGGACGAAGCGGAAGCCGTTGCGCCCCTGAAGCCGCGCGAGCCGCGCTTCCTTCAGCCGGACATCGTAATAGTCGTTGAGGTTGTCGATGCCCGCGACTTCATCGCCCCTGTCCAGCAGTGCACGCGCCACGTGAAAGCCGATGAAACCGGCAACGCCCGTCAGCAGAACCTTCATCTTGCCTCGCCCGATTGGAGCGCCCCACGCTCTGAGAGCTTTTTCCGATCAGCCAGAACCGCGCCACTGCGAGGCCCGCAGGGCCGACGCAATCCAGCGACACAGCGCCTGTGGCTGGATCGCTTCACGACATTCGCGATGACGAGCTTGAACCGGTTCTATCGGAACGGATCATGCGCCAGCGCGAAGCACGGCTCTGCCATATCGGGAATTGCTTAACCGGACAACTCTTTCGAACGGCGCACGGCAGCCGCCACGGCCCGCGCCATAAGCTCGCGCAGGCCCGGCTCGCCCATCAGTTCGGAAAGGGCCGCCTCGGTCGTGCCACCCGGCGAGGTGACATTCTCGCGCAGCTTGCCCGCCGTCTCGTCGCTCGCTTCCATGAGCGCGCCGCCGCCCTGCACCGTCACACGGGCGAGCTGCTCGGCAAGATCGCGCGGCAGGCCGGCCTCGACGCCGGCATCGGCCAGGCACTCAGTCAGCAGAAACACATAGGCCGGCCCCGAACCGGACACCGCGGTCACCGCGTCCATCAGCCCTTCGTCGTCGAGCCACGCCACTTCGCCGACAGCGCGGAGCAGTTCCGTGCATACGCGCGCCTGCTCCGGGCCGACATGCGCGTTGGCGCAGACGGCGGTCATGCCCCGCCCAATGGCCGCGGGCGTGTTGGGCATGGCGCGAATGATCGCGCGGTCGGCGCCAAGATGACCCGCGATGCTGTCGATGGTGCGGCCCGCGGCGATGGACATGGCCACCGTCTCGCCGCCCATCAGATGGATCAGCCCCGGCAAGACGTCGTCCATCTGCTGAGGTTTCACCGCGATGACCAGCACGCCCGGCACCGTCGTGACCGCCTCCGGGTCCACCGAAAGGCTGAAACCGTATTGATCGCGTAGCGCCAGCGTCTCCGATGGCGGGCCGGGATCGACGACGAAAATCTTCTCGGGAGCGAGGCCGCTGTGCAGCCACGCCTTGAGCATGGCGCCGCCCATGCGGCCCGCGCCGACAAGGGCGACGGGTTCGCTGAGGGAAAAGGAATCGGGTCGTTCGGCCATAACGCTACGCACACCTTGTTTGCCGGAACTGTATCACGCCTGCCCCTCGGTCTCGAACATCGTGCCGGCGAGGGCTTCTTCCGCCCGGCGTCCCGCCCAGACGACGAACTGGAACGCCTGATAATACCGTTCGCAGTTTTCCAGCGCAGCAAGCAGAAGGCTCTCGCACTGGTGCGGTGTCGGGTCCGCCGAGGTCAGCAGCAGCGCATGGCGATACAAGAGCAGCCCTTCATGCGCCCAGAAATCGAAATGCCCCAGCCAGAGCTGTTCGTTGATGAGCGCCAGCAGGCGGTAGACCTCATGGAGGCGCGCATCCGGTACTTTCAGGTCAAAAGTGCAGGCCAGATGCAGCGACTCCAGATCGTCCCGCCAGTTCAATGAAATATGATAGTCGCTCCACGCCCCCGCGACGGCCAGCGTCAATTCATCTTCCGCGCTGCGCTCGAACGGCCAGTCCTGCGCCGAAGCGATTTGTTCCACGAGATCGACCGGATGCGCCATACGTTCGTAAATCGGTTCGGAAAATGCCATGCCCTGTCTTTCTGCCCGCCGTTCTTGCATTGTTGCCCCTGACCAGACTCAAAACCTCTCTGGCCCCTGCGAAATACAGGGGTGACGCTTGACCGCCCCCATTCGAATGTCGTGCGTGATTTGCCCAAAACTGATTTTCGGGTACCAGCGCCGCCCGAGGCGCGCAAGACACCGCCGCCGCAGTCCACGGGGAAAACGTTGCCGCACCTGCCGAACCGCCGTTTCGGGCGGCGCGGACCGCGCGGCAAGCCGGGTTCGGCGCTATTCGATGCGGCGGCCGGCAGGGATTGAGGCGCCGTCGTCGCGCACTGATTCGACGCCGTTGGACAGCGCCGGCTGCGCCGCATCCGCTGTCACCTCGAGCTTCGTCGGCGGCACGGCCAGTTCGGGATTGGCGGGGTCGTCGGCGGGCTGCTCCTTCGCAGTGGCGATGCGGCTGCGGACGTCTTCGGCCAGTTCGGCGATACCTTGCTCGCCGCGATCTCCCGCGAGCGCCACCATCAGCGGCCCTTGCGACCAGTAGGCGAGTGATGTGCCGCCTTCGTTCACGACCGAGACGACCTGCGGCGCGGACTCCATGTCCGGCGTCAACACGAGTTTTAGCCGCCCGCCGTCCGGCCCGGCATAGACCAGGCGCACGAATTCGCCGCTCGCGTGGCGCAGCGTCCGCCGTCCGGCCAGCTTGTAGCCCAGCGCGGAGAGGTCCGGTATGCGCAGCCGGATTGCGACCCCGTCGTCGCGCCATGTCATCAGGCGGCCCGCCGCCAGGGCAGACGCGGATTGCTCCCTGGCGACCTGGTCCGTGCGCGCGGCCCTGGCAACCTCGAACAGGTTCTCTGGCGGCGCATTGCCCGCCAGCCTCGGCCCGGTCGCGCTCATTTGACCGATCTGCCAACCGGCCAGCCCGATTCCCGCAGCTGCAACGAGCATCGCGGCCGCGCGCAGAAGCGGGATGCCCTTGCGCGCCCGTGTCGGACCCTCGTGCACGATGTCGAGCAGGTGCTGAGGAACAGGCTCACTGGCGCGCGCGTCGTAGGCGTTCTTGAGCGCACGCGTCTGGGCACGCAGTTCCTCCACCCGGCGCGCGGTCTCCGGCGAATGACGCAGATATTCCTCTATCTTCGCTTTCCGGTCCGGGTCGTGATCGAGCCGTCCGTCGGCATAAGAGAGAAGGTCGAATTCGGTGACGGGTTCGGTCATATCACTTCACCCTCCGCAATGTGGCACGGGACGACGCGGCGGCACCAACATTGTAATCAGCACTGCCGTCCTCGCCCAGATCCTGGCCGGAGAACAGGCTCCGCAGCGCCTCGCGTCCGCGCGACAGCCGCGAGCGCAAGGTGCCGATCGGAACGTCCAGCACTTCGGCGGCCTCGTCGTAAGACAGCCCTTCCAGCGCCGTCAGGGCGATGGCGGCGCGCTGGTCCGACGGAAGCTGCTGCATGGCCTGCGCGACATCGCGGCAATGGGCCTGCTGCTCCTGATCGGGAAACACCTGAAGCACGGGTGCGTCATCGAGGCCGATCTCCCCGTTACGCCGGGCGCTGGCAGCGCATCTGTCGAGAAACAGGTTGTAGAGAATCCGGTAGAGCCATGAGCGGATATTGCCCCGCCGGCGCCAGAGATGGCGCTTGCGGATGGCCCGCTCCAGCGTGTCCTGCACCAGATCGTCCGCCGCCACGGGATCGTCGACCATTGTCAGCGCGTAGCGTCTCAAACGGGGTATCTCCCGCGCGATCAGCCAGTTGGTTTCTTCCACGCATCCCTCCTGGGTAAACCCCCGACCTATTAGGACAGCCGGAGCTTGCAAAAAGTTCCAAAAAAATTCTGCGGATTGACGGAACTTTTCTCCGAGCGGGCCTGTCTCACAGGGGGTCTCCGTCAATCGCGGCATCGATTCGCCGCCGCGTCTTCTGGCGGGGCAACCTTGTTCAGCAACAAAGAAAGGACACAGCATGACCTTCGCTCGCTTGACACTCGCAGCCCTCGCATCCGCCGGACTGGCGTTCGGCGCGGTCATGGCGACGCCGGCGGCGGCGCAGCAAACCGAGACGCAGGAACAGGCTTCCTTCAGCGACGAAAAGCTGCGTTCGTTTGCCTCCGCGGCCGTCAAGCTCAGCCAGATCCGTTCGGAATACCAGGCCCAGATGGGCAACGCGGAGAACGACGAGGAGCGTCAGGCGCTCACGCAGGAGACCAATCAGCAGATGGCCCAGGCGGTCGAGGAAACCGAAGGCATCTCCGTGGAGGAGTACAACGAGATCGCCTCGGCGAGCCGGTCCAACCCGGAAGTCGCTGAGAAAGTCGAAACGTATATGGAAGAAGCCGCGCAGTAGCGGAATTCCCGCCAGGCGGGCGTCAATTCCAGCGGGCAAGTGCCCGCCGGAAAGGCGTCCGCCTGCCGCGCCGGCAGGTCATGCCGGCTATGACTGCGGACCTGCATCGGGTCCGGCTCGATCATCTCCCACCGGGGGCTGGATATTCAGCGCGGATTCCAGCCTCTCGATACGCGCCTTCAGCGCCTCGTTCTCCTCCCGCGCCTTCTGTGCCATTTCCCGCACAGCCTCGAACTCCTCGCGCTGAACGAGATCAAGGTCGCGGATAACGCGCTCCATCTGCGCGCGCGCCATCGTCTCGAAATCCTGCCGGGCACTCTGCGCCGCGCCGGCTGCGTCGGTCATCAGCTTGGCGAAGTCGTCGAACAGCTTGTTCGTCGTCTGGGTCATCCTCACACCTCCCGCGGCGATGCCGGGCCTGTCACCGCATTGTCATCGCCAGTGGCTACTGCTTGAGACTATGATCGCCGCGACCGCGGCAATCAACCCCGGTCCGGCCGCGGCGGCCGGCGCGATCGGGTATTCAATTCCGATGCAAATGCCTCTACAAAGCGTCGCAGACAGCCCTCTGGAAAGAGCCATCGCCCCATGACCGACACCTCCATCAACCTCGCGGCGCTGCCATTCCCGAACA
The DNA here is from genome assembly GCA_046543175.1 of Dichotomicrobium sp. Taxonomy (GTDB): domain Bacteria; phylum Pseudomonadota; class Alphaproteobacteria; order Rhizobiales; family Rhodomicrobiaceae; genus Dichotomicrobium. The sequence continues at coordinate 5,589 of JBKGZY010000071.1, forward strand.
TCGACCCCGTGGCCATCTCCCTCGGCCCTGCGGACATCCGCTGGTACGGGCTGGCCTATCTCGCGGGGCTGATTCTGGGCTGGCTGTATATGCGCCGGCTGGCGGGCAGCCCGTCGCTGTGGAACGGTGCTTCGCCGGTCAAGCCGGCGCAGATCGACGACTTCCTGATCTGGGCGACGCTCGGCGTGGTGGTCGGCGGGCGGCTCGGCTTCGTGATCTTCTACCAGCCGGAGTTTTTTCTGGCCCATCCGCTGGAAATCTTCGCGGTCTGGGGTGGCGGCATGTCGTTTCACGGCGGGCTGATCGGGGTCGGCGTCGCCACCTATTTCTTCGCGCGCTATAACGGCATCCCGGTGTTCTCGCTCATGGACCTGTCGGCTGCGGCGGTGCCGTTCGGCCTGTTCTTCGGACGGATCGCCAATTTCATCAACGGCGAGATCTATGGTCGCCTGACCGATGTGCCGTGGGCCGTGGTGTTCCCGCAGCGCGTTCTGGAGGCCGGCCATGCGCTGGGGCCGCGCCATCCCACGCAGATTTACGAGGCACTGCTGGAAGGCGTCGTTCTGTTTCTCGCGCTGCGCTACCTGACGCATTATCGCGGGGCGCTGATGCGGCCCGGCGTAGTGGTCGGCGCGTTCCTGATGATCTACGGTGCGGCGCGCATCTTCGTCGAGTTCGCCGGCAAGATATGGCGCTACGACTTCTCGGTGCTGGGAATCGAGATTTCGGTTGGAACCGTTTATTCGCTGCCCATGATCGCGCTGGGGCTGTATTTCGTCATGCGGGCCATGCGCCACGAGAAACTGGCGACGCAATAACGGCGCGCCGCAGCGGCCGTGCCGGAAGGGGCTGCTTGTGAATGTCACCGCCCGTCATCCATACCGTTAGCGAGTTCATCGAGCTTACCTTTTCCACCGAGTTTAGCGTCGGCCTTCACGACGCGCCGGTGCGCCCCTGGTATCTTGGCCAGGCCTCGGAAGACGACAATATCCTGCCGCCGTTCTACCGCAGCAACATCGACCCGGCGCTGGAACGCGAACTGCTGCGCGAATTCCGCATGCGCGCGGCCGAATTCATCCCGCCCGGCGGCGTGCCCGACGAGATGTGGCCGATCCTCGGGCATCAGCAGGGTCTGCCGACACGCATCCAGGAATGGTGCGGAAACGCGCTGGCGGCGCTGTTTCTGGCCGTCGAATCAATGTCGGCGAACAATGGGCAGGTGTGGGTGTTCAACCCCTGGTATTTCAATGAAGTGGCCTCGCGGATGGCTTTGATCCCCATGACCAACAGCGCCCTGTTCCGCACCGACTATTGCGTGGTCCTCGACGACCCGAACGCCTCGCCCGTCCCGGCGGCCGAGGCGCCGATGTGCTTCAAGCCGTTCCGCAATATCCGGCCGCAGAACCAGATGGACGTCCATTTCATCGTCCACGGCCACTCGAACGTGCCGCTCAACGAGTTCCGCCTGTTCCTGCGGCGCCCGGAGGCCTATCTAAAGAGGATCATCGTCGCGGGCGAGAGCAAGAAGCACCTGCGCAAGGAACTGCATCTGCTGGGCGTCAACCACGCAACCTTGATGCCCGCCGGCGGATCGGTCGCAAGGTCGGTTGCCTATGCCATGTCCCGCGACTTCCTGGAAACCGATATCTGAGCCCTGCTCGAAAAAGATCGTGACCGCGTGACGCCGCAACCCGCAGACACCCGAACTGCGCCGACGCCGCTGGCGCGCAAGCTGATCCGGCGCATTGCTGCGCACGGGCCGATCCCGGTGCGCGATTACATGGCCGCCTGTCTCAACGATCCCGAAGCCGGCTATTACCGGACGGCCCGGCCGTTCGGGCGCGAAGGCGACTTCATCACCGCGCCGGAGATCAGCCAGGTGTTCGGCGAACTGCTGGGCCTGTGGGCAGCCTCGGTCTGGCGGCAGATGGGCGCGCCCGGGAGCGTCGCGCTGATCGAACTGGGCCCGGGGCGCGGCACGCTGTCGGCAGATGCGCTGCGCGCGGCGAAGGCGCTGCCGGAGTTTCGCGCCGCTATCCGGCTCCACCTTGTCGAGACCTCGCCCGTACTGCGCGAGATGCAGGCGCAAACTCTGAAGGATGTTCCCGAAGCCGGATGGCACGACGCGCTCGAGGCCGTTCCGGACGGTCCGGCGATCATCCTGGCGAACGAGTTTCTCGACGCTCTGCCGGTTCACCAGCTCGTGAGATGTGGCGGCGAATGGCGGGAGCGGTGCGTCGGCTACGACGCGCAGCACGGGCTGCATTTTGTCGAAGGCGCGCCGGCCGATTTCGCGGCGTTCGGACGCGATCTGCTTCCCGGCGATTCAGCCGAGAACGCCATCGCCGAGCTGCGCCCCGAGACCGGACGCTTGCTGGGCGAGATCGCTCGGCGCGGCTGTGCGGCACCGCAGGCCGGGCTGTTCATCGACTATGGCCACACCGAAGCGCCGATCGGCGACACGCTTCAGGCCGTGAGCGGGCACCGCTATGCCGGGGTGTTCGATGCGCCCGGCGAGCACGACCTGACCGCCCATGTGGATTTTCGTGCGCTTGCAAGACAGGCGAAGGCCGCGGGGTTTGAAACATTCGGGCCGATGGCGCAGGGCCGATTCCTGCTGCAACTCGGGATGGAAGCGCGCTGTCGAAGCCTGCTGCGCGTGGCCACGCCGAACCAGCAAGAAGCGATCATGTCCGGCGTGCGACGTCTTGCCGATCCCGTGCAGATGGGAGAACTCTTCAAGGCGATGGCCATCACGATCGGGTTCAGCGAGGCGCCTCCGCCCTTTGGAGACCAGCAATGATCGAAGCGGAGTTGTTGAAAGCCCTGCCGGGCATCCGCCACGGCTTTTTCACGCGCGAGGGCGGCGTCTCCGGCGGGATCTACGCGACGCGCAACTGCGGCCTCGGCTCTGGCGACGACCGCGCCGCTGTGCTGGAAAACCGCGCGCGCACCACCGCCGATCTGGGCGTGGAACCCGACCGACTCATCACGCCACGGCAGGCCCACACGATGAACGTGGCCGTCGCGGTCGAGCCGTGGCACGTCGATGAACCCCCAAAGGCCGACGCGGTCGTCACGCGCTCGCCCGGCCTGGCCGTCGGCGTCCTGGCGGCGGACTGCGCGCCGGTGCTGCTGGCGGATGCGAAGGCCGGCGTCGTGGGCGCGGCGCATGCCGGCTGGCGCGGCGCCTTGAGCGGCGTGCTCGAGGCCGCAATCACGGAAATGACCGCATTGGGCGCCAGACGCGAAAACATTCATGCGGCTGTCGGGCCGACGATCTCCGCCGACGTGTACGAGGTCGGCGACGAGTTCCAGGCCGCGTTTCTCGAACAGGCGCCCGACAACGACGCGTTCTTTCACAAGCCGGGCGGAAGCGGGCGTGCGCATTTCGATCTGCCGGGCTATGTGTGCCAGCGGCTGCGTGCCGCAGGGCTGACTCACGTGGGCGATCTGGCGTTGTGCACGTTTCAAAACGAATCACTTTTCTTCAGCTACCGGCGGGCGCGGCAGAACCAGGAGCCTGATTACGGGCGTCAAATTTCCGCCATCCTTATTCTATGATGTGGAAAACATTCGGGTAGTGCGCATTTTTGCGGTGAGAGTTGTTGATCTGCGCCGTCAACACTCTGGGGCATATAGACTGAAACCTTGATAGCCAGTAACGCTAGTACACGTCGCGGAATTCGCAGTGCGCGTTTCGTTGCGTCAGCATTGCTCCGAAACGAGGCTATCAAGGGAAAAGGAGTGCAACACGTGACGCGCGTGACCGTAACGACGGCACTTTCTGCAGGGATGCGCGCCGTGCCGATTTTTCTGGCGGGCCTGCTGGCGGTTTTCGCGGCGGGCTGTTCCAGTTCCGACCAGACGCAGGCGCCGGCCGAAATCGCGCCAGCCCAGACGTCGAAACAATCCGCCTCCATTGCGCTTGTGCCCGTCGCCGCACCGGGCAGTGTCTCCGACAAAATGGGCCAGATGCTCGCCAGCGCGGCGAAGCAGAAGAACATTCCGATCAAGGAAGACGGCGAGTCGGACTACAAGGTGCGGGGCTACCTCGTCGCTTCGCCCGAATCCGAAGGCACGAAGGTCTCCTACATCTGGGATGTAACGGACAGCAGCGGCAAGCGCGCTCATCGATTCTCCGGCGAGGAGATGGTGGACAAGCGCGTCAGCGGCGATCCCTGGTCCGCCGTCGATGAAAAGGCGATGCGCAAGATTGCGCTTAACACGGCCGACCGTCTCCATGAATGGCTGCCGAAAAAGGACATACCGGCAGCGCAGGTGGCGACGACCGGCAGCGTGAACGCGACCTCGGTCGAAGCCACCGACGAGGAGCGGGCATCCCTGGCGGCCGCGTCGGATACGTCATCCGAGGTGGTCGTCGTCGTGCCGGAAGCGACGGGCGCGCCGGGCGATGGCAATACCGCCTTGCCGGCCGCCATGCGCCGGCAGCTTGAAACGCGCGGTATCAAGTTGACCGATTCCCGGTCGTCGAATTCCTACACCGTGCGCGGCACGGTTGAGTTAGGCGAAGTGGAAGACGGCAAGCAGCCGATCACGATCCGCTGGCTCGTGCTGGGGCCGGATGGCGAGCCGCTGAAAAGCGCGGTCGTACAACGCAACAAGATCGCCGAAGGCTCGCTTGATGGCGACTGGGGGCGCGTGGCCGATCTCGCTGCCGGCGAGGCCGCCAAGGCCGTCACCAAGATCCTGCCCGAGCCGACAAGCTAAGGCGCTGTCCGACCTGTCCAAGCTGCGTCACTGCCTCGGCTCCCGTCCATAAGGGATGTCATTGAGGGAAAGACGCCCCCGTGTCTGCGAGGCGGCGCGATGCAACGCATCGGGACGGAATGCCGGCAGGGCAAGCATGGGCATGACATGGTTCTGACTGATCGGAATGCGCGCTAAAAGGGCCGATAGCGCCCGGCATGCGACGCTATGCGGCATGCCGACGCTTGTGGGTCACAAGTTCTGAATATCCGCGCCAGCTTTACATATCACGCTGCGGCTGCTAGAAGCCGAAGCTGACGCGTATGGGCCATCCTCGGCACGATCGCCTCCCGGAGTTCCGCCCAGATGAAGCTCGTTTCGGGCAATAGCAACCGGCCTCTCGCCGCAGCTATCGCCGCGTATCTGAACACGCCGCTGACCCAGTGCTCGGTCAAGCGCTTCGCCGACATGGAAATCTATGTCGAGGTCGAGGAAAACGTCCGCGGCGAAGACACCTTCGTGATCCAGTCCACGTCGTTCCCCGCGAACGACAATCTGATGGAACTGATGATCCTGATCGACGCGCTGCGCCGCGCCTCGGCCAGCCGGATCACGGCGGTCATTCCCTATTACGGCTATGCGCGCCAGGACCGCAAGGTGACGCCGCGCACCCCGATCTCCGCCAAGCTCGTGGCCAACATGATCGTCAATGCCGGGGCCGACCGCGTGCTGACGCTCGACCTGCATGCCGGACAGATCCAGGGCTTTTTCGATATCCCCACCGACAACCTGTTCGCGGCGCCGGTCATGGTCCGCGACATCCTGCAGCGGTTCAACGGCTCCGACATCACGGTGGTCTCGCCGGATGTCGGCGGCGTCGTCCGCGCGCGCGGCCTGGCGAAGCGCATCGACGCGCCGCTGGCGATCATCGACAAGCGCCGCGACCGGCCGGGCGACAGCGAGGTGATGAATGTCATCGGCGACGTCAAAGGGCGCACCTGCATCGTGGTGGACGATATCGTGGACAGCGGCGGCACGCTGTGCAACGGCGCGGCCGCCCTGCTGGAGCAGGGCGCCAACAGTGTCTGCGCCTATATTACCCACGGCGTCCTCGCCGGCGGTGCCGTCGCGCGCATTACGGCGTCGGCCCTCGACAAGCTCGTCATCACCGATTCGATCCTGCCGACCGAGGCCGTCCGCGTCGCCGAGAACATCGACGTTCTGTCCATCGCGCCGTTGATCGGCGAAGCCATCGCGCGCACGGCGAACGAGGAATCGGTCTCCAGCCTGTTCGATTGACGCTGTCAGCGTGCTAGGTGTCAGAGGACTATCTTCGCTGGCGATGGCACTCCCCAGTGCGCCCGAAGGGCGTGCTGAGCCGCCGGAGTCGAAGACGGGCGCGAACGCGACCACTGGCGGCCGGCCCGTTGGGCCGAAATCGAGCCACGGATGTGGCTCGAAAAGCTAAGAATCGAGCCGTGGATACTCAGAATCGACGACGTGTTCTGACCGATTGCAACGTGCATTCGCCATGACAGCCGAAGACATCATCGCCGAACTGGACTTGCAGCCGCACCCGGAAGGCGGGCATTTCCGCGAGACGTTTCGCGACGAGACTGGCGGCGGGCGCGCGTTGTCCACGGCGATCTATTACCTGCTGCGCGCCGGCGAGATCTCCCGCTGGCATTGCGTGGACGCTGCCGAAGTCTGGCACTGGTATGCCGGCGCGCCGCTTGCCCTGTCGCAGTCTGCCGACGGCATCACGTCATCGACCGCAACACTCGGCAGCCGCATCGCCGCTGGCGAGCGCCCGCAACTCGTGGTTCCCGCCGGCGTCTGGCAATCCGCCCGCAGCCTCGGCGACTGGACGCTCGTCGGCTGCACGGTGGCGCCGGGGTTCATGTTCGAGGGGTTTGAACTTGCGCCTGACGGTTGGGGTCCGGGCGGCTCATGGGGCGACAGCGGGCCTCGCGGGTGACAGCCCGGATGCGTCATTGCGAGCCCGACCTTGAGCCGGGGGAAGCAATCTACAGCATCGGGCGATAAATCCGGATCGTCCGATGCTGTAG
>JBKGZY010000303.1:0-2589 GCA_046543175.1 Dichotomicrobium sp.
CGGGTAGCGCTTCACAACGATCGGATCGTGCCCCGGAATGACATTCGCCCGGTCGCTCGCGAGCTCGTAGAGCCGGTCGTACCCCTCAAGCGTGTCGGCCAGGCTGTGCAGGATCGGGTAGGCACGTCCCTGCTCCATGTTGGCATAGAAGTGGCTGGCATCCGAGGCGACGACCAGCCACCCGCGGCGCGTCCAGACACGCACGACCTGAAGCCCCTTGCTGTGCCCGCCGACATGGTGGACGGTGATGCCGGGCGCGATCTCGGATGCGCCGTCGTGGAAGCGGACGCGGCCCGCGAAGATCTTGCGCACCATCGCCACGACATCCTCCTCCTCGAAGGGCACCTTCAGGGCGGCGTGGCACATGCACCGGCCGGTGCAGTAGGCCATCTCGATGTCCTGGAGATGGAACCGGGCGCGCGGAAAGAGGTCGTAATTCCCGCAGTGGTCGTAGTGCATGTGCGAAATGATCACGTCCTCGATCATCTCGGGATCGACGCCGATCGTCTTCAGCCCGTCTCCCGGCGAGCGCAGAAACTGCCGCTGACGCTTGACGGCCATCGCCTCGTCGAAGCCGGTATCGACGATGACGGTGCGTCCGTTGCCCTTGATCGCCCAGACGAAATAATCCAGCGGCATCGGCGCGTCGTGGGGATCGCCGCCCACGAAGTTGTGGGGCGCGGTCTGCGCCGGGTTGTGGGCGTAGCGGACGGCGTAGACCTCGTAGGGTTCAAGCGTCATGGCGCATTTCCTCGCAGCTCACCGGCATCGCCCGTGCCGGTAGTTTTTTATTTTCCGGCCCACCTCCGTGGGCCGGGTTCGCGCTATGCGCGGCGCCCAGTCGGGCTTACAGCCGCGCCCGAGGGCGGCTGGGGCGCTCCACCGCTAGCGTCACACTCCCCAGCCGCGCCCTCGGGCGCGCTGAGCCGCCGACCGGCGGCCGGCCCGTTGGGCCGCAACCGGCGGACGGATGTCCGCCGAAAAGCCAAGAATCTGGACCGCTTCGTCGCTTCGCACCGGTTGCTCCGCTGCGCTCGCCATGACGGGGCAACGTTCCGGGCCGCTCAGGCGCCCGAATACTGCTCGTCCGTGACGTGCTCCAGCCACTCCACGACGACGCCGTCATGGCCTTCCTGCATCGAGATGTGGGTCATCATCGTTTCCGGCCCGGCGCCGTGCCAGTGCTTCTCGCCCGGCGGGATCCAGACGACATCGCCGGCACGGATCTCCTGGATCGGGCCGCCCCAAGTCTGGATACGTCCCGCGCCGGCCGTCACGTAAAGCGTCTGCCCCATCGGATGGGTGTGCCAGGCGGTGCGCGCGCCGGGCTCGAACGTCACGACGTTCGAGTTCAGGAGGGCCGGCTCCGGCGCCGCGATGATGGGGTCCTGCCAGACGGTCCCGGTAAACGAACTCGCGGGCCCGCGCCGCGTCGGCGTGGCGCCGCAACGCTTGATCTCCATGTCTTCTCCTCCATTGTCCTGCTGCGCCCATTGCCGTCAGTGGCAAACGGAGAGCCTGCTTCTCCCGGTGCCCGCGCCAGCTTACCCGGTCGCGGTGTTGTCTCCGCGGACCTCGACGCCGGCTTCTTCTTCCATGAGCGTGACGATCCTGGTGAAGTCGGAGTCGGGGCCAAGCCGCTCGAGTGCTCGCTGCCAGATGTCGAAGACGACCTGGCAGGCCGGAAGCGAGAGGTCCATCGCTCCCGCCTCCCGCATGAAAAGCTCCACGTCCTTTGTCATCAGGCCGGTCGAGAATCCGTAATCGAAGCTGCGCGGCAGGATCGACTGCGGGAACTTCTGCATGGAGGCCGTATTGCGGCCGCTGCCGGCGTTGATGACGTCGATCATAACCTCGGGCTTGAGGCCGGCCTTTGTCCCCATCACCACCGCTTCGCAAGTGAGCGCCATGGCCGCCGCCGAAAGCTGGTTGTTGACGAGCTTCATGGTCTGGGCGAGGCCCGGCCTGTTGCTGACATAGAAGGGCTTGCCGATGATCTCGAGCAGCGGCAGAAGCTCGTCGAAGTCGTCGCGCGCGCCGGAGAACATCACCGCCAGCGTGCCGGCCTTCGCGCCGCCCACGCCGCCGCTGACGGGGCAATCGAGCCAGCGCATCCCTTGCGCCTTCAGTTTCTCGCAGAGCTTCTCGGCGATATCGGGGCCGGTCGTCGAAAGATCGACGATGCGCTTCGCGCGGTCGCCGGAGGACAGGCCGTTCTCCCCCAGGGCGACCGCCTCGACGATGGGCGGTGTCGGCAGCGAGACGAACACCGTCTCCACCCTGGAGGCAACCTCCGCCGGCGAGGATGCCGGCGTCGCGCCCTTCTCGATGAAGGGCTTAACGGCGCTGTCGCGCAGGTCGTGGACAACGAGCGGGTAGCCCGCCTCCATCAGGCGTCCGGCAATCGGCACCCCCATGTTGCCGAGACCGATGAAACCGAATTCGCTGCTCAACGTTTCCTCCTGAGCTGCCCGTGCCGGGCGCGGGTCCGCTGGTCGCCGCAAGAGCGCGCATCCGCGACATTAGCCATAATATGAGCGTAATACAATCCGGGGCCAGCCTGCCGAACTGCGCATGTCATGGATCGGC
>JBKGZY010000072.1:0-12299 GCA_046543175.1 Dichotomicrobium sp.
GCCTGTGCGCGCACATTGTCATAGGGCGAATAGGCCGCGATCTGCCGGTATTCCTCCGGCGATTCAAGCGGATTGCCCCATTCCGGCCATTCCGGCGGGGTCAGCGGCAGGCTGGCATCCAGCATGGTGTTGAGCACGTCCACGAACGGCACCTCCGCGACGATCCCCCGGAACAGGTCCGGCGCCATGTTCGCCACCGCGCCCATCAGCATCCCGCCGGCCGAGCCGCCATGCGCGACGATGTTGCCGCGCGTGGTGTAGCCCTCCGCCGCCAGATATTCGCCCGCCGCGATGAAGTCGGTGAAGGTGTTGGTCTTGTGCGGACCGCGCCCCAGCCGGTACCAGCGATAGCCCTTGTCCTTGCCGCCGCGGATATGCGCGATGGCGAAGATGAAGCCGCGATCCACGAGGCTGAGTCGCGCCGTGCCGAAGCCCGCGGGCATCGCCATGCCGTAAGCGCCATAGCCGAACAGCAGCACGGGCGCGGAGCCGTCCAGCGGTGTGTTCTTGTGCCACAGGAGCGAGACCGGCACCGTCTCGCCGTCCGGCGCGGGGGCGAAGATGCGCCGTGTGCGGTAATCCGCCGGATCGTGGCCGCTCGGCACTTCCTGCGTCTTGCGCAGGGTCCGCTCGCGCGTCGCCATGTCGTAATCGAAGGTCTGCGAGGGCGTGGTCAGCGAGGAATAGGTGAAGCGCAGCGTGGTGGTATCGTACTCGAAGCCCGGCGACATGCCGAGCGCATAGGCGTCCTCGTCGAAGGCGATGGCGTGCTCTTCGCCGTCACGTGCGCGGATCACGATGCGCGGCAGCCCGTCCTCGCGCTCCAGCCGCACGAAATGATCCTTGAAGGCGTCCATGCCGAGGATCAGCCGGCCTTCCTTGTGCGGTATAAAGTCGCGCCAGTTTTCCCGGCCCGGCGCGTCGATGGGCGCGGTCATGATCTTGAAGTCTTCCGCGCCGCCCTCGTTGGTGAGGATCATGAACCGGTCGCCCCAGTGCTCGACGCCGTATTCGTGGCCCGGCTCGCGCGCGGCGATCAGCACCGGCTCGGCGTCCGGCTTTTCGGTGTCGATCAGGCGGATCTCGCTGGTCTGGTGATCGCCGGTCTGGATGACGATGAAGCGGCGCGACTGCGTCGATCCGACGCCGACATAAAAACCCTCGTCCGGCTCCTCGTAGACCAGCACGTCCTGTTCCGCCGGCGTGCCGAGAACGTGGCGGAACACGCGCAACGGGCGGTGGTTCTCGTCGAGACGCGTGTAATAGAAGCTGTTCGCATCCGCCCATTCCACGCCGCCGGTGGTGTCCGCGATCGCGTCGGCCAGTTCCGCGCCGCTTTCCGCCTCGCGCAGCCGCACGGTGTAGTATTCCGAGCCCTTGTCGTCGTAGCCGTAGGCGACGAGCCGGTGATCGGGGCTGTGATCCACGCCGCCAAGCTGAAAAAACGGCTTGCCTTCGGCCAGCGCGTTGCCGTCGATCAGCGTCTCGGCATCGCCGCCCCCGCGCGGCTGCCGGCAGAACACCGGATGCTCGCCGCCCTCGACGAAGCGCACGAAATAGGCCCACGGCCCGTCCGGCGCGGGCACGGTATCGTCGTCCTCCTTGATGCGCCCGCGCATCTCGGCGAACAGCGTCTCCTGCAGGCCTTCCGTGCCGGCCATGACTTCGGCGGTGTAGGCGTTCTCCGCTTCCAGATAGGCGCGGATGTCGCCGTCGAGCACGGAAGGGTCTTTCATCACCTCGCGCCAGTTTTCCGCGCGCAGCCAGGCGTAATCGTCGATCAGGCGCTGCCCGTGCAGTTCCGTCTCGATACGCCGTGGCGCGGCGACAGGCGGCGCGGGGGAGTCGTGGTCCGGGTTGGCCTGTGCCATCGGAAAAGTCCTTTCATCTCGAATGGAAGGCGGGGGTCAGGACGTCTCGTCGGACTCAGCGGGCCGGAAGTCGAGCGCCACGCCGTTCATGCAGTAGCGCAGGCCGGTGGGCTTCGGCCCGTCGGGAAACACATGGCCCAGATGCGCGTCGCATCTGCTGCATAGCACTTCCGTGCGGCGCGTGAACAAGGAGCGGTCCTCGCGCTCGGCCACGGCGTCGTTCGTCATCGGCTCGTAGAAGCTCGGCCAGCCCGTGCCGGAATCGAATTTCGCCTCTGCGGAGAACAGCGGCTGGCCGCAGCAAATACAGGTATAAGTGCCTGCGCGTTTTTCATTATTGAGCGGATGCGAAAACGGTTTTTCCGTCCCGTGCTTCCGGGTCACATGATATTGTTCCGGTGTCAGCTCGCGCTTCCACTCGGCTTCAGACTTATTGATCTTTCTGCCGTTTTCGGTCATAGCATTGCCTTCGTATGCTTTGGCGCGACATGCGGCGGGGTGATTGCGCTCGCCAAGAATAACCCCGTCTTCTCCGTGTCCTCGACACTCAACATAGCTGTCGATGACGCAACGGCAAGTGGCGCGCCGATGCCCAATCCAGACGAGTCGAAAACCAATAGTAGGGCATTGCGGATATGAGCGGCAGCAGCGTGATGAGCCTTGCGGTCGTATCGGGCTTTGTCGCCGCGCTGATCGCGCCGTTCCTGACAATGGTGATGCGTCACTGGGCGGGCTGGCTGCTGGCTCTCCTGCCGGTCCTGCTTTTCGTCTATTTCCTCGATTTCGCGGACGCCGTCGCCGCGGGCCAGACCTTCACCTTTTCGCTGCCCTGGCTGCCGCGCTACGGCATCAACTTCTCTTTTTATGTCGACGGGCTGAGCCTGCTGTTCGCGCTGCTGATCTCCGGCATCGGCGCGCTGATCGTGTTCTATTCCTCGGGCTATCTCAAGGGCCATCCGCATCAAGGCCCGTTCTTCGGCTACATCCTTGCCTTCATGGCCTCCATGCTGGGGCTGGTGCTGGCGGATAACGTCGTTACGCTGTTCGTCTTCTGGGAACTGACCTCGATCACCTCGTTCCTGCTGATCGGTTTCGACCACGAACGGGAGGCGGCGCGCCGCGCGGCGTTCCAGGCGCTCACGGTCACGGCGCTGGGCGGCATTATCATGCTGGCCGGACTGTTGATGATGGGCCTTGCTGGCGGCTCGTTCGAGATGTCGGAACTGCTCGGGCGCGGCGAACTGGTCCGCAATCACCCCTGGGCAGTGGGCATCCTGTTGCTGCTGCTCGCCGGAGCGTTCACGAAATCCGCGCAGGTGCCGTTCCATTCCTGGCTGCCCAATGCGATGGAGGCGCCCACGCCAGTTTCCGCCTACCTGCATTCCGCGACGATGGTGAAGGCGGGCGTCTACCTCGTGATGCGCGTCAACCCGATCTTCGCGGACATGGCGCTGTGGCAGGTGCTCCTGCCGCTGTTCGGCTGCGTGACGCTGGTGGCGGGAACGCTCCTGGCGGTGCGCCAGACCGATCTCAAGCTGATGCTGGCCTACACGACCGTCGCCTCGCTCGGCCTGCTGGTTGCGCTCGTGGGCATCGGCACGGAATATGCCCTGATCGGGGCGGGTGCCTACCTGTTCGCGCATTCGCTGTTCAAGGGCGCGCTATTCATGGTTGCCGGATGCGTGGATCACGAGTCCGGCACGCGCGACATAACGAAGGTTGGCGGTCTGGCCGCGCTCATGCCGGCGACGGCGGGCGCGGCAATCCTCGCAGGGCTGTCGATGGGCGGACTGCCGCCGTTTGCCGGGTTCCTGGCGAAAGAAGCGCTCTATGCCGGGATTACGCCGGAGACGGGCGCCGAATACGCGGTGCTTGCCGGGATCGTTTTCGGCAACGCGCTCATGCTGGCCGTGGGACTTGCCGTGGCGATCAAGCCCTTCTGGGGCGCGCGGCCCGAGACGCCGAAACACCCGCACGAAGCACCGCTGTCCATGCTGACGGGGCCTGTCGTGCTCGCCGCGCTCGGGCTGATCCTCGCGCTCGCCACGCCTGTCTTCAACGCCGAGATCATGACGCCGCTGGCCACGGCGATCGCCGGGGCGCCGACCGAGGTGCATCTGCATTTCTGGGCGGGCGTCAACCAGGCGCTGATCCTGAGCGTCATCACGGTCGCGCTCGGACTGGTGTTCTTTGCGCGCTACGAGGGGATTCGGTCCGGTGCGCAGGCCGGATTCGACGCCATCGGCTGGGGGCCGGATCGCGGCTTCGACCAGCTCGTCGGCGCCCTCACGCGCTTGGCTTACGGCCTCATCGGTTTCATTCAGAGCGGCGACATGCGCGCCTATATGCGCGTGACCTTCATCACCGTCGGGCTGGCGCTGCTGATCCCCCCGCTGGCGTTCGGCGCATGGCCACGGATACCGGCAGTTCCGGAAATGACCTTCTATGAGGCGGCGATCCTTGCCCTCGCCATTGTCGGCGTCATGCAGGTCGTGCTGGCCCGCAAGCGCCTGACGGCGGTGGTGTCCTTCGGCGTGCAGGGCTTCGCAATCGCGGTGATCTTCATGCTGTTCGGCGCGCCGGATCTGTCGTTTACCCAGTTCATGGTGGAAACGCTGTCGGTCGTGATCATCGCGCTGGTGCTGGTGCGCCTGCCACTGGAGCCGCGCGATCAGCGCCCGGCGACCAGCATCGTCTTCGATGGCGCGATGGCGCTCGCGGCGAGTTGCGGTTTCGGACTGATGCTTCTGAGCGTGACGCAGGGCGCGTTCGACGCGACGCTGTCCGACTTCTTCCGCGAATACTCCGCGACCATCGCGCACGGGCGTAACATCGTGAACGTGATCCTCGTCGACTTCCGCGCGCTCGACACGCTGGGCGAGGTGGCGGTGGTGCTCATGGCCGCGCTGAGCGCGCTGGCGCTCATCCGGCTGCGCGCGCGCGACGGCGCATATTACCTCACCCGCGAACATCGGCGCGCCGGCCGGGAGCGGCCGGCCCAGACGCCGCAATCCTGAGGAGATCAAGGGCATGGGAACCCTCATCTTCCGCACATTCGCCCCGGGTCTGGCCGCGCTGATGGTGATGTTCTCCGTCTTCGTGCTGCTGCGCGGCCATAACGAGCCGGGCGGCGGCTTCATCGGCGGGCTGATCGCGGCCTCGGGTTTCGCCATCTACGGCATCGCCAACGGCGTGGAGAATGTGCGCGAGGCGCTGTATTTCCGGCCGCTGTCGATTTCGGCGACCGGCGTGCTGCTGGCAGCCCTCAGCGGCATCCCGGCGCTATTGCAGGCCAAGCCTTACCTGACCGGGCTGTGGTGGTTCCCCCATTTCGGCGGCGTGGAACTGGCCCTGTCGACGCCGCTTTTGTTCGACATCGGCGTGTGGCTCGGCGTGGTCGGCGCTGTGATCGCGATCGCGCTGGCGCTGGAAGAACGGGAGGGGTGATGGAACCGGCTCTTGCCGCGGTGGTGGTCGTCTATTTCTTCGGCAGCATCTTCCTGCTGTCGAGCACCAACCTGATCCGCATCCTGCTCGGCGTGGCGCTGCTCGGCAACGCGGCGAACCTGACGATCTTTACCGCCGGCCGGCTGACGCGCGAAGTGCCGCCGATCATTCCCGAGGGCGCGATGCAGCCGGTCGCGCACACGGCGAACCCGCTGCCCCAGGCGCTGATCCTGACGGCCATCGTGATCAGCTTCTCCCTGTTCGCCTTCATTCTCGTGCTGGTTTACCGCGCTTACCAGGAACTGGACTCGGAAAACGTCGACCGGATGCGCGAGGCCGAGCCGCGTGACTATCCACGGCCGCCGGAGGGCTATTAATGGACAGGGACGCGCTGATCCATCTGGCGGCCGTCGGCGCCACGCCCGAGGGCATCGACAGGTCCGCCGCCATGACGCAGACGCCGACTGGGCTGCCGGACTGGCTGATCGTGTTGCCGGTGATCCTGCCGCTGATCATCGGCATCGCCGGCATCATGATGCGCGCCGCCCCGCGCGCCACGGCCGGGCTCACCATCGCCGCGCTGGCCGCCATTTCGTTGGCGAGCATTGCCCTGTTGTCGCGCGTTGTCGCCGAAGGCCCGGTGGCGATGACGATGGGGCAGTGGCTGCCGCCTTACGGCATTTCCCTGGTGGCCGATCCGCTCGGCGCCCTGCTGACGATGATGGCGAGCCTGATCGGGTTGGCGATCGCGGTCTATGCGCTGTCGGATATCGACTCCGCCGGGCGTCACGCCGGCTTCTATTCCATGGTGTGCTGGCTGATCGCGGGCGTAAACGGCGCCTTCCTGACGGGCGATATCTTCAACCTGTATGTCTGGTTCGAGGTATTCGTCATCGCCTCGTTCGGCCTGATCGTGCTGGGCGGCGAAAAGCTCCAGCTTGACGGTGCTGTCAAATACTGCGTGCTCAACCTTGTCGGCACGACGATTTTCCTGATCGCGGTCGCATTGCTCTACGGCACGTTCGGCACGCTCAACATGGCCGATCTGTCCGGCAAGCTGGCCGCCGTTGCGCCGGGCGATCCGAAGATCGTGACCATCGGACTGCTATTCTTCGTCGGCTTCGGCATGAAAGCGGCTGCCGCGCCGCTGCATATCTGGCTGCCGGCAAGCTATCACACGCCCAAGCCGGTCGTGTCCGCGCTGTTCGCCGCGCTGCTGACGAAGGTCGGCATCTATGCCGTGCTGCGCACCTACACCCTCGTCATGCCGGGCGCGAACGAGACCGTCCTGTTCGACATCGTCTATGTCGTGGCCATCGCCACGATCGCGCTCGGCGTGCTCGGCGCCCTGGCGGAAAGCAACCTGCGCCGGATGCTGGGGTTCCTGCTGATCAGCGGAAGTGGCGTGCTCCTGCTCGGGCTGGGCCTCGATACGCGCCTCTCGCTCAGCGCCACGATCTTCTACATGGTTCAATCGGTCGTGGTGCTGGCCGGGTTGTATCTCCTTGCTGGCATGATCGAACGGCGCACCGGGCTTGCCTCGTTGCACGAGTTGTCGGGCATGTATACGGGCGCGCCCGTGCTCGCGGTTTTGTTTTTCGTGCTGGGATTCGCAGTTGCCGGGCTACCACCGCTGTCCGGCTTCTGGCCGAAAGTGCTTCTGATCGAGGCGTCGCTCAACGAGCGGCAGTATGCCGGGGTCGGCGCCCTGATCGTGAACAGCCTGCTCTCGATGATGGTGATCGGGCGGGCCTGGGCGCTGATCTTCTGGCGGCCGGTGGTCAGCGCGGGAATGGATGAGGATGCGCCCACGCCGCCGCTGCGCGAGCGGGCCGAGCCTGTTCCCGAGGCCGCGGCGTTGTCGGCCGCGCCGACGCCTCGCGACAGGGCGCCGGAGAGGGGCGATGGTTCGTCGGCCGCACTGTTGCTCCCGGTGGTCGTGATGGCCGGCGCCGCCATCGTGATCGGCATTTGGCCCGCGCCGCTGCTCGATCTGTCCGATCTGGCGACGGCAAACCTGCTGGACCCGTCGGCCTATATCAATGCTGTGTTCGGAAACGGCTCATGACCCGCACCATTCTCGTCAATGTCCTGCTCGCGCTTGTCTGGGGGGCCGTGACCGGCTCTTTCAGCCTGCTGAACCTCGTGTTCGGTTTCGTCATCGCGGCAATTGCGCTGTGGATCATCCGCGAGCAGTTCAATACGAGCGCCTATATTGCGCGGGCCTGGCGCGTCACCAGCCTGATCCTGGTGTTCCTGAAAGACCTGACAGTATCCGCGCTGAAGGTGGCGGCGATCGTGCTGTCGCCGACACGTTCCTACCAACCCGGCTTTATCGCCTTTCCGTTGACCACCGACCGCAACGCCGAAATCGCGCTTTTGGCCAACATGATAACGCTGACGCCGGGAACGCTGAGCGTCGATGTTTCCGACGACAAGTCGACGCTGTTCATTCACTGTATCGACGTGCCGGACCCCGAGGCGCAGAAAGAAGACATTGCGCAGGGGTTCGAGCGCAAGATCATGGAGGCGATGCGATGAGCCCGGAAGCCTTCCTGGAACTGGCGATTCGTATTTCGCTGGGGCTTGTCTGCCTGGCGTTTTTCGTCGCGGTGGTGCGGTTGGTCGTCGGGCCGACCCTGGCCGACCGGGTGCTGGCGCTGGATATGATTGTGACCGTCGGGATCGGCTTCATCGCCGTGCTGACGGTGCGGACGGGCTACGGGCAATATCTCGACGTGGCAATCGCGCTGGGGCTTGTGGGCTTTCTCGCCACCGTCGCCTTTGCCCGTTACATCCTCGTGCGCGGCCCGCGCCCCGATCGCCGGAGCGCCCCGGTGGAAAACGGCGAGCCGTCAGCGCCGGCCGAAGGAGGATCGCAATGATCGATTACCTGGCCGGCCTGCTCCTGATAATCGGTTCCTTCTTCACGTTCGTCGCGGCAGTAGGCGTTGTCCGGCTGCCTGATCTGTACACGCGCATGCACGCCGCCAGCAAGACGGGCACGGTCGGCTCGGGCGTAATGTTGCTGGCCATCGCGCTTCACTCCGGCGAATTCGATGTCGTCACCCGCGCCATCGCCGGAATCGTGTTTTTCCTGCTGACCGCGCCGCTGTCTGCGCATCTGCTGGCGCGGGCGGCCTATTGCACCGGCGTGCGCCCATGGCCGGGCACGCATCCCGACGAACTCGCAGGACATTATGAAGGTTCGCCGGCCGATACCCGGCTCAGCAGTGCGTCCAATTGACACGGCTGCGCGGTTTGCGGCGGGGAAATATCATGTTTTTGGCAAAACCAACAACAAATTATTCTTAAAGAGCAAAAATGCAAAGGGCACGGCGTACGTGTGCTTGGTGGCAAGAGTTCTCTAGCGTCTTCAAAACTCCATATTTTCGACGGAATCGGCCTCTAGCGACAGTATCGGTTGAAATTCGTTTCTTTTCCACTATTTTACTCGGTGCCTCTATAAAATAAACTCATGCAATGCCGGTGTCGGCGTGAGCGAAGCGGGTGTGGAATTCAAATTGAGGTAAGGAAACCGGGTTACACCCCTTGCCAGGGCCCAAACACTTCGGGCCAGCGAAAACACGGACGACGCAACAGGCGATTGATAGGAGACCTTGTCAATGGATCAGAATGTGGACAACACCGAACTTGTCGAACTCACCACGAACATTGTTTCGGCATATGTGAGCAACAATACCGTGGTGTCGGCCGATCTGCCCAATCTCATCAACGAAGTTCATGGTGCGCTCATGCGCGCGTCCGTGAACAAGGGGCAGCCGCCGGCTGAAGAGCAGAAGCCGGCCGTTCCGATCAAGAAGTCGGTAACGCCGGACTACATCGTCTGCCTTGAAGACGGAAAAAAGTTCAAGTCGCTGAAGCGGCATTTGCGGGCGCATTACAACATGACGCCGGAAGAGTATCGGGAGAAGTGGGGCCTGCCGCACGACTACCCGATGGTCGCCCCGAACTATGCGGCCGCGCGCTCGGCCCTGGCCAAGGAGATGGGGCTGGGTCAGCGCCGTCGCCGCTGAGCGGATGGACGCGCAACACGGCGTCCCGCTCAACAAGAAAGGCGATATCCGTAGGGCGGATGCCTCCGGACGACCCGGAGATGTCCGCCTTTTTTTCGCGCCGGTGCCGCCGCTCCTGCGCCGTGCATGGCCCGGCCGTCTCGTGTACCCTTGCTGACATGGAACAACGCGTCGTCCCACTGGCGCCCGAGGCCCGGCCGACTGCGCCTTACTTCGATCCCCAGGCCGCCCGCGCGGAACTGACCGCGCTGTGGCGGCGGTACGGCGATGGCCCGTCGCTTCGGCCAAAGGCGCTCGAGGTGATGAAAGGGCTTGTGCGCAGCGCCCGCGACATCGCCCGCGCTGAGCTGGAAGCCACCGGGGACGGGCGCGCCTGCGCCGAGAACCTGTCGCTGTTTCAGGACGAACTGATCCGGCTGATCTACGATTTCGTCGCCAGCCATATATACCGGGCCAAGAACCCTTCGGCCGCGGAGCGCATGACCCTGATCGCCACGGGGGGCTATGGCCGCGGCATGCTCGCGCCGAAATCCGACATCGACCTGCTGTTTCTGCGCCCGAGCCGGCAGACCGCCTGGGGCGAGAGCGTCGTCGAAAGCATTCTCTATTTTCTCTGGGATCTCGGTTTCAAGGTCGGCCACGCCACGCGCACGATCAACGACTGCGTCACGCTGGCGCGCCGCGATATGACCATCCGCACCTCGCTGCTCGACGCGCGGCCGATCCTCGGCGACGCGGCGCTGTTCGAGCGGTTCCGCGAGAAGTTCCGCTTGGCGGTAATCGCGGGCACGGAAAAGGAGTTCATCGCGGCCAAGCTCGCCGAGCGCGACGCTCGCCACGAACGCTCGGGGAATTCGCGCTACCGGGTGGAGCCGGACGTCAAGGACGGCAAGGGCGGCCTGCGCGACCTGCATACGCTGCACTGGCTGACGAAATACCTGTATCCCGACAGCGACGGCGAGGACTGGGTGGCGCTGGGGATCTTCAGCCCGACGGAACAACGCAACTACCGGCGCTGCGAGGATTTCCTCTGGAGCATCCGGTGCCATCTGCATTTCCTCGTCGGCAAGCCCGAGGAACGCTTGAGCTTCGATCGCCAGCTCGTGCTGGCCGAGCGGTTGGGCTACCGCGAGAGCCGCAACCTGCGGCCGGTCGAACGCTTCATGAAGCACTATTTCCTGGTCGCCAAGGAAGTCGGCGACCTGACCCGGATCGTGTGTGCCAGCCTCGAGATGCAGCAGGTGATTGCCACCCCGCGGCTCGGCAACATGCTTGCCGGTCTCGACTGGCGCCGGCGCAGCAAGCTCAGCGCCACGACGGATTTCCGTATCGAGAACGGCCGCCTGACGACCAAGCGCGCGGATGTGTTCCGCACCGATCCGGTCAACATGATCCGCGTTTTTGCGCTCGCCGAAGAACACAAGGTGCTGTTCGACCCCGAGGTGTTCCGGCTGATGCGCGCTTCGCTGCCGCTGATCGACGATGATGTGCGCGCCAACCCGGAGGCGAACCGGCTGTTCCTGCAATTGCTGACCTCGCGGCGCAACCCCGAAATCGCGCTGCGCCGGATGAACGAGGCCGGCGTTCTGGGCCGGTTCATACCCGCATTCGGTCGGGTCGTGGCGATGATGCAGTTCAACATGTATCACCACTTCACGGTGGATGAGCACTTGATCCGCACCATCGGCGTGCTGTCGGAAATCGAGGACGGCGACCTGGCCGACGAACTGCCGCTTTCCACCGAGATCATCCGCAATATCCAGAACCGCCGCGCGCTGTTCGTCGCCGCATTTCTGCATGACATTGCCAAGGGACGCGAGGAGGACCACTCCATCGCTGGGGCGCGCGTCGCCCGCGACCTGTGCCCGCGGCTGGGCCTGACCCCGGCGGAAACCGAAACGGTGGCCTGGCTGATCGAGAAACACCTGGTTATGAGCGAATTCGCCCAGAGCCGCGATACCGCCGACCCGAAGACCATCCGCCACTTCGCCGAGATCGTCCAGAGCCCGGAACGGCTGAAATTGCTCGTGATCCTGACAGTGGCGGATATCCGCGCCGTTGGTCCGGGGGTCTGGACGGGCTGGAAGGGGCAGCTCCTGCGGGGGTTGTATTACGAAACCGAGCCGGTGCTGGCCGGCGGGCATACCCAGATCAGCCGTGAAGCCCAGATCCGTTGCGCGCAGGATCAGCTCCGCGAGGTGCTGAGTGGCTGGCCCGCCAAGGAGGTCGAAGACATCATCGACCGACATTACCCCGCTTACTGGCTGCGCTGCGACCTGGACACGCAGAAGAAGCATGCCGAACTGATGCGCCGTTGCGCCGATGATCCAACCCCCTTTGCACACGAGGCGCAAACCGCGCCGCGCATGGGGGCGACGGAGATTACCCTGTTCACCAAGGACCACCCCCGCCTGCTGGCGATTTTCGCGGGCGCCTGCGCTGCGGCGGGCGCGCGGATCGTGGGCGCGCATATCTATACGACGCGCGACGGCATGGCGCTGGACACGCTCGGCATTCAGCGCGCTTTTCCCGAGGATAGCGAGGAACTGGAGCGGGCGGAGCGCATCGCCGGCGCGGTGCAGGCAATGCTGAGCGGTGAGCGTGACCTCAAGAAGTTGATGGCCGAAAAACGCAAGTCGAAGCCCAAGCTGGAGCCGTTCAGTGTCGAGCCGCAGGTCATTATCGACAACACGCTGTCAAACGAACTGACGGTGATCGAAGTCAACGGGCTGGACCGCATCGGCCTGCTCTACGACCTGGCAGATGCGCTAGCGTCGCTGAATCTGAACATCGCCTCGGCGCATGTCGCCACTTTCGGCGAAAAGGTCGTGGACGTGTTCTACGTGATGGACCGCGCCGGAAAGAAAATCGAGAGCGACTGGGCGCGCCAGCGTGTCCACGAAAAGCTGATCGAGGTGCTGGCGAGGTAATCGTGCCTTCGATC
>JBKGZY010000304.1:0-2554 GCA_046543175.1 Dichotomicrobium sp.
ATGACACGCGGCCGGACAACACGGATGCTGACCGCTGGATCGCCTCGTCGCTTTTGCCCCGGCGGAGGCGATCCCGCCTTATGGAAGCGCGGTCGAGACCATCAAGGCTGTTCCACCGTGCGGTGAAGCCCCCCAGCCGGGCCGGATGGCCCGCGCAAGCTACGAATGGCGCGGTTGATCTCGCGCCGCGTTTCGGTCTGAATGTCGTTACGAGACTGTTTGCGCGGGGAAACGGCCCCGCGCCCGTGCGTGCGCGCGAGATAATAAAAGGAGGCACACTTGACCGACCGCGTCACCCATTCCGGATTGCAGATCGCGCCCGAACTTTACGCCTTCATCAACGACGAGGCCCTGCCCGGCACCGGCGTCAGCCCGGATGCCTTCTGGCGCGGCTTCGCCGGAATCGTGACGGAGCTTTCCGCGGAGAACCGGGCGCTGCTGGACAAGCGCGACGACTTGCAGGCCAAGCTCGACCAGTGGCACCGCGACCGCAAGGGACGGACCATCGACCCGGTCGAGTACGAGAGCTTCCTGCGCGAGATCGGCTATCTGCAGCCCGAGGGGCCGGATTTCAACATCAGCACGGCCGATGTGGACCCGGAAATCGCGGAGGTGAGCGGGCCGCAGCTCGTCGTGCCGGTTTCCAACGCGCGCTATGCGCTCAATGCGGCGAACGCGCGCTGGGGCAGCCTGTACGACGCGATTTACGGGACCGACGTGCTCGGCGACACGCCCAAAGGCACCGGCTACGATCCGGCGCGCGGCGCGCGGGTGTTCGCCTGGGCCAAGAGTTTTCTCGACGAAGCCGTGCCGCTGGCCGGCGTGAGCCATGCCGAAGTTGCTGCCTATGCGGTGTCGGGCGGCAGGCTCGTCGCGAAGATGGATGGCGGCGAAGCCGCGCTGGCCGATCCGGGCCAGTTCGCGGGCTATCGCGGCGTCCCCGACGCGCCGGAGGCGGTCATCCTGCGCAACAACGGCCTGCATATCGAAATCCTGATCGACCGCGACACCGAAATCGGCGGCAGCGACAAGGCCGGCGTGGCGGATATGCGCATGGAAGCGGCCATGACCACCATCATGGACTGCGAGGACTCGGTCGCCGCTGTCGACGCCGAGGACAAGGTGCTCGTCTACCGCAACTGGCTCGGCCTGATGAAGGGCGATCTCACCGAAGAGGTGGAAAAGGGCGGACGGCGCTTCACGCGGCGGCTCAACGGCGACATCGCCTATACCGCGCCGGACGGCGGCGCACGCGCGCTCAAGGGGCTGAGCCTGATGCTGGTGCGCAATGTCGGGCACCTGATGACCACGCCGGCCGTGCATGACGCGGACGGCAACGAGGTCTACGAAGGCTTGCTTGACGCGATGGTCACGAGCGCGATCGCGCTGCACGACATCGGCCCGTCGGGCCGCCGCGCCAACAGCCCCGAAGGCTCGGTCTATATCGTCAAGCCGAAGATGCACGGGCCGGAAGAAGTCGCCTTCTCCGACAAGCTGTTCGCGCGCGTGGAGGATGTGCTCGGCCTGCCGCGCTACACCCTGAAGATGGGCATCATGGATGAAGAGCGGCGCATGACGCTCAACCTGAAGGAGTGCATCCGCGCGGCGCGCGACCGCGTGTTCTTCATCAACACCGGCTTCCTCGACCGCACCGGCGACGAGATCCGCACCTCGATGGAGGCCGGCGCGATGATCCGCAAGGGCGACATGAAGACCGCCCCGTGGCTGCTCGCCTACGAGGACAACAACGTCGATGTCGGGCTGGCCTGCGGGCTGCCCGGCCACGCGCAGATCGGCAAGGGCATGTGGGCGATGCCGGACCGGATGGCGGAGATGCTGGAGCAGAAGATCGGCCATCCGAAAGCCGGGGCGAACACCGCCTGGGTGCCCTCCCCGACCGCCGCGACCCTGCACGCGGTGCATTACCACAAGGTGGATGTCCGAAAGCGCCAGCAGGCGTTGCGCGGGCGCGAGCGGGCAAAGCTGGCCGATTTGCTGACGATCCCGGTTGCCGACCGTGCCAACTGGGCGCCGGACGACGTGCGCCACGAGCTCGACAATAACGCGCAGGGCATTCTGGGCTACGTCGTGCGCTGGGTGGAGCAGGGCGTGGGCTGTTCCAAGGTGCCGGACATCAACGATGTCGGGCTGATGGAGGACCGCGCGACGCTGCGCATTTCCAGCCAGCACATCGCCAACTGGCTGCATCACGGCGTCTGCTCGCACGAACAGGTGATGGAGACGATGAAGCGCATGGCGCAGGTCGTCGACCAGCAGAACGCCGGCGACCCGGCCTACAAGCCGATGGCGGCGGATTTCGACGCCAGCCCCGGCTTTCAGGCGGCCTGCGATCTGGTGTTCAAGGGCCGCGAACAGCCCAACGGCTACACCGAGCCGATCCTGCACGCGCGCCGCGCCGAGGCGAAACGCAAGCGCGGCTGAGACCGCTCCGGCTTTGGCATCAGCCCGGGCGCGGTGCAGCATGTCAATGATGCGCTGCTGACCCGGGATCGGTCGCAGATCTTTTCGCAAGTTGCAGATCCGTGCCTGCGAA
>JBKGZY010000305.1:0-2534 GCA_046543175.1 Dichotomicrobium sp.
GCCGCTTCGCGGGAAGGAGCCGCGCTTGGCCCAGATGACGGATCCGCGTCGTCCGATGCTTCGTCTGAGGACAATGGCGTTCCGGGCACGAAGCCGTCCAAGACGGCGCAGAGCGCGGAGGCTGAACCGTCCGGCAACGCCGCGACCGACCAGAAGGCTGCGGCCAAACCGCGGGATCGAGAGGACAGCGCAACACCCGACATGTCGGCGGATACGGCTACCGGCGAAACCGCCGCGCCGAAACCGCAAAACCGACAGGGAAGCGCTAAGAAACGGGCGACACGCCGCCCGGAGCCTCGGACGAGATCGTTCAGCTACGCCCCTCCACAGGGGTCAGGAAATGGACCGAACTTCAACCAGTTCAGCGCGCCGCGCACCAACCGCATGGCGGAAACGCCGGACAACGGCAACACCGGGCAGCGGGGAAGCGCGGACACCGGCGCTCGTGGTGACAACCGCGTTGTAACACGCGCGCCGGCGGCGGCACGGCCGCAAGCGCCCAGCCACGAAGCGCCGACCGCCACCCAGCCGCCGCGAGCGCTCGCCGAAAGGGCTCGGCCGACACCGCCCAGCACTGCTTCTGAACAGGCCCCTGTCACGGAGCCGATGACGGCGGCGCGACCGCAGGCGGAAGCGGCGCGCTCAGCCGCACCCGATGAGACCGCAGGCGAAAGCGCGGCGCCGGAAGCAGCGCCGCCCGAAGCTGAAGAAGCCGCGGAGCCTGATGCCGAAACCGAAGAAGCGGCCGAGGGCGAAGCCGAAACCGCTGGCGACGGCGACAACCCAGCAGCAGCTGCTCGCTCAGCCACGCCGCAGGCCGCCCCCGAGGCGGCTCGGGGGCCGTGCCCGGAACGCGGCGTGCTCGGCCCGGAATGCTTCGACGTCGACGAGGCGCTGGAGCGCCTGAGCGACCGGCCGGTGGAGTACAATCATCCCCCCGAGATGATCCGGGGGCAGGCCACGGAAATCTCGCTCGTGCTGCGCACCGACTTCACCGGCGAAGGCGTGCCGGAGGAAGTCTCCGAGGCGTTCGAGACCCTGCAGGGCGAAGTACAGCAGCAGCGCGCGAAGATCGCCAATGTCATGTCGGCGCGGCTGCGCGGACGCGACTTCGAGATCGATCCCGCCGGCATGCAGGAGCGCAGCGTGACATGGCGCCGGCCGGTAGAATGGTCATGGTATGTCACGCCGAAATCCGGCGGCGAGGATAAGCGGCTGGAGCTTGAGCTCTACGCCCATATCGTCAACCCGCAAGGCGAGCGGCAGCCGCCCGTGCTCATCAAGACGCTGGACGCCACCATCGACGTGGATGTGCACACGCTGGACTGGCTGATCGAGCAGGCCAGCGCCCTGGAACCGGTCTACAAGATCGCCGCAGGGGCCGTCGGGCTGTTCACTGCCCTGCTGGCCATGTGGCTGCGGCGCCGGTCGGCTCTCCGACACAGCGATGGCGGTGGCCCGTCTTCCAGCATCACGGCCACGCAAACACCGATCGACCGGCGCGTCGCCGATATGAGCGCGGGCGAGGCCGCAGCCGCCGCCGCGCGCAAGGGTCAGGACGAGGACGGCGGCCCGCCCGGAAACGGGCGCGCCTGAGCGCGTGCGCTCCTGAACGCCTATCCAGACGCGCGCAGAAGCTGATCCACCAGCGGCGGCACGATCTCGGTCGCCTTGCCCTGCACAGCGTGGTCGAAAGACGACACGCCGTCGGATGGCTCCAGGTTCAGCTCCAGCGTCCAGGCGCCCGCCTCGCGCGCAATCTCGACGAAACCGGCGGCCGGATAGACCGTTCCGCTCGTGCCGATCGACACGAACAGGTCGCTGCCGGACAACAGCGCGAAGATCTCGTCCATCCGGTAGGGCATCTCGCCGAACCAGACCACATCGGGGCGCATCCGCCCGACCCTCCCGCAGGCCGCGCAACCCGATTTCGGCGTGATGTCCGCCATGCCCCAGTGTTCACGATGACCGCATTCCGCGCAGAACGCGCGTGTGATCTCGCCGTGCATGTGGATCAGGTTGCGCGTGCCTGCCATCTCGTGCAGCGGGTCGATGTTCTGCGTCACCACCCAGACCTCGCCGCGATGCTCCGCTTCCAGCTTCGCCAGCGCCTGATGCGCCGCGTTCGGCCGAACTCCCTCATTGGCCCGGCGGCGCTGGTTGTAGAAGTCGAGCACGAATGCCGGATCGCGGGCGAAGGCCTCGGGCGTGGCGACCTCGGTCAGATCGTACTTCTCCCAGATGCCGCCCTTGTCGCGGAATGTCTCGAGCCCGGATTCGGCGGACAGGCCGGCCCCGGTCAGGACGACGATCCGGCTTTCGCCGCCGATCAGTTCGGGGGGCAGGGGAATCTCAGGCATGAGCTGACCCTCCGTTTCGTAGAGAGCATCGATTCTGACTGAATCGGAACAACCTTCGTCGGTGCCGGGCCTGACCCGGCGACCCAAGCAACAAATTCAAACGCTTGCGGTCATGGATGCCCGTGTCAAGCACGGGCATGAGGTTGTTCTTAGGGCGCCGGGCGAAAAAGTGGA
>JBKGZY010000306.1:0-2533 GCA_046543175.1 Dichotomicrobium sp.
CCGCTCTCGCGCCGGTGAACGGCCATCGCCAATTCCGACAGCGTGTCGAACGCGCGGCGCTTCTCCGCCGAAAAATAGCCCTGATCGAGCGGCTTCGACGCCGCCCAGAGCGCGGAAAAGGCCAGCGCGGCCCGGCGCACCGCGCCCGGCGAATCTTCCTCGACGATCTCCAGCGCGTCCGGGCGCTGCGGCGAACGGCGCATCGCATCGCCCGACCAGCAGGTGCCGGCGCCGAGCGTCATCTGCTCATGCGCATCCAGCAGGCCCGGATTGCGCGCCCAGCGCACCCGCGCCGATATGCGCTCGCCGCGGAGCACGGGTTTGACCGCGTGGAGAACCTCGTCCAGCACCTCGGTGGGGGCCGGCTTGGCGAAGATCAGCCTGGCGCTCACCTGCTGCCTGCCGAGTTCGCCGGCCTTGGCGGCCAGCGCGCCGGCGACCGGGCTGGCCGGCGAGCGCGCGATCATGGTGATCCCGTAATCGCTGGCTTCCTGCGACGGGCTGTTCCGGAGATGGCGAAGATAGCTGTCGATCAGTTCCACGATCCGGCGGGTGGTGCGCTCACCATGATCGGGAATCTGGCGTGTGGTGTTGTATTGTCGGCTCATCGTCTCGTTTCCTCAATCGTCTTGGATCAGGACAGTCCAGCGGATGCCTGCGCTTGTCTGCGATGCGTGAGCCGGCGCTTGAGCGGGTGCGGGAACGCTCCGAACTTGGCCGGCAGAGCGTTGAACGCGGCGGAAAATGCGCCGCGCCGGCCCCGTGAAACGCGGGGAACGATTGAGGCCGTTCTGGCTATTGATGACCCGGCTGAATTAAAGAAGAATTGATCGGAAGAGAAATTTTGGGACAGGAAGCGGGGGGGTCAGCGATCGGTGCTGTGGCCGTCATCGGTGGTCTGGGTCTGCATCGTCTGGCGCACCGCCTTCGACGGCCCGCGCGCCGGGAAGCCCGCGCGCATATACGCGATGATCTGCCAGGCCTGCCGCTCGCTGAGCTTGTCTTCAAAGGCCGGCTTGTCCGTCCCAATCGGTTCGCCGCCCTGCATGATCGTCCAGATCAGATAGGCGTCGGTGCTGAAATCCCGTGCCAGCGTGTGGGGCAGCGCGGGCAGACTGGGGCTGGCCTCCTGCGCTCGCGGCCCGTCGCCTTCACCCGCCGCGCCGTGGCAGGCATCGCAGTGGTCCCGGTAAAGGGAGACGCCGTTGCGGATCGCGGTAAGCGTATGGCCGACCTCGTTGCGCATTTGCCGGTAACGCTCCGGAATTTCGCCATTGGCCGCCGCCTTGTGCCGCGGCCGAATCCCGTTCGCGTCACCGGTCTCCGTCGCTTCACCGCGACCATCGTCCTCGCCCTGCTCGGGCTGTGACGCGGCTACATCCCCGTCCGGCTCACGCTTCGGTCGGCGCTCCGGCGGCGGCGGTGCCGGTTTACGAGCGTCGCGCCAGGCATGCTTTTCCGGCGTCCATTTGGGCCTTGGCCGCCATTTGTGGCGCGGCGGCGGGTCCGCCGGTCCGTAGTAGCAGCCGCTCCGGTATCCGCATTCACCGGAATCATAGCGGCAATCGTCCCAGCGTGTGCAGGCATGGCCCGGATCGCCGCAGCCGCCGCGATACGCGCATTCACCGTAACCCCGGGCCGGCAGGGACGCCGTGACGAGCACAAGACCGGCGGCGGTCACGCCGCAGACCATCAGACAAATCGTTACGCGATACGCACGCAGCACGGCCAACCCACGGACATCCTTGTTAATACTTTATTATCATCGCTATCGCGCCTGTCGTAAAGGCGCGCGGCGCCCTCGACGGCCGCGATTTTCGCCATGCGCCGTCCTCCTCGGCTGGGGACATCCGCCGCGTATCTATAGGACCGGGCGCACAAATCGATAGACTGACGCGAGGATTCCTTGCGACGGACCCGGGCGATGGCTTTCCGCTTCCTGCATACCGCCGATATTCATCTCGACTCCCCGCTCAGGACGCTGGCGCTGCGGGACGAAGCGCTGAGTGCGCAGATCCGGGGCGCCACACGCAAGGCGTTCACCGGCTTAGTGGATACCTGCCTCGAGCGGCGGCTCGACGCCCTTGTCATCGCCGGCGACCTCTATGACCGCGACCTCCAGGACATGAGCACGGCGCTGTTCTTCGGGCGACAGATGCGTCGTCTCGCCGAGGCGGGCATCCGCGTCTTCCTGATCCGCGGCAACCATGACGCCGAGTCGGTGCTGACGCGCGAACTAAGCCTCCCGGACAACGTGCATGTGTTCGGCGCGGACGGCGGCACAGAAAAGCTGGCAGAAGCAGGCATAGCGATTCACGGCGTCAGCTTCGCCTCGGCGCATGTGCCGGAGAACCTGGTGAACCGCTACCCCGCGCCGGTGCCCGGCATGGTGAATATCGGGCTGCTGCACACCAGCCTGACCGGCGCGGAGGGCCACGACGTCTATGCGCCCTGCTCGCTCGCCGATCTGCGCGGCCACGGCTTCGACTACTGGGCGCTCGGGCATGTGCACAAGCGCGCGGTCCATGCGGAA
>JBKGZY010000307.1:0-2518 GCA_046543175.1 Dichotomicrobium sp.
GCCTGCCGGGCGCGCGCGTGGCCGATCAGGATGTCCGCTTCGTCGGCGGGGCCGAGGATCACCTTGTTGCGCGCGATGAACTCGGCCAGCACGCCGAGATCGTGGTCTTCGCCGATGATGCCGGACAGCTCGCTCGCCAGCGCGATACGTGGACGCAGGCCATCCGGCCATGCCAGGCGCACCAGTTGCAGATGCCGCCAGTGCCGCTGAACGAATTTGCGCCATTCGTGGAACGCTTCGTCGTCGACACCGTCCCGATAGGCATGCTTCATGGCCTTGCGCCCGCCGGCATAGGTAGCGCGCAGGCCCGCCATCAGCGGCCTGATGCCGTCCGCGGCGACAGGCAGGGCGGCGAAGCTCTCCCGCCCCTCCGCAAGCGCCGTGCGCGCCCGAGCTATCCCATCGTCGCCGTTGACCGGCCGCGTATCGGCGAGCGCGCCATCCAGCCAGTTCCGCGCCGCCGACGGCACGCTGCCGGCGTCCGACAGGTCACGATGAGCGTCGAGCTTTTCCAGCGTCTGGCGCATCACGTGTAGGTCGCGCTGTCCGGCCAGCATCCGGCCGAGATCGCGAAAGCGCCGGTTCTCGCGCCTGTAGACGCCCTTTTTCAACGCGGGGCGGGACATGTCGAGCAGCGCCCTCAGCCGCTTGAAGCATTTGCGCGCCTCGTGAATGCCGGTTTCGCGGTCGTCTTCGTCGAGCATCCGTACCGCCCGGTCGATCTGGCCTATGCCGATCCGCCGCACGCCGTCGGCCACGGGTTCATCGCGTTTCAGGCGATAACGCATTCGTCGCGCCCTTCGTCCAAGGCATCCGCTTTCCCGCCCGGCAGATCATCAAATTATAGCGCATGTTAATCGTTTCGCCGGACCGCTTGCCAGACGCAAATACGCGCGGCGCAACGGCCCCTTGCCGCCCGACCGGCAATCGGCTATGCCCCGAGCCAATCCGCAGTTCAAGGAAACCCGCGCCATGAGCGACACCCAAGCCCCTGTCCGCAAGGTCGTGCTGGCCTATTCCGGCGGCCTCGACACCTCCATCATCCTGAAATGGCTGAAGGTCACTTACGGCTGCGAGGTCGTCACCTTCACCGCCGATCTCGGCCAGGGCGAGGAGCTGGAGCCGGCGCGGCGCAAGGCGGAGATGCTGGGCATCCGCGAGATTTACGTCGAGGATCTGCGCGAGGAATTCGTGCGCGATTACGTCTTCCCGATGATGCGCGCCAATGCGGTCTATGAAGGCGTCTACCTGCTCGGCACGTCGATCGCGCGCCCGCTGATCGCCAAGCGCCAGATCGAGATCGCCCGCGAGACCGGGGCGGACGCGGTGTGTCACGGCGCGACCGGCAAGGGCAACGACCAGGTCCGCTTCGAACTCGGCTACTACGCGCTTGCGCCCGACATCCGGGTGATCGCGCCGTGGCGCGAATGGGACCTGGTGAGCCGCGAGGCGCTGATCGACTTCGCGGAGAAAAACCAGATCCCGGTGCCGAAGGACAAGCGCGGCGAGGCGCCGTTTTCCTGCGATGCGAACCTGCTGCACACCTCGTCGGAAGGCAAGCTGCTGGAAGACCCCGACGAGGAAGCGCCGGAATACGTCTATCAGCGCACGCTCGCGCCGGAGGACGCGCCGGACAAGCCGACCACGATCGAGATCGGGTTCGAGCGCGGCGACGCGGTGTCGATCGACGGCGAGCCGCTTAGCCCCGCCAACCTGCTGGCGCGGCTCAACGATCTGGGCCGCGACAACGGCATCGGCCGGCTCGACCTCGTGGAAAACCGCTTCGTCGGCATGAAGTCGCGCGGCATCTACGAGACGCCGGGCGGGACGATCCTGCTGGCGGCGCATCGCGGCATCGAATCGATCACGCTGGATCGCGGCGCGGCGCATCTGAAAGACGAGCTGATGCCGCGCTATGCCGAACTGATCTATAACGGGCTGTGGTTCAGCCCCGAGCGCGAGATGCTCCAGGCGGCGATCGACCACAGCCAGCAGCACGTCACCGGCACGGTGCGGCTCAAGCTCTACAAGGGCGGCGTGAGCGTGGTCGGCCGGCGCTCGCCGCAGTCGCTGTATTCGCAGGACCTCGTCACCTTCGAGGAAGGCTCCGGCTACGACCAGAAGGACGCGGAGGGCTTCATCAAGCTGAACGCGCTGCGCCTGCGCCTCGTCGCCGCGCGGCGGGAGCGCCAGCCGTGAAGGCCTACCGCCTGCTGACCGGCAAGGACGACAGCGCCTTCTGCCACCGCGTGAGCGAGGCGCTCAACAACGGCTGGGAACTCCACGGCCCGCCGAGCGTCACGTTCGATTCCGTTCGCGGGCATGTCGTCTGCGCACAGGCCATCGTGAAGGATGTGCCGGAGCGCGACTACAAGCCGGACATGAAGCTCTCCGACCTTTGAAGCATGATCCGCTCTGGTCGAATCGGATCAACCTTCGTCATTGCCGGGCTTGCTTGTGCTCGGGCCTGACCCGAGTAACACGGCAACCCAGACCCGGCGGAATTGGATGCCCGTGT
>JBKGZY010000073.1:0-11780 GCA_046543175.1 Dichotomicrobium sp.
CGCGGCGAAGTGACAGGCCGTGCCGGCCAGCACGAACAGATGCCAGATGGCGTTCTGATACGGCAGGCTGTGCCAGAGATGAAACCCCACGCCGGCCGTGTAGATCACGCCGCCCGCGCCGAGCAGGATCAGCGACTGCGTGGGCAACGCCATGACCAGAGGCTGGATCGCGGCCAGCCCCGCCCAGCCGAGCGCCAGGTAAAGCGGAATGGAGAACCAGTCGCGGCTGGGCTTGACGAGCAGCTTGGCGACCGCGCCCGACAGTGCCACAGCCCAGACGACGCCGAACAGCGTGTAGCCGGCGAAGCCGCCCATCTTGTAGAGCGCCAAGGGCGTGTAGGTTCCGGCGATCTTGATGAAGATCGCGGCCTGGTCGAGCTTGCGCAGCGCAAGCTTCCAGTCCGGAACCGGGATCAGGTGATACGCGGCGGAAAAGCCGAACATGGCGATCATCGCCACGCCGTAAATGACGAGGCTGACTGTCGCGGCGAAAGGCAGCGTCGAGACCGCGATCGCGATCAGAATGGCCACGGCGATCAGGCTGGCGGTGACGCCGAGCACATGAATGATGCCATCGGCGACTCGCTCGCCAAGGCCGTATTCCGGACATGTCATGGAGAAAGGATACGCGAAAGGCCGCTTTGCGGCCATGCGTTATTGCCGCCCAGGCCCGGCGCGCCGTCGGCGCCGCCCGTGCCTTAGCGCCGGCGTGTCGGAGGCCGGCGGCCGCCGCCTGTCGGGCGCGGTCCGGTATCGGTCTTGTGGCGGAACGTGATCCGCCCCTTGTCGAGATCGTAGGGGGTCATCTCC
This sequence comes from Dichotomicrobium sp., assembly GCA_046543175.1. Taxonomy (GTDB): domain Bacteria; phylum Pseudomonadota; class Alphaproteobacteria; order Rhizobiales; family Rhodomicrobiaceae; genus Dichotomicrobium. Next base: position 811 of record JBKGZY010000073.1, read on the forward strand.
ACCGTCACGCGGTCGCCCGCGATCGTGCGGATGCGGTTGCGCTTCATGCGCCCGGCGGTATACGCGATGATTTCGTGGCCGTTGTCGAGTTGCACGCGGAAGCGTCCGTCCGGCAACACGTCGTTGACCGTTCCTTCGAATTCGAGAACTTCTTCCTTCGCCATTTACTCTCCCGGTGTTGATCGAGCGCCAGCGTTTCCGCCCGACCTCGCCCGTCAGCGGAATACCGGCGGCCGTCAGCATGAACGCCTCCGGCCGCCGGCTCAATGCCGCAGGAAACCGGCGCGCTACTCGACGCGCAGATTCGTGGCCGAGGTGCGGCCCTGGCGGTCCTGTTCCAGATCGTAGGCCAGCTTCTGGCCCTCATCTGGGTTCGGAATACCCGCGCGTTCAACGGCGCTGATGTGAACGAACACATCCTTGCCGCCGTCGTCCGGCTGGATAAAACCATAGCCTTTCTGCGTGTTGAAGAATTTTACTGTTCCGCTAGGCATATCAAGATCTCCTTCTGCCTCTAGAGTGGAATTGGGAACGGGGATGCCGCACGTCGCGCCAGCAGGTTGTCATCGCAAAAGCCGTCGTTACGCTGCGTCTCGGGAAGGGGTGGAGCGCCGGTTGCGCCGGCGGCGCGGGCGCTGGGCGCCGGGCTGTTTGCCGGGCGCGGGCGCATTGGCGAGCGGACGGACAGGCGCCGGGCTTTCCTCGCCCGTCTCCGCCTGCGCGCCGAGTACGTCAATCCGGCGGCGCGTCAGTTTCTCGATCGCCTTGAGGCTGTCGCGATCCGCCGGCGTGCACAGCGAGATCGCCGTGCCGCTCATACCTGCCCGGGCCGTGCGCCCGATGCGATGGACGTAGCTTTCCGGCTCCGCGGGCAGGTCGTAGTTGATGACATGGGTGACGTTGTCGATGTCGATGCCGCGCGCGGCCACGTCGGTGGCCACCAGCACCTGCGCCTTGCCGCCGCTGAAGCGCGCCAGCGCGCGCTGGCGCGCGGATTGCGACTTGTCGCCGTGAATGGCCTCGGCCACCGTATCGCCCTTGGCGAGTTGGCGGGCCACGCGGTCGGCGCCGCGCTTGGTGCGGGTGAAGACGATCGCGCGTTCGCAACCCGCGGCGTCCAGCAGCCCCTTGAGCGCGCCGAGCTTGCCGGCCTGCTCGACGAAGATGACATTCTGCCGGACCTTGTCGACCGTCATGGTCTTCGACGCGATCTCGACGCGTTCCGGCTCGGTGAGGAGTTCGCGGGCCAGCTTGGCGATCTCGCCGGGCATGGTCGCGGAGAACAGCGCGGTCTGGCGCTCGGCCGGCATCATCGCGGCGATCTTCCGGACATCGCGGATGAAGCCCATGTCGAACATCCGGTCGGCCTCGTCGAGCACGAGAATGCCGGTGTTGTTCAGGCGCACATGCCCTTCGTTGATGTGATCGAGCAGACGGCCGGTGGTGGCGACCAGCACATCCACGCCGTCGCGCAGCGCGCGGATCTGCGGCCTCGCCGCGACACCGCCCACGACGATGCCGTGGCGCAGCTTCAATTTGCGCCCGTAAGTGCGCAGGCTCTCGGCGATCTGCTGGGCGAGTTCGCGTGTCGGCGCCAGGATCAGCGCCTTCGGCTGACCGGGCAGCGGCGGGCGCTTGTCCGCGCTCAGCCGCTCCAGGATCGGCAGCGTGAAGGCGGCGGTCTTGCCGGTTCCGGTCTGGGCGAGCGCCAGAATATCCTTGCCGCGTAGCAGCGGCGGGATGGCTTGTTGCTGGATGGGGGTCGGTGCGTTGTAATCTAGCGATGCCAACGCGGTGCTCAGAGCCTTGGAAAGCCCAAGGCGCTCAAATGAAGTCAATAGAAAAGGACCTTATTCCGATGCGAAAGGCGGTGGCGAAACGTCATGGCGAACGCAAGCCCGACCAAGGCATACGTCCTCACCGCGCGCAAATCGGAGAAGACAGGATTTCGTTCAGATAGACGCGGAATAGACCGGAACCCGGCCTCTGCGCCATTCCGCGCTGTCACGCTGCGCAATATGAGCGCGCCGCGCGCGGCTGTCAACGCGCAGATTGCAACAAATCGTGTAAATCCTTATGGCGCCGTGCCGAAACTTCCATTTGCCTCCCCGTCGCGGCACCCGTCCGAGCAACTGTCTGAATCTCAGGGACCACGCGCGCACCAACGCGGCGGGCGCATCGCGCCGACAGGCCGTAACGCGCCGACACGCGAATTGCCCGGCTGATAGAGGCGACAAGACCTGATTTTCAGCAATGAACCCTGGCCCGCCGGTCCAACATCGCGCGCACCGGGGATCGCGGATCGGTCACGGTCGATGTCCTTTCGTCATGACCAAATGCGCTCGGCGCTTGGCAAACGCCTATTATCCATGATCTTGCTGATTCGCAGCAAATGCGAAGTGGAATGCGTTAGACACCTACATATTGATCCGGCGGCGCGCTGCCGCCGCCACAAGACGGGACTGCGCCGCTGCCGCCCCCCTCCGTCCCGCCGACCGACTCTAGGGAATGATGACCGACTGGACCCCGGCGATTGTCCAAGCCGTTTACGTCTTCCTGATCGCCTACGCGATCGTGACGGACACGACCAGCTTGCGCGTGCCCAACTGGATTCCGCTTTCGCTCGGCGGCCTTTACCTTGGCTATGCGATATTAATGGGCAGCTTCGATCAACTGGCGCTGCATGCGCTGATCGGGGCGGGCGCGCTTGCCGTCGGCTTCGCGCTGTTCAGCCTCGGCGTGTTCGGCGGCGGCGACGCGAAATTCCTCACCGCGCTGGCGCTGTGGATGGGGCCGGCTTCCATCGGCGCATTCATCGTGCTGACCACCCTGTTCGGCGGTGTCGCGGCGGCGGCGCTGGCCGGACTGAAAAGACTGCTGATCGCCAATCCGGCGCTGGCGAACCGCGCTGTCATCGCCAAGCCCGTGGCGTGGGCGCGGGACGGCAGAATGCCCTATGCCCTCCCCCTGGGGCTGGCTGCGCTCGTCCTCGGGCCGCGCCTGTTCTGACCCGCGCTCAGCGTTCAAGGGCCCTGCGGCGCGCCTCGAATTCCTCTTCATCGATTTCGCCGCGCGCGAACCGCTCACGCAGGATTTCCAGCGAAGCGTCGCCCCTCGCCCGATCCGATCGCGGCCCGCTGAAGAGCCGCCACAGGCCGATGATGGCGAGCACAATGACGGCCACGACAATCAGCATCATCACCGGGCCGAACCACCAGCCGCCCCAGCCGATCATGTGGTCATCCCAGTAACCGCGCGGCTGGGCGAAAACGGCACCAGACTGGCCGGCCCAGATCGCCATGCTCGCCAAGGCTGACTGCATCCATGTGTTCATGATTCTCACTCCGTGAGTGTGCTCAAAGCGCCTGAACGCTCGGCGTCCTTCACCTATTGTTTCCAGTCGCTGGAGGGTCAAGGCCGGGACTCCGCCGAAACGGGTTTAACCCCGCGCGGTGCCGGCGGCGTCTCGCCGCTATCTCGGCGGGTGTTTACCGCAGTGTCAGCCCGCGCGATGACGTTGCCGGAAACGCTCGCGGTAGGCGGCGGGCGTGTACCCGCTGTATCGCTTGAACACGCTGCGGAAGAACGCCGTGTCCTCGTAGCCCACCATGACGCCCGCCTGCTGCACCGAGCGCTCGCCGTCCTCGAAGAGCTGCCGCGCCGCTGCGACCCGGATCATCTGGAGATATTCGCCGGGCAGATGCCCGGTCGCGGCCTTGAACCGCCGGGTTAGCGTTCTCGGGCTCATGCCGGCACGCTTTGCGATCTCGTCGATCGGCGGGCAGTCGCGGAAATTGGCGTGAAGAAGCTCCTCGACGGCGCGCACCTGCGCGTCGCCGTGGTTGCGCGCGATCGGCAGGAACGCGTAGCCGGACTGATGCATGCGCGGCATGTCGAGGATCAGCGCCTTGGCGCACTGCACTGCGATCTCGCGCCCGCACAGCCGTTCGACCAGGTAGAGGCTGAGATCCGTCGAGGCGTTGACGCCGCCGCCGCAGAACAGCCGGCCTTCCTCGGTGATCAGCAGGTCGACCCGCCAATCCACCTTGGGATAGCGGCGCCGGAAATCTTCGGCCACGCCCCAGTGGGTCGTTGCCCGCCGGCCATCCAGGAGGCCCGCCTCCGCCAGAAAGGCGACGCCGGAACACACGCCTGCAAGCATCGCCCCGCCCCGATACCGCTCGGTGAGCCAGGGCAACAGGTCGCGGTGCCGGTCCATCCATTGTGACGGTAACGGCCCGGAGGCCGAAGCGAACACGATGTCGGCGCGGTCTATCTCCCGGACGCTCACATCCGGCTGGATTTTCAGCCCGTAGGCGCTCTCGACCGGCGCCCCGTCGATGGAGGCCATGGTGACGCGGAATTTTGGTTGCGCCGGATGGCCGCTCAACTCGTTCCACATCTTCCCCGCCGCGGTGAACACCTCGATCGGGCCGACGGCCGTCGATGCAAAGCCGTCATTGACCAGTACCACCGCGACATCGAGCGGCGCTGGCGACGCGTTGTGCTCCCGGCTTGCTTCCATGCGCCCATTATCCGCATCAAAGCCCGTCATTTCCAGTGCGCGCCCGCCTATTGGCGTTTTCGCCCCCTGACAATGTCCGGAACGCCATCTTCAGCCCCGGGCGCGACTGCGCCATCCTTGGTCACACGGTCGCGCAGGACCGTTGGTAAAGGAGGAAAAGACATGCAACTCTACGCTATTCGCCGCCGCAGTGTCTGGGCGGACGAGAAAGAACTGGAAGCCGCCGCGGCGGAATCGGCGCGGGTCGGCGAGCAAATGGCGGACCGGCTGCGCTGGATCCGAAGCTATGTGGTCAAGGAGGATGACGGCCGCGTCGGGTCGGTGTGCATCTACCAGGCGAGCGATCCCGAGGCGATCCGTGAGCATGGTCGGCGCATCGGCGCCTATAGCGAGGACTTCCAGCCTGTCACGATGACCGCCATCGTCCGGAACGATCCCGAGGACGCCGCATACGCCGACACCGGCGTGTGATCCGCCGGACCACGCGAGATCGCCCGGCAAGGACGAGTGTCATGATCGGTATCAGTCCGAAAGGGCCATGCGCTAACCGCCGCGTGCCATGAGTTCACGCAGCCGCGCGATGGCTTCCGGCGAGTCCCATTCCGCCGGACCGATCATGCGGGCGATCTCGCGCCCCTCGCGGTCGATGATCAGCGTGGCGGGCAGGCCCATGACGTCGAGCTTGAAGTTCAGCCGGGCGGTCTCGTCCAGGAGCACGGGCAGGTTGTCCGCGCCGATGTCCTCGAGGAAGCCGCGCGGCTTGGCAATGCCGCCGCGATCCACGCTGACCGGCAGCACCGCGAAATCCGCGCCGCCGAGCTTGTCCTCAAGCCGGGAAAGCGCCGGCATTTCTTCCTTGCAGGGCGCGCACCAAGTCGCCCAGATATTCACGAGGCGCAGCTTGCCGGACCAGTCCGCAAGCGTGCGCGTTTCGCCGTCACCATCGATGAAGGAGAAATCCGGCACCTCGCGCGGCTCGTCATGCACCTTGAGGTTCTCGAGGCCGGCCTCGGCTGCGGAGGAGGCGGCGTTCTGCCCGTCATCGGCGTCGCCGCCGGCCGTTGCGCCGCTCATGGCCGGCACCACGCGCTCGCCGGGGGTAACCACGAATTCGGCGACGGCGAAGCCGGCGATTGCCGCCAGCGCCATCCCCGCGATATACATGATCGCGCCGGGGCCGCGCGGTGCTTCGCCGGGGTCGTCCTTGCGGGATTTGCGCGCCATCGTGTCCAATGCGTGCGAGTTGATGAAACGAAAGTCTCATGTCGAATAAAATGTGGGGCGGGCGGTTTTCAAGCGCCGCCGACGCCGTCATGGGCGAGATCAACGCCTCCATCGATTTCGATAAACGCCTGTACCGTCAGGACATCGCCGGCTCGATGGCCCATGCGCACATGCTCGCGGACTGCGGCATCATTACGCGTGCGGAAGCCAACGAGATCACCGCCGCGCTGGATGCGATCCTGGCCGAGATCGCCGAGGGGCGTTTCACCTTTTCGCGTGAGCTTGAAGACATCCACATGAACGTCGAATCCCGGCTGGCCGAACTGATCGGGCCGGCGGCGGGCAAGCTGCACACCGCGCGCTCGCGCAACGACCAGGTGGCGACCGACCTGCGGCTTTATATCCGCGATGCGCTCGACGCGATGGCTACAGAGATTACCGCGTTGCAGACGGCGCTGGCGACGAAAGCGCGCGATCATGCCGGCGACGTGATGCCCGGCTTCACGCATTTGCAGACCGCCCAGCCGGTGACCTTCGGGCATCACCTGATGGCCTATGTCGAGATGTTCGCGCGCGACCGCGCCCGGCTGGTGGATGCGCGCGGGAGGCTCAACGAAAGCCCGCTCGGCGCGGCGGCGCTGGCCGGCACGTCGTTTCCCATCGACCGCGAGCAGACGGCGCGGGCACTCGGTTTCGACCGGCCGATGGCAAATTCGCTCGACGCGGTGTCGGCGCGGGATTTCGTGCTGGAAACGCTGGCGGCCGGATCGATTCTCGCGATACACCTGTCGCGGCTGGCCGAGGAGATCGTGCTGTGGTGCTCCGCCGAGTTCGGCTTCGCGCGCCTGTCCGACGCCTTCACGACCGGCTCGTCGATCATGCCGCAAAAGCGCAATCCCGACGCCGCCGAACTGGTGCGCGCCAAGGTCGGGCGCATCGCCGGGGCGTTCCAGGCGCTGGCGATGGTGATGAAGGGGCTGCCGCTGGCCTATTCCAAGGACATGCAGGAGGACAAGCAGCCGGCTTTCGAGGCGCTGGACGCGCTGGCGCTGATGCTGCCGGCCATGACCGGCATGATCGGCGATCTGGAGCCCGACACCGCGCGGATGCGCGAAGCGGCGTCCCGGCGGTTTTCCACGGCGACCGATCTCGCGGACTGGCTGGTGCGCGCGCTGGGCATGCCGTTCCGCGAGGCGCATCACGTCACGGGCCGGATCGTCCGGCTGGCCGAAGAGCGCGGGCTTTCCCTCGATGCAGTCCCGCTTGCGGACATGCGGGGAATCGAGCCGCGCATCACCGCGGATGTGTTCAATGTGCTTTCGGTCGATAATTCCGTCGCCAGCCGGGTAAGCTTTGGGGGCACAGCGCCGGAAAATGTGCGCGCGCAGGCCAGCGCATGGTTGCAACGCCTGTCGGAACAGGCTTAATGATGGCAAATGGCCCGTCTGGCATTGCCAGGCGCCGACCGGCGACGGACAGGGGGACGAAGCCATGCAATTGAAACATCTGGCGCTCGGCGCGGCGCTGATCATGCTTGCCTTCGGCGCGACCGCCTGCGGCAAGCGCGGCCCGCTGGAGCCGCCGCCCGGGCCGGAGAAGACGGCGAAGGCCGAGCGGACCGCCGGAGACGGCGAGGTCGTCGAGAAACGCGAAAACGCCGCGGAGAAGCGGCACGAACCGTTCATTCTGGACGTTCTGCTTTAAGCACGCCCGCCACGTTCGCGCGGGCGGATTGCTAACGGCCCGCGCCACGCTCAAGGGCAGGCATCATGCATCATTTCTCCTACCGGGACGGCACGCTCCACGCCGAGGCGGTCGATCTCGACGATCTCGCGGCGCGCGTCGGGACGCCGTTCTATTGCTATTCGACTGCCACGCTGGAGCGGCATTACCGCGTGTTCGCGGACGCATTCGCCGGGCGCGACACGCTGGTCTGCTACTCGATCAAGGCGAACTCCAACCTGTCGGTCATCAAGACGCTTGCGCGTCAGGGCGCCGGCATGGATGTCGTTTCCGAAGGCGAACTGCGCCGCGCGCTGGCCGTGGGCGTGCCGCCCTCGCGCATCGTGTTCTCCGGCGTCGGCAAGACCCGTGAGGAGATGGCCGCCGCGCTCGATGCCGGGATTTACGGCTTCAATGTCGAATCCGAGGCGGAAGCCCGCGCGCTTTCCGAGGTGGCGCAGCAGCGCGGCAAGTCGGCGCGCATCGCGTTTCGCATCAACCCGGATGTCGATGCGCGCACCCACGCGAAAATCTCCACGGGCAAGGCCGAGGACAAGTTTGGCGTGCCGTGGAACGATGCCGCCGGGCTTTACCGGCTGGCGGCGGAGCTTCCGGGGTTGGAGCCGCGCGGCGTGCATATGCATATCGGCAGCCAGATCACCGATCTCGAACCGTTCGAGCGGGCCTTCGCGCTCCTGAGCGAGCTGGTGGGCGAGTTGCGCGCGGCCGGACATACCATCGATTTCGTCAATCTTGGCGGCGGGCTGGGCGTGCCATATCGCGGCGACAACGATATCCCGCCGCACCCCGATGAGTACGCGCGAGTGGTCGAGCGCGCGGCGGGGGCGCTCGATTGCCGGCTGATCTTCGAGCCGGGGCGCATGATCGCGGGCAATGCCGGCATTCTCGTCTTCCGCGCGCTCTACCTGAAACACGGCGAGAACAAGCGCTTTACCATTGTCGATGCCGGGATGAACGACCTGATTCGCCCGACGCTTTACGACGCGCATCACGACATCTGGGCCGTCGACGAGGCGCGCGGGCAGGAGCCGGCGCTTGTTCAGGATATCGTCGGGCCGGTCTGCGAAACCGGCGATTTCCTTGCACGCGACCGCGCGCTGCCGCCGTTCCGCGCGGGCGATCTCGGCGCGGTCATGACGGCGGGCGCTTACGGCGCGATGCAGGCCTCGAGCTATAACAGCCGGTTGCTGGTGCCCGAGGTGATCGTCAGCGGCGGCGAATACGCCGTCGTGCGGCCGCGCCCGAGTTACGAGGACATGCTCGCCAGCGAAAAGATCGCCCCGTGGCTGACGCCGCGGGAGGCGATAGGCCGGGCATAAGTCCCTGCTCGCAGCCGCTGATGCGGTTTTGATTTTATCCATGCGCAATTTTGCCGTACCCTGTTGCCAATATGCGGCAGCTAGCGCATGTCGTCGCGCAGCGTCCCGCGACGCTTTAGCAATGGACCGAGCCTTTTGACTTCGCGAGAACGCTCTCCTGAACGGCTGCTTCAGCGCAAGATCGCGCAGATGCGCCGCGTCATCTTCCTGGAACGTCTGTGGCCCCGCCTCTGGCTGCCTGCCGGGGTCGTCGGAACATTCGTCCTGCTGTCGCTGCTGGGCGTGTGGCCCATGCTGGGGCGGGAGGTTCATCAGGCGCTGCTCTGGGCATTCGGCATTGCGCTGGTGGCGTCCTTCGTTCCGATCCTGCGCGTCCGCGGGCCGAGCCGCGAGGAAGCGCAGCGCCGCCTGGAAGTGCGCTCCGGCGTGCCGCACAGGCCCGCGAGCGCGCTTCAGGACCGGCCGGCCGGCGATACCGGGCCGGGCGCGAAGTCGCTCTGGCGCGCCTATCGCGAGCGTATGGCCGCGGCCATCGCCAAGCTCAGGCCGGGCGCGCCGGAACTGCGGACGGACCGTTTCGATCCCTTCGCGCTGCGCGCGCTGCTGGGCCTGTTGCTGATCGTCGCCGTGACGGCGCAATGGGGGCATGTGCGCGAGCGCGTGGCGGCTGCTTTCGATCTGGGCGCCGGGGCGACGGTAGCCTCGCTGCGCCTGGATGCGTGGATCGCCCCGCCGGTTTACACGGGCGAAGCGCCCATCACGCTGACGAGCGGGCCGGTGCAGCCGGGCGAGGCGCTCGAGCGGCGCGAATTGGAAGCGCCCGAAGGCAGCGAAATGACGATTCGCGTCAACAATGCCGAGGCGAGCGATCTGCGCCTGTATGTCGAGGCTGACGGCAAGAGCGAGGAGCTTGCGTTCGAAGCGGCGGGCGACGGGCAGGCTGGCGGCGTGGCGACGCTGAAACGGGACCTGGCGTGGTCGCAGACCGCGACCCTGCGCTACAACGGTCGACTCGTGGCGTCCTGGCCGATCGACGTCACCCCCGACGAACCGCCCGTGATCGCGTTCACCGAAGAGCCGTCTGAAACCGAACGCAAGGCCGTACAGATCGATTACAGGGTGCAAGACGATTACGGCCTCTCTTCGGCCGAGGCCAAGTTCCGCCTGATCGACGACGACGGCGAGACACGCCTGCGCGAAGGGCCGTGGTCCGCCCCGGAGATTTCGCTGCCGCTGTCCGGCACGAACGCAAAGAAGGTGGAAGATCAGACATTCAAGGATCTGACGGCGCATCCGTGGGCCGGCCTGACGGTGGAAGTGACGCTGAACGCGCACGACCAATCCGGGCAGACCGGCTACAGCGAGCCGAAGCTGTTCACGCTGCCTGAGCGCGAATTCACGAAGCCGCTGGCACGCGCGGTCATCGAGCAGCGCCGCGACCTGGTTCTCAATCCGCGCGATGTCCGCGACGCGGTGCGTTCGCTGAACGCCCTGACCATCGCGCCCGACAAGTTCTTTGACGACAAGGTCGTCTATATGGGCCTGCGCTCGGCGTATTGGCGGCTCGTGCACGAGACCGGGGTCGAATCGGTCAAATCGGTGGTCGACCAGCTCTGGAAGATCGCCCTGCGCATCGAGGACGGCGACCTGTCCGATGCCGAGGAACGGCTTCGCCAGGCCCAGGAGCGTCTGCGCGAGGCGCTCGAAGGGGACGCCTCGCCCGAGGAAATCGAGCAGGCGATGGAGGAACTCCGCACGGCCCTCTCGGAATTCATGCAGGAGCTTGCCGAGCGGGCGCAGCGCCAGGACGGCGACATGGACGACATGCCGCCGATGGACCCCAGCCAGATGCTGTCCTCGCAGGATCTGGAAAAGATGCTGCAGGACATCGAGGACCTGGCAAAGACCGGCTCGCGCGAGATGGCGCAGCAGATGCTGAGCGAGCTTCGCAACATGCTGGAGAACCTGCGCGCGGGTGATCCCGGCCAGAACCGGCAGGCCGGCGAGATGATGGAGATGCTCAAGCGCTTCGGCGAGATTGTCCAGGAACAGCAGCGCCTGCTCGACGAGACCTACCGGCAGCGCCGCGAGGGGCAGGGGCCCGGTCAGCAGGAGGGGCAGCAAGGGGAGCAGCAGGGCCAACAGGGTCAGCAAGGCCA
>JBKGZY010000308.1:0-2500 GCA_046543175.1 Dichotomicrobium sp.
CCATGCCGCGCGCGCCGGGCACCCATGGTCAGGGCGAGCGCCGCGAGGCCTACACCGAACGCGAACGCGAGCGCCGGCGCGCCTTCGACAAGCGGCGCGGATCGAGCGCCGAGCGCGGCTATGGGGCGAAGTGGCGGCGCGCCCGCGAGGCGTTCCTGGCGCGCAACCCGCTATGCGTGCGCTGTCTCGATCACGACGTGGTCGCCGCGTCCGAGGCGGTCGATCACATCGTGCCGCATCGCGGCGACATGCGCCTGTTCTGGGACCGCAAGAACTGGCAGGCGCTGTGCATCACCTGCCACAACGCCAAGACGGCCGGCGAGGCGCGGGACACGGTGTTCATGCCCGCCGGGCTGGCGCCGGCGCGGCCCGCGCTGGTGATGGTCAGCGGCGCGCCGGCGAGCGGCAAGTCGCACTATGTCGGCGCACATGCCAAGGCGGGCGATGTCGTCATCGACCTCGACGCCATCCTGGCCGAGCTGACCGGGGCACAGGGGCGCGCCGTGGTCTGGGACCGCGAGCTGGTGCGCGCCGCACTGGAAGAACGCAACGCGAGGCTGCGCGCGCTCGCCGCCAGCGATGCGGAGCGCGCCTGGTTCATCGTCACGGCGGCGCGCGTGGAGCTGCGCGATGCGTGGTCCGATGCGCTGAAGCCGCGCGAACGGGTCGTGTGCTACGCGCCGCTTTCGGTGTGCAAGCGCCGGATCGCGGCGTCGCCGGAGCGCGGGCCAATCGCGAGACAACAGATCGCCGCCGTGGAGCGCTGGCACGCCGCGTTCACGTATGGCGCGGCCGACCGGGTGGTCGCGACCGGCTGATCGATCGAAAATCTCTGGGCGGAACCCGCCAAGACCGCGCGTTCCACCCACGTTTTTGTGCGCGGCGGATTTCGGGAAACTTTTTTTTGACAGGGCGATCTGTCGCTGCCCGGCAGCGGCGGTGGCGATGGCAATGGCTGAGATCGAGGCACCGGACTGGCTGAGCGGCGACGCGCTCACGTTCTGGAAGATCGTCACGCACGACCTGGTCGCGGAGAAGATGCTGCGCCCGAGCCACCACAACGCGCTGGCGCGGTATTGCGACTATCTCGCGCGCTGGCTGCGGCTGCGCGAGAAGGTCAACAAGCAGGGCGAGAGCTACGAGACCGAGAGCCGGCACGGGCGCATGCAGCGGCTGAACCCGGACTTCACCGCGCTGACGCGGGTGGAGTCGATCCTCGCCGATCTCGAGGCGAAGTTCGGGCTGACGCCGGACGCGCGCCAGAAGATCCTGCAGCTGCGCGCGCGGATGCAGCAGGGCAACCTGCCGTTCCCGCCGGGCGACGGCGAGGACGGCCGGCCGGACGACGACGGCGACGAAAGCCCGCTCGGGTTGCTGAACTGATGGACGCCGGCGACTGGTTCGACGAGCGCGCGGCGGATCGCGCCTGCGACTTCTTCGCGCGCTACCTGCGCCACCACAAGGGGCGCTGGGCGGGCCAGCCGTTCACGCTGGAGCCGTGGCAGCGCGACCAGATCATCCGGCCGCTGTTCGGCTGGCGGCGCGAGGACGGCACCAGGCGCTACCGCGTCTGCGACGTGTGGGTGCCGCGCAAGAACGGCAAGACGCAGCTCGCCGCCGGCGTGGCGCTGCTCCTGCTGCTGGGCGACGGCGAGCGCGGCGCGGAAGGCTACGCGATCGCCTCCAAGGAGGAACAGGCCAGGATCGTGTTCGGCGCCGCGCAGGCGATGGCGGACAACTCCGCGAAGCTCTCGAAGCACGTGGAGGTGTGGAAGAACAAGATCTATTGCCCGGCGCTCGACGGGATATTCCGGCCGCTGTCGGGCAAGCCGGGGGGCAAGCACGGGCTCAACCCGTCGTTCAAGATCGGCGACGAGCTGCACGAGTGGCCCGACGACCGGCTCGACCAGTATGTGCGCCAGGGCATGGCGGCGCGGGCGCAGCCGCTGGAGTTTCACACCTCCACGGCAGGCACGCGCACGGGCTATGGCTGGGAGGTCTATCAATACGACCGCAAGATCGTTGACAAGATCATCGAGGATCCCGACCGGCTGGTCGTGATCTACGAGGCCGGCGCCGACGACGACTGGCAGGATCCGGAGGTCTGGGCGAAGGCCAACCCGAATATCGGGGTGTCGGTCAACACGGGGTATCTGGAAGCCGAAGCGAAGAAGGCCGCGGAGAACCCGCGCCACGAGAACGACTTCAAGCGTTACCACCTCAACATCTGGACCGAGCAGGACGTCCGCTGGCTGCAGATGGACAAGTGGGCGCGGTGCTCCGCGCAGCCGGACGATCCGGATTACTGGAAGCGCCTGCCCGAGGAGATGCGCGGGCGGCCGTGTTTCGGCGGCATCGACCTGAGCGCAACGCAGGACGTGACCGCGCTGGTGTGGGTGTTCCCGCCGGCGGGCGCGGACCAGCGCCTAGTGTGGGTGTGCCGGTTCTTCGTGCCGGAGGACAACGTGTTGGAGCGCGTGCGCCGCGACCGGGTCCCTTA